>JAITLV010000331.1 GCA_031277685.1 Sphingobacterium sp. | reverse complement strand
CAGAGTAATCCAAATGAACCAGAATTTGAACTGTAATATTTCTGACCCCAAATAGGCTGTGCTCAAATGGGGGCTATTTGCTTCTTTTTAGTGCTATAATCGCAATATCGCTTTATATCGTTTACTAAATGGTTTGTTTGTGACTATTTTGGTTAAGGAGATTACTCCACCTATTTTGAAGTGTCTGAATTAGATCTGACACTTCTTTTTTTATTATTTAAAGATTTGCGCTTTCAAGTTTGAACCGTGAAGATTAAATCGGACTCTTGAAGAGTTTCCCCATAGTCTTTAGGTGTACACTCTCCCATATTTTTATTAGGTGTAATATTTCCTGAGCCATCTTTTACCGATAGAGTTTTATACCATATTTTGATATCTTACGGCTATCGTCTACAAAGCCCTAGTTTTTGTCTTATGACCTAGCTACGATCATCAGACTAAGTTCCTCAAAATCCGTCATCGCTTCAACGTCTTTTTTCGTTGTGGATGTATTTATCGGATATGGAAATTGATTAACTTTTCCCGGCAATAGTATTTCTATTTGTTCCTTTCTCATTCTTTTTTATACGTCAATGATAAGACTACTATTAAATCCATTATGCGGTTCACTGATATAGCCGTGAGGACTGCATATAATTTCGGTCTTGCCGACTTTATAGTTTACAGGAGTATACAAATGACCATGAATCCAATAGGAGGGTTGGTGCTTTATTATAAGGTCTTCCATATCCGAGACGTAGGCGGCATTGATAGGGTCGTCCAAATATATCTTTGGCAGGGATTGAATACTTGGTGCATGATGCGTCACTACGATGTTATGCTTTGCTTCACTGACACTAAGGCTTTCCGTTAGCCATTGCCTCGAAGTTTGGTGGATTCTAAACGTATCGATGCTTCTTAATTTGGCATAGTTGTCGCCTAATCTGATCTTCTTATAATCATTCATAAGGCTTTGGCATAGCAATCCGTATACCGCAGGATTGCCCTTTAAGGAAAAATCAGCCCATAGTGTGCAGCCATGGAAACAAATGTGGTTGATCCCCAAAGATTCATTTTCCAGCACATGGATATTTGAATTATTCTGCAGCATCTTTGATTTTAACTAGTGTTTTCGGATATGCTCCTTTATAATACCCATATTGCCTAGCACATAAATGATTGGTATATCCAATGAAAGTGATTTGGGCAAGCTGACCGCTTTTACACCTAGATAAGTATCTCCAGCCAATACAAGTACATCTGCTAAATTCAGATTGATATCGTTGTATCCAAATTTTCTATATACGTCGCTAACGTTGTGGATTTTCATTATAGATTAAGTTAGTGAACGACATTGTTTTGCTGTTGGAGTTCTGGCTAGCTTCCCACAATGGGTACAGTAATTAAAAAAACAACCGTTACTAGGGTGGTTAAGAATCTTTTGTCCATTTGTCGGACATTTTCAACATTTTTAAATTTCTTTAAATAAGAAGCCAAAAGGAGTAACTCATCATCGTCAGCATTTCCTGTGAATTCAGTTATTTGGATTGCATTACCATATTTCAACATTGATTTGTCAGCGATATCATCTATTATAAGCGTTCTTTCCAATAAGAAGCCCGTTTCGTTTCACTTTGGACAGCCTTCTTTTAACGTAATAGTATTCATCTGTTACACTTTTCCATTTTTTTGTTGTGCGGGATCTTCCCCAGATAAACTCAAAATCAATAGCGGCTGGTTTTATTTTATCAACAAGCTCTTGCACGTCAGCATCATCCGCAGAGCTCCAAATGGCCAGTTTAAATTCTTCAGCCATCTCTGATAAAAAAAAATCTAAATTTGGACCGACAAATACATAATACGGCCCTGCAACGAAGTCTTCCTGCTTTAAAATGCAGATGCAGTCTATACGATGATCCCGCCAAGTTATAAGACAGCTAGAGAAATCATAAAAGTTGGATCAGGATATGTTCGAGCCATTATTGAAAACAATATTCCTTATGTAGTAAACTTAAGTGGCATTGATGTACATCTTGTGGATGGACCGGGGCCTGCTAGAGTCAACTTCAAAAACGAAAAAGAGTTTAATTCAATTCAAGGAACAAATGTATTACATCTATGCCCCGGATTGTTTTATTCTCATTTTTATGGAGCAGCTGATATGATTCGACAACAGCATATTATTGGAAATAATTTTGGTGGAAACATTATTTTGGCTCTTTCTCATTCCCATGATATTGCGCAAGTAATATTTGAAGCCTTACATAACAATAATTTCATTGGAAAATCCAGTGCCTACGTAGTAAGTACCGAAATCACAGGATATGAAATTACCAACATATTGGGAAGGGATACAAAATTTCCTGATCTGAAATGGATTGAATTTCCAGATCAGGTGTTGTCTGAAAATCTGCTCAAGCAGGGAATGACCCCAAAAATGGCAAATACTTATATCATAGACATAGGGATCACTTTAAGGAATGGTGGGTTATTGGAAGATTATTTCAAAGGAAAAAAAGGAATTCTTGCTGGAGCTTCAAGCTTTGAAAAGTTTGCCGAAGAGTTTACAGTAATTTTATTTTAATGTCAGAGTCTACTTTTTAGCAGACTTGGTGCAAACCCAAACTGCTTCTTAAAGGCAAATGAAAAATGAGAAAGGTTTTCAAATCCTACTTCATAGCAAACTTCCAGTGGTTTTTTTTTCTTTTCGGTAAGCTGATAATAGGCAAGTTCCAAACGTTTATGCGTTAACCATCGTTGTGGAGTCATGGTAAATGCTTTTTTGAAATCCCG
>JAITLV010000324.1 GCA_031277685.1 Sphingobacterium sp. | reverse complement strand
TCAGGATTGAGTGCACGTCTATTGCCTTGCATTTCGAGCATGGGGGCGATTCGCTCCTGTATACTTGGATCATTGCTTTTCCATATCGGCGATACTTTTTTGACCTTTGCCCAATTGATACGCTTTTGACCAACCTGCTCACCGGCAATATCCAAGAAATACTGGTCATCATTTAAATAATCGGTTACGGCAACGGAATCCGCAACCCAGTTCACAAATTCGCGATATTGCTTATTCGTCACTTCTGCTTCATCAATAAAGAATGCACTTACGCTCACGTTTTTACCCACATTACCGCTATCCAATGACCCTTTGAACAATATTGTACCGGAAGGGATATAAACCATTCCTGGAGGCGGCGGAAGTTTTCCACCTCTAAAAGCATTTACTTTGGGCGCCTTGTACATCGATGTATTCGATTTACAAGCGGCGAAACCAATTAATATAGCTAAGGATAAAAGTCCCAAAAGGCGATTGCTATTATACTTCTTAAATATATTCATCATTTTTACTATTTAGATTTTAAACTGTCCTACTTAAGGTTAAATAGAGCGTATTTTACACCAACAGATATCAGTCCGTATTGATCATTATTGCTATTAATAATGCCATCAAGATTATCGTTAAACGTTAAAGTGTGCTGATAATTAACATTAATTGCCCATTGTGGCCCATACAGGGTACGACCAAATGGAATATCAACGCCCACATTTAAAGGGACTACAAAATGAATTTTACCTACATCATTACTTATCTCTCCTCCCACGGATTCCAAATAGTTTGCGTAGTATTGCGAAATATTTCTAGTAATGCGATTTTTAACCAATCCTACTCCAGCTCCTAGATACACATTAGAAAGGATACGAGATAGCATATTTGCTTGTAGTGTATAATAGCTATAATTTTTAGCTTCACCCAAAAATTGACCTACACGGATTTTTCCATTTATATTTCCAGCAAAATATCTATTCTTAAAATCACTATCATATCCATTTCCAGCCAATGTCCCTTTTTCTCCATGCAATCCAACAGAAATGAAAGGTGTGAATAGATAATCCAATTCTCCATAAAATGCAAATTTGGATTCTATATTCCCTAAATCTGTTAAATTGATGGTACTACCTGCACCTGCTCCAACACTTAATGGTTTTGAGAACTGAGCTGAGGCGGTTAAACCCGTTAAAAATAAAATTCCAATAAAACTAAAAATGAGAAGTTTTTTCATTTGGTTGAGTGTATAAAATTAACAATAGAACGGCTAAGGCATCATTATAATATAATAAAAACCCCAAGTCGAATCTTCGACTTGGGGTTCAACAACAATAAGGCCAAAATTAGAATTTATGAACCTTTATTTTATATTAAATCGATCTTTCAAATTTTGCCACACCTTTGGAAGTCCGGTCTTCTTTACTCCTTTGTCACCATATCCGTAGCCATAACCGTATCCGTAACCATAACCACGAGCAAAGTCAACATCATTCACCACGGAGGCTAAATTTTTTAATTTGCCATCCACATAGAGTTCACGCGGCACTTGAAGTAAACGTTTGTCTAGATAGTTTACACGAGAAACGTATAGCGTAAGATCTGCATTATGTGCAATTAACAATGTATCTGTTACCAAACTCACAGGTGCTGTATCAACCAGAATGTAATCATAATGTTCTCGCGCATATTTAATTACATCATCGAAGTGTCCATTCATTAATAATTCAGCAGGATTAGGCGCTATATATCCTGAATAAACCACGTCAAAATCATAGTTACCGGGTTTCTTAATAATGATATTATCCACATCCATATCAGGGTTTATCAAGAACTGTGTAATTCCGACGTTAGTGTGTTGTAAGTGCGATAAACCCAAATAATCCAGTACTTTGGGACTTCTAATATCTGCGCCAATTAACAATACCTTTTTTCCTGACATTGATAAAATCTGAGCAAGATTAGTTGTTACAAATGATTTTCCCTCTCCAGAGATCGTAGACGTTACAAAAACCACTTTGGAAGTATCTTTGTTATCAGCGCCAAACATAAAATTCATGTTGGTCCGCAGAATACGGAAGGCTTCAGCCAGCGATGAACGATCATTTAAATGTACAATTGTGTCCTCTGCAGTTGGAATTTCTCCAAGGACAGGAATTTTAACAAGATCTTCGATATCCTTACGCGAATGAATTTTGTTATCCAATAGAAACTTTAAATAAATTATTGCAAAAGGAATTAATACTCCTATTACAAATGCTCCTAGTAAAATTATAGCTTTTCGAGGGGAGACTGGCATTCCATTTCCATATGCAGAATCTATAATTTTTAAATTGTCTGGAGTGGCAGCGGCTTTGACTTCACTTTCCTCCCTTTTTTGCAACAATAATAGATAAAGTGATTCCACAATTTGTTGTTGTCTCGATATCTTTTTGAAACCTTGCTCTTGAGTTGGTATAGAACTTATACGACCTCTAATTTCATTAGACTTTCGCTCTATATTATTTAAGGCCAACTCAGTAACCTTTTGATAATTATTTAAAGATTGGCGAATATTCTTATCACTCTCGGCTATGTTTTCATTTAAAATAATTACTCCAGGATTCTTTTCAGAAGCAGATTTAAGCAAATCATCACGCTCAAGTACTAATTGATTATATGCAGTTATAGCACCTGCAATTGAAGCGTCTTGAAGCCCTATATTTGAAGGTAATAACTTACCGACTTCTTGATTTTTCAAAAAGTCATTCATATGCTTAACTAACTGTAATTGTGTACGGTATTCTAAAACTTTTCTTTCGTTGTCAGAGGCTGTATTTAGAAAAACACCTGCCTCAGTCGCCATATCAACCATCGAATTAGAAGATTTAAAATCAGCAGCTTCTTGATCAGCGCCTGACAAATCTTTGGAGATTAGCATCAATCTTTTATTAATAAAATCCGAAGTCGCTTTCGTCATTCTCGATTTATCATTCGTTAAATCCTCATTATACACTTCAATTAACGTATTTAAGATCATTTCAGCCTTTTTATCTAACGTAGAAATCATTGCAAAATTGACAATAAAAGACTGCATCTCCTTACTTGGTAGTATGCTAATTGATGCTAAATTTGCATCCACAGCCCAATCTTTTGGCATTACCTGGACCTCAAAACTGGAACTTAAATCTACTTTTCTTGAATCTTGCCGTTTGAATACACCACTTACCCTACCAATTTTAATAAGTTTATCATATGTCGAAACATATTTCTTACCCGATTTTAAATCTGTTATATTTAAGTGATTATCATCTCTAAAAGTTACTTTGAAATTCGACATCAGACTATCCTGTTCAGGCTGTGGCTGGAAAATAAAAGGCATATCAGCCTCTAAAATTTCAGAAGACCTAATATTACCTTTCACTGTATAGACCACATTTAAGTGATATTTTTCCACCACTTTACGCATTAGTCTCCGGGAAGATAATACTTCAATTTGGTCTGTTACAAAAGCTGCGCGAGTTCCACCGAATCCCATACTGCTTGTAAGCTCAGCGATTCCAGCAAGTTCACCAGCCGAAGCACTCTTCTCATCCTTTAATAAGATTTTTGCAGTCGTCCTATAAGTTTTTTGTGCGTAACGAAGATATGTTATCGCTACTCCTAATGACAAAACTATGGCTAATACAAACCACTTCCAATAATAAACATATTGTTCAAAAAGTTGTCTTAAATTGACTTCATCGTCGCGCCTATCTATAAGCTGTTTTGATTGCTGTTCCATGAATTATATTAACGTGTCAACACGGAGATTACGGTAATTAATAAACTGGCAATAGAAATTATAATATTTGTATTTGCACCAAGTTTTGAATTATTAATTTGGGCCTTATTTGGCTCTACATAAATCACATCGTTTTGTACCAAATAATAGTAAGGCGAATTTAATGTATTTTGTTGCGTTAGATCTATTCGATGGATAGTTTTCTGTCCATCTACTTCACGCACTAACATAATATTCTCACGCACCCCTCTTATTGTTAAATCTCCCGCCAATCCTAAAGCTTCTAAAATGGTTACTCTCTCAGTTGGCAAAATAAAAGAACCTGGTCGATTAACCTCCCCCAATACAGATATTCTAAAATTATTAAAATTTATATTTACACCGGGATCCTTAATATAATCACCCAACTCCTTACGGATTTTGTCAATTGCCTGTACTCTTGTAAGCCCCGCTACATGAACTTTTCCAAGCATGGGTAAAATGATATCGCCACTATTATCTACAGTGTAGGTTGGACGAAGAGCTAAATCTGTCTGCTGTGTCAGGTTACCATTAGCCATCATACTAACAGGATTAAAAGGAATTGTAGCTTTTGGATCAGCCGCAGTTACAACGACAGTCAAGATATCACTTGGTTGTATTTTTGGAACATATTGTTCATATAGCGTATTCATCTGCGTAGAATCAGGCTGCAAATAAACCATATTCTTCCGCGATCCACAAGAACTAAACATCACTAAGACTAAAATAAACAGTCCGAATGCTGAACTATACTTTGAAACTAATCGCATGTGCTATTTTAAATTATAAATTGATTTGTTGAACTCTTGACAAAAGTATATTTTTTTATTCACACTCCACAAAAAACAGTGATATAATCACCTTAATTTAACAACTGCCTCATGCTAGCAATATTTATGCCTAAAATAATAAAAAAATAAAACCTCAGTAAAAGATCGATAAGCTTTTGCATTTAACAAACTGTCCTTTTATTTCTTTAATGATTACTTCTCTTTTCATCTAAACTAGACTACGTTATATTTATTATATTTGATTTAACATATTTAAAATGAAAGATCAAATTAGAGATATTTTTTTGCAGTTGTTACGTATTGGGTTATGGGGAGAAGGCATTTTGGATTTTCCTAAATCCTTGAATGAAAAAGACTGGGACCAAATTCATCGTTATGCTGTGAACCATACCGTAGAAGGTATAATTTATGATAGTTTTTCCTTTTTAACAGAAGAACAACTTCCTCCATATTCACTCCGTCTTAAATGGACCGTTCGCGTTGACAAAATAGAACGCTATAATCAACAAATGAACAAAGTACTCGTATCTCAGTATAACTATTTTACCAAATATGGATTAAACCCTATACTCCAAAAAGGACAAGGCGTAGCTGCATGTTATAGGAATCCTCTTCATCGAATGAGCGGCGACATAGACTGGTATTTTGAAAACAATGGCTACGCAATTGCTAGGAAAATAGTGAAAGAAAAAAAAATAGCAGTCCAAGATCTTGCCGGCTTTAGTTTAGACTATGATTGGGAGAACGTGCACATTGAACATCATAAAAAATTGTTCGATATCCAAAACCCCTTTAAAGCTTCCTATCTAAATAAGCTCCAAAAGAAATATAGAGATAATCAGCAAATTTTACTAATCAACAATACTCCAATTAAATTATTAGCGCCAGAACTGCAGATATTCCAAATAAATATCCATATACTCAAGCATCAGTTAGCTTTTGGAATCGGTTTAAGACAGCTTTGTGACTCTGCTTGCGTATACTACGAAACAGTCAATCAACTTGATTCAAAAGAATTAAAAGCAATCTATGAGCGTATGGGTGTTATCAAATGGGCCCATGTTCTTCATGCCTTATTAGTAAACTATTTAGGGCTACCCATTTCCTCATTGCCTTTCCCATATCCTACAGATCTAAAATTCGATTGGATGATGAATGAAATATGGTATTCTGGTAATTTTGGGTTTCATGATGAGCGGTTTGAAGATGGGAAGATCACAGCGCTTTCAGCACAACCAGATGGTGCATATCGCCTGTGGGCAAATTTCAAACAATATGTAAAATTTGCCCCCCAAGAAGCATTCTTTTTCCCCATAGTTCAAACCTATTCTAGATTTCTAGGAAAGGATAAGGATTAAGATGCCTTTACTACATATTTATTGATGATGTGTGTTTTAAGTATTAAATAAATGGCGCTTAATACTATTATAACTCCGAAGGAAAATAAGAGTTGAGTTGTCATATCTTTATCGGCAAATTGGATGACTAATAAGCCGATTATAAATTGTACCAAACCATATAAAAAGGAGACCAGCAATTTATTTATACCAGCTTCATTACCCAGAAATTGATATAAATGTGAACGATGTGCTTCGAAAATATTCTCTTTAAGATACAAGCGGCGAATAATTGTCCAAACCGCATCTATTCCATAGACTGCTAGAAAAAGTATATAAATGAGATTCCCCGTAGATAAAATTAAAGCACCCAATGCAAATAACAAAATATAAGCGATTGCGACAGAACCGACATCGCCAGCAAAACATTTTGCTTTCGTCCTGAAATTAAAAAAACCAAATACAAGGACAGCAAGAACCGTAAACACCAATAAATTCTGTCCAATAAAGTTTTTACTCTGATTGACTGTTATTAATAATATTGCTACTGCGAGGCTATAACATGCGGTTATTCCGTTAATCCCGTCCATGAAATTGTAAGCATTAATCACCCCAACAACAAATACAAAACCCAATAGTAGATAATACCAAGGCATATCAAACAAATCTAGTTGGTAGGTCATTAATAGAACCGATGAGAAATGTACCAGAAGCCTAATTTTGTTGGACAAGGTAAAAATATCATCCAAAAAAGAGATTAAAGTCATCAATGTTAATCCCAAGAAAAACCAAGGGTACTGAAATCCTGAGGTCGCGAAATATATCAGCGCTCCAAAATAAAAGATTATCCCCCCCCCTCTTAGCGTAATTGAAGAATGCGACGATCGTTCATTGGGCTTGTCAATTATATTGAAACGGTCTGCAACTTTAAAATATAAAAGCTCCAGTACAAATAAAACAACTAGGATAATTAAATATATCATATTTACAAAAAATATATAAGTATTTATTTTAGATGCGATCTATTTTGAAACGAACGAATGGTTATTGCTAAGCCCTCTCGTGTTGTTAACGGTAATTTTTCTATTCCCAAAGCCGTTTTAATCTTACCATTAGATACCGGATACGATTCAGTAAGTTTCTTTAAGCGTTCTGAATTTAAAGGCAATGGCAGAATATCTCCTATTTTTACGCAGGTTCGGATCAATCCAGCAGGAATATGCCACAACCTCGTCTTTTTACCTAATGTCTGGGATATTGTCTCCACCAATTCATTTGTAGATAATGTTTGATCATCAGAAAAATTGTATATTCCCGATGGTAGCTCCCGCTTTAAAAGCATTTGAGTTATGAGATAACTTAGATTATCTATACTTAAAAAAGAGCGTTGATTATCAAAATCAGCTAAGGGCCAAGGAATGCCTTTTCGAACAACATTATACAACAAGTTCAAATTGCCCTTATTTCCTGGCCCATGTATCATACATGGACGGATAATAAACAATCGCTTTTGATCCGGCAGCGTCTGGCTCAGAAGATACTGCTCTGCTTTTAATTTTGATTTACCATATGCAGAGGCAGGCTTGCCTTCGACAATCTCATCCAAACAACCATTTACCGTATCTGCGACCGCTTTTACAGAAGAAAAATAAAAGAAATCTTTTATATCTGATTTCAAAAACTCATCAAATAAGTGTAGCGTTAGATCGTAATTAATTTTAAAGTATTCCTCGTCAACTGAAGTATTTGTTGTATCATGTGCTTTTCCTGCCAAATGAATTAATGCGTCACCTAGCTTCGGGAAACTATTCCTCCAAGTCGACTCCCTTAAAGACAATGCTTGTGTAGACATGTGATGACTATTCAAATAGCTTGTTAGGTTCTGACCAACAAAACCAGTTGCTCCAGTAATTATTATTGACATCAGTTTAGTATTTTATCAATCAATCCAACATAATCTGCGGTAACTACTTCCTTCGAATATTTCTTCTTAATTTCTTCATAGCCTGCGTTTCCTAAAGTTTGCAAACTTTCTTTAGAACTATTTTTAAGAAAAAGAACAATTTCATTCACCTTCTCCGAAAAATCCCTTGTGGTTATCAATTTTGCACAGTGTTGCTCTTTTAAGAAATTTATAATCGGCGTTTTTTCTCCAGAACAGACTATTAAAGGTTTTGCACACGCCATAATCGTGTACACTTTCGAAGGAAAGCCATGTCCCTCCATTTCCTTGGACATAAATATAAATTGAAGATCCGCAAAAGTTAATAGATGAGGCATGCTTTCTCTAGGTTGATAAGGAAGAATATGAACTTTATTAAGGCCATTAGCTCTTTTCTGTTCAATGACGTGGTCTTTCATAACTCCCTCACCAATAATATAAAATTCTATGGGTTCATCTTTTAATAAAATAGCCGCACCCAGTAGAGGCTCCCAGTCTTGTGCATGACCAATATTACCCGCATACATCACCTTTAACGTATTACTGGCCTGAAAAAGAGCGCTATCAAGTAAAATTTCCTCTTTCGAGAGCGGTCTATATAAGGAAGTATCAACAAAATTAGGTATAATATGTAGTTTCTCCCGATCATTAAACCTATCTACAATTGTATCATAGAAGATTTGATCAATTGTAGTCACTGCGTCAGACTTATTATATACAAACCGCTCTAACCACTTTAAAATGGAAATAATTGTTCTTGACTTAAGCCCCCCTTGTTCAATTAAAAAGTCCGGATAGATTTCTTGCACATTATAAACAACCTTAGCACCTTTCACCTTGCCAATCACTAAATTTATAAATCCTATCGTCAATGGTGGCGAAGGAGATAAAATAGCTGAAATATTTTTTTGAGCCAAGCCCAATAGAAGCGATAGGATATGCCAGTAAACAAACCCCAAAATACGTAATGCGGTAGATCCAAACTTTTTCTGAGGAATATGGATAACTTTAATACCTTTAAATGAACTGGTGTAATATAGTCCACCAAGCTTTTTCGTCATTGGCTGCTTTGCCAGTTCTTCCTCAAGAACATTATAGTGCGGAGTGGTCGTCAAAACGACCACTTCATAACCTTTTTGTTTGAAAGCCAAAGCAATATCATTGTAGAGATAGGCAGTAGAGACACCATCTGGACTAAAGACTATGCTATGGATCAATATTTTAGGAGATCTCCTCATCATTTTAAATTAAATCTGCTCAGACCAAACTACCCTTCTAACGTAATCAGTATACGAAAGTATAATACGAACCATCTTTTCGGATACATTTGGCATTGAATAGTCCGCTACTTGAAGGAAATTTCGTCGCTCTCCAACTTCTTGTCTTAAAACTTGAGTTAATCCTTGTAGCACACGCTCTGGAGACAATCCGACCATCATAACCGATGCTTCCTCCATTGCCTCTGGTCTCTCATGGGCTTGACGGATATTCAATGCACGAAAATTCAAAATTGAAGATTCTTCTGAAATTGTACCTGAATCCGATAATACAGCATAAGAGCGCATCTGCAAAGCATTATAATCATGAAATCCCAAAGGCTTTAATAATTGTATCTCAGGGCGCATTTCAATTTGCATTTTATCAAGCATATTGCGGGTACGCGGATGAGTTGAAACAATTACTGGATAACCATATTGTTCTGCAATTGTATTCAATGATTCCATTAAACCTCTAAAATTGCGTTCGCTGTTAATATTTTCTTCTCGATGTGAGGATACAACAAAAAACTTTCGTTCTTCCAAACCTAATTTGTTCAATACATCTGATGCTTCAATCTCTGGCAAATAGTGGTTTAACACTTCGTACATTGGAGACCCTGTTTTTATGATACGATCTGCAGGTAAACCTTCACGCAATAAATATTCCCTCGCTATGTCTGAATAGGTTAAATTCACATCTGCCGTGTGATCAACAATTTTCCGATTAGTCTCTTCTGGTACCCTTTGATCAAAACAACGATTACCCGCTTCCATATGGAAAATAGGAATATGACGTTTCTTAGCAGGAATTGCACATAAACAAGAATTTGTATCCCCCAATACCAAAAAAGCATCTGGTTTTATTTCTTCCAACAAAGGATCTATTTTGATCAAGATATTACCAACTGTTTCTGTTGCCGTTTTTCCAGCTGCTTCCAAAAAATAATCTGGTTTACGAAGTCCCAAGTCCTCAAAAAAGATTTGATTCAATTCGTAATCATAATTTTGCCCTGTATGGACAATAGTATGCTCTACGGCATCTGAAGCATCTAATGCTGACAGTACTCTTGATAATCGAATAATCTCTGGTCGTGTACCAACAACCGTCATTACTTTTAATTTTTTCATATATAAATTAGCTCAAAAGCTTTTATTTACTTACACTTCTAAAAAATAGGTATCTGGATCCGCTGGATCATAAGGTTCATTAATCCAGAACATCGTTATTAATTCTTCCTCACCGACATTCGTTATATTGTGCGTATACCAAATTGGCATATCGACATAGGAAGGTTCAGTTCCATCCAAATAAAAATTCATTACTTCATCACTGTCCATTTTACGAAGTTGAATGCGCGCTTTTCCATGTATTACAGCAAATCGCTCAATTTTACGTGTATGGAAATGGTTACCTCGTGTAATCCCGGCTACTGTTGTGGAGTAAGAAGATTGGCCGCCTATACCCATGCGAATAATTTCTACAAATGTCCCTCTTGGATCTGTATGTAACTGAAATTTGCGCGGGTATAGCGCACGATGATCCATGAATGATCTATAGGTATTGAATAAATTGAGTTCGAAGCTATCATTCAAGAGCGGAATTTCTCCTTTTACTAGATATAAATCCCTATAATTTTCCAGAAGTTCTAATACTTCAGAAACCTTTTTTGTAGAGGTTGGCTCGACGATACATAAAGGATTATGTGCTCCTTCACGAATCTTTTCAATAATAAAATCTACCAGCTCTTGAACATAGATCAAACCAACCTGACTATCCGTAGCGATAGTAGGCGTTTCTCCATGTGTCAATTGATAACAGAATGTTGCTATAAATGAGTTATAAAATGGTTTACCGAAAGAGCCAAATACATTTGGAATCAATAATCCTGTCAATTTACCACCATTTCCTTCTGACCAAGACATCAGTGCCTCACGTCCCTCTCTTTTAGAACGTCCATAAAGATTATCGCGTTCTTCTTGTGTGGAAGATGAAATCAATACATGCGCCTTAGATTCTGTTCTTTCCAATGCCCCGACCAATTTGTTTACCAAACCAACATTGGTTTCATAGATCATCTGTTCGCTTTCATGTCTATTCATCGCTGCTAAATGAACAATCACATCACACTGCGTTACAAATTTGTCTAGCTCAGCATCGCTTTCAAAGAATTTTTTATCAAATTCTATTCGCTCAAATTCTGTGTCAAGTAGTCCAACTGTATTATATAGATGGCGGCCTACAAATCCATTTTGGCCAGTTATCCCGATTTTCATATTTAAAACAAGTTACTTTCTATTTATAAAATAATCTAGCGGATATGTGTAGTCGTCATTTTTAGCATTTTCAATGCCATAATCAGCAAATACCAATAACTCCGATTCTGGTTCCAAAGCTTGAAAAGCAGTTCCGTAACCTGCCGACAAATGCAACACTCTATTCTCTGTATTATCAAGTATAATCTTTTCTACCACAAGATTGGACGAAGCTTGACTCCAGTCATCTATTTGAACAACATCGACTGAAAACTTACCTGACAACACATAAAACCAACGTTGTTCCATACGGTGGGCTCGCCATCCACGGATGAGATCAAGGTCGGTATTTTTAATAATATAGAAACGCTTTACCTGAGACATGTCAAATTCATTGACAAATCGAATCTGACCACGGTGATCCTTAGCTATTCCTCCCTGAATAAAATCTATCATAATCTTAATACGGATATTGCATGACGTTTTCACCAAATACTTCTTTCCGGATCAAAGGTAGCTTCGAAACCAGAGCTTTCAGCCCTTCAACCCCTTGCTGCTCGGTATTATGAGAGTGATAATCCTCGATTTTGGAGACATCTTCCTCCCCCTCGGAGAAGTATTTTGCATAATTTAAATCACGGTTGTCGGCTGGCACACGATAAAAATCACCCATATCCTCTGCCTTCAACATCTCCTCACGTGTACAAAGCGTTTCATAAAGCTTTTCTCCGTGTCGGGTACCTATAATTTTAATTGGCACTTCTTTACCCGTTAATTCAATTAATGCCTTTGCCAAATCGCCAATAGACCCAGCGGGCGCTTTGTTTACAAATAAATCCCCGGGATTAGCATGCTCAAAAGCGAACAATACTAGATCGACTGCATCTTCAAGAGACATGAAGAAACGAGACATATTTGGATCTGTAATCGTAATAGGCTCGCCCTTTTGAATCTGATTTAAGAATAAAGGTATTACTGAACCTCTAGATGCCATTACATTCCCATAGCGTGTTAGACATACAACTGTATCAGTCAAATTACGGGCCTCTGCCACTGCGACTTTCTCCATCATTGCTTTGGAGATACCCATAGCATTAATTGGATAGGCTGCCTTGTCAGTACTTAAACATATAACTTTCTTGACCCCATTTGACGCAGCTGCACGGATAACATTTTGTGTGCCCTCAACATTTGTTTTAACTGCTTGCATCGGAAAAAACTCACATGATGGCACCTGTTTTAAGGCTGCCGCATGGAAAATATAATCCACTCCACGCGTCGCGGGCTCCACCGAAGTGTAGTCTCTTACATCTCCAATATAGTACTTGATTTTATCGTTCCTATATAGATTACGCATGTCGTCCTGTTTTTTTTCATCACGTGAAAAAATACGAATCTCCTTGAAGTGATCTGTTTGTAAAAAGCGGTTCAATACTGCTGTTCCAAACGAGCCTGTCCCTCCTGTAATTAGGAGAATTTTATTTTTTATTTCCATAAGTCCAAATAAATTCTAGTTTTTTAACGATATTTTCAATTGTATAATTTTTTAATGCATACGATTCAGCATTTGTGCTTAATGTATCTCTTAAGGTGTCGTTATTTAACATTTTTTTGATTACCTCGTTCAATTGAAATACATTTTGAGGTGATATTAACATACCTCTATCATCACTTAGCATATCTGGTATAGCACCCACATCCGTCGCTATAATAGCACATCCTAATGCCATACCTTCTATTATTACATTAGGAAATCCTTCTGTATAGGATGGTAAAATTAATAGCTTCGAATTAATCATTTTTCCATAGACTGATTCATTATTTAATGGGCCATGAAAAATTACCTCTCTCTCTTTATTACTATATCTATCTAACAGATCTTGCTTTACATCCTTTTCAAAAGGCCCGACTATTTCCAATTTATATTTAATATCGAGATCACTCGTGGCTTCAAAGAATTCATAAATTCCTTTTTTTCTCGTAACATGACCAACAAATAATATCGTATTTTCCGGGTTCTTAATTATCTTATTCTTTAACTCAATCAACTGAGGAGAAACTGGATTTTCTATTAGAAAAACATGTTTGTGATATTTGTTTAAAACCTCTAAGCTCTTACTATCGAGCACAATAACAAAGGTGCTGATACTATTTACAAACTTTAGAACTCTCCATTCCCAACCTTTATTAATATAAAGTTCTGGTATGCGTCCAAACCTATAGTGTATTACCGTATCAATTTTAAAAAGCCGACAAGTTAAAATAAAGAATATGTCTTTAAATAATCCTAGAGAAGCACTAGAAGTAAAATGGCACAAATCTGGACGTTTAAAAATTTGGCTAGTTAATTTAAAATAGAAGCTTACAAAATTTATTATACCATAAAATACACGGAATACTAATGAAGTTGAAGTGATGCTTCTTAATTGCATTGCATTATTAAGATGCTCTAAAGAATATTCTTCACTAGAATATGTTTTAAAATATTTAAGCATATTTACTGTCCAACTTGCAATCCCCCCAACTGGCGGTGGCAATGGAGAAACTAATAATATTTTCTTCATAAATCAAAAATATATCACTACTTACTACAGTGATTCATACCTTTACTATAAGCTAATTTTAATTGAATATCTACCAAAATCTCTAAAAACATGATAATAAAATATTATTAAATTAATTAATGTAGATTGAATAAAATTCCCTCCATTTTCCAAACTATTCAACTGAAACAGTTCTATCTACCTCAAAGATAAATCTTTAGAAAGCGTATTCATATAGCTTCTAAAAAGAACATCTTGATTATCCAGAGCTGTCAAAGTAGTTGTACGCTTTGTTTTATCAAATTTGCTTTGACCTTTTACCCTATCCAAGTAACTCTCCGAATTCCACCAAATTACTCCATCGACATACTTATTAAAATAAGTAACTTTTAATATACTTTGCACGTATTTATTAAAATCAGTTGGAGAAATACACTCGTTCAATCGATTCGAATCATGATACCTGTGCCATACAAATGGCAATACACTTTTCCCATAAATGCTCCCCAATCTGAGAGACTCTTTAACATTCGAGGTCAAATATTTAATTATTTTAGAGCTTTGGCTAAAGTTATCTCTTAAATATAAACTAGTTGAAAAGAAATCCAACTCTTTTAATAAGGGAGCCATTCTTTCAGCACTTAATACGCCAAATTTATTAACAAGAGGATATTGAGCAGGATTGCAATCGTAAAAACTCCAATTTATATTTGGTCTAACTTTCTTTGCATATCGGATAATCTCAATAAAACGGTTTAAAACATCATTGTATCTTTGATCTGACACTTTCTTGACCCCTCTCAAGATATCAAATTCAACGCCTTCCCAATCTAGTACAGCGTAACCAAATTCATTTTTATTTGGAATGAGTTTTAAACAAAACGAATTAAATAAGTTCTTATCAAAATTTGAACCCTTTATAAAGAAATTCTCATAAAACATATAGACCCTAGAAACATTTTTAAAGTCTTTTAATATACCTTCTTGAATAGCATTTCCTTTCTCTGCATAGAAATACAATTTCTGTTTTCCTTGACCAAAAGTATTTATTGGAAATAGGTATACATATAAAATAAATACCATCACTCCAATATTCCAGTTATTCTTAGTTGACATAACAATTTTAATTATCGTATATAAAATCTATCAATTCATTAACATAATTATCCGCATTAAAATTTTTTAAAGCTGCAATTTTTCCGTTCTCACCCAATTTATTTGCGAACTCCTCATTTTCTTGAATCAACAAAATATTTTTAGCCATTTCTGCATAATCGCCAGGATAACTGCCTAAAAAATCAATTCCATTTTGTAAATAACTCTCAACTTCACCTACTATAGTCATTAAAACTGGATTACCAGATAAGAGATACTCGCCTAATTTTGTCGGGAAACCACCTGAGGGGAAACTAGAAGGAGTCGACAATAAACATTTAGCATTTAATAATAATTTTGGGATCTCATCTCCTCTAACTCGTCCAAGGATTTTTACATGATTATATAGGCCATTATCTTCTAAAAATTCAAGAATCGATTGATATTCTGGCTTATTAGATAAGTCCCCAATTACATACAATTTTCTTATTAAATTCAAATTAACGGCTAATTTTACATATTCACTGTAAACTTTAATAGAATCAAAGATTGCATCCCGATTATGCGAACCAACGACAACTGCTATATATTCATCATCAACTTGATTTTTTTTGATACCAGAATACCTTTCTGGATCTATTGACATAGGTAGAAGAAAAGTTCTATTGTATTTTGAATAAAATGATTCAAGCTCCTTAGTAATTGTTATAATTCCAGAAAAAAATTTCAAATTAAATATTCTAATAAATTTGCCTAGTCTCCCCGAATTACGATAATTATATGGGTATTCTGTTTTATCAATGACAAAAGGAATTCCTTTTAATAAACTATACATACGAAATACAAACGCAAAAAATAAAGTGTTATGATAGGTAATAATCCCATTATATTCTCCACGATTTATCAATATAAGCGCTTTAAAAATGCCATAAATATAATACCAAAACTTATTAAAAACAGATGGTTTAGCCGACCAAGTTATTCTCGAAATATTCTCAAAGCTAACATCCTTGTAATTACCGGTGTGATCTTTATTGATAGCAGCCTCTGCTGTAGGAGCAAGAATGAACACCTTCAAATTATGCCCCGATTTTACAATTGATCTACAATAGCTAAACACTCTCAAGGTTGAAGCATTACCGATAGGAAAAGGTCCGAAAAAAATAACAGCAATACTTTTCTTTTTATTTTCTAATAATGCCATAAATGCAAAATTTTACAAATGAAATCGGGTATAACATCATCAATTTAAAATGAACTGATAGCTTTGAAATTATCCTTTTGACAAATGATTTATACTGAATATTAATTAACATTATATTTCTAATAATAATCAATAGCCGCAATTTATCTTTAGGTGAACTGGATAGTGTTCTTGCAAAAGCACTTGCATATAATGTATTTGCACATTTTCTTTTTACAGTCTCAACATTCTTACTCAATTGATTATCTGAATGATCAATTCGGTAAACCGCTCCATAAAAGTCAACAAATTTACCTTTAGAAATCTCAGAAATTCTTATCCACATATCGCTATCTTCTCCGTTGCTAAGACTAGTATCAAAGAGACCAACGCTATCTAATATACTCCTTCTAAAAATTATAACATTTGTATTTATATTATAAGCTCTAAAAAGAACATGATATTGAACATCTAAACGGTTCATTTTTTCTCTAGTCCATGGGATTAATGTTATACTTCCATCCGGATTTAGAAGTTCCTTTTTTGCCCTAGCAAAAGTATACCCTATTTCAAGATCTTTGAATTCTTTAACAACTGTATTAAGATATCCCGGAAGATAATAGTCATCCGAATCTAAAAAACCAATTAAAGTACCCGTGGCAACACTAAGGCCGCGATTTCTCGCGTAAGATGCTCCTTGATCAGTACATTCTACTGGTTTTTGTATCAGTGTCACTTTATCTCCAAATTCTTTTACGATTATTATCGTGTTATCAGTAGACCCATCATCACTAATGATAATTTCTAATTCATAATTATAGTTTTGGTCTATAATGCTTTCAATACATTGCTTAATCGTAGATTCCCTATTGTAAGTGGGAACTATTATACTAACCCTCATAAGTTCGCTTTATTTTGATGTAAATACGACGCTGTAATAGCCCAAAGAATTACTAGATATGCAAAATATGTCGGATATAGAATAAGGTGACTTACCATACTCATCACTAGAAACATAATTAAAGAGACAATATTTGCTTGAAATAGCCTAGAGTCTAGCTTCCTTATTTTTAACGTATTAGAGATGACAGATTTAATAAAAAATAAATAAATAATTATACCAATAACACCATAATCGTAGATAATTTCAATAAAGTCGTTGTGTGAAGATAAGTTTTGATTTGCTACACCTCTTGTTTCCCATACAATGCCGCTATTTCTAACCCCATTATGTCCAACTCCCATTAACTTATTTTCGAAAAATTGTTTCTCGAAACTATTAAAAACGGTATTGTAAATATCAACTCTTCCCGAGCCCCCATCATCCTGTATTGAACTTAATCGATTAGTGATATAGTCATCCGATCGAGAATTAAAATGATCATAAAGACCCGATAATCCAATAACGACTATAAAAACAATAAATATTTTCGAAAAGAAATTACCTCTTTGATCTCTTATATAGTCAAAATAGATAGAAATTAAAAGCATCAGAAACATGCATATCATCGCCGATCGCTTAAAGGAAATTAAAGCTGCTACAATTGCTAAAGAAAATAATAAATACTTCCAAGTTTTATTGCGTAAAAGAAATATAAATGGAGTAAGTAAGATAACGTAAAACACATGATTCAGTGATTTACCCCCTGTGACGATGCTAAAGCCTATTGTAGAAAATCTAATCAAAACAAATTGAACAAAAAGGATAAGAAGAAGGCAAATCATAGATTTCACTATGAAATTAAATCTAACATCTAAAGACTTCCCATAAAAAACTGCAAAAAAGATTAAGAATATAGATGGCCACCATATTACCTCCCTTAAATCAAATAAAACATTCGCAGAATTTAATAAAACATTAAGGGAAACATATACATACCATAAGATTACTATTCTACAAATATTGCTAAAAACTAAAATCTTAAAATTAAAAACCATAGTAATTATCGCAAAGATCTCAATTAGAGAAACGATTATAGAAGTAATATATGGAGCTATTCCGCCTACTAGTTGAACATCTGAATTTCCAAAAAAATACAGAGAAACAATACTCCAGATAAATAGAAGAAAAATTAGAAATCTAAAAAACATCAGTTATAGAAAATTTTATTTAGATAAGTCTTTGACTTTGTTATTAATTCGTTCAGTTTGCCTTCATAATCTACAAGCTTTAACTCCCGAAAATCTGCTAAATTATTTATTAGTCTATCTTCCAATGATAATAGTTTTAATAAAGACAGAATCCTATAGGATGCTGATTGAAGAGCAATATATGTATAGAACTCCTTCTTAAATAATACAGACATGGCGGTACCGTGAAATGAATCAGTGATTACAACATCAGCATATCTAATATAGCTGATAAAATCCTCTATTCCCGCAGATTTAACAAACACATCGCACCCCTTATAAATTTTTTTTAATTGAGCCATTGGATCATTGGAGATAATAACAATTTTCCTGTTCTTTGCCAACTTCTTAGCCATTTCAACCAACGGTTTTTTACCATTCAAGTCGTAAATGAAAACATAATCATCTCTAATTAGTCTTTTCGAAGAAATTGAACACCATTTATCTTTGTCGGCTAAAAATACTGGATCTAAAACGTGCTCCGTGTTCTTTCCCGAAACATCAGCTAAAAACTTCGCCCCCAATTCTTCTCTACATGATAGATAATCAAAATCAGTTACCAAATCTCTAATCTTATTCTTGATATCCTCATCTAAATTATTAATTCCAAAACTAGGTGCATAAGCTGCTTTGATTTGATTTTTCGATTTTTTAAAAGGCTGAAAATAAATTACTCGATCGGAATGATTAATATTAAATACTTGATCACTTCCTGTTATAACAACATCATATTTGAAAGGTACATCAGATAAACTTTTATAACGAGGGGTCATTTCAAATTGAATATCAGCAAACTTCTTAAACTTCGCTCTCTTTTTTAAATAACTCGTAAGAAAAGGAGTCTTAAAGACGTAGGAAATCACTTCCTTAATCGATTTCGGTTTCTGATAAAAATCAAAACGAGACATATGCTCATCTGTGAAATAATTTATAATTTCAATTTTATTTCCTGTTTCTTTAATATAGCTGTACAGGCCATATGTTTGGAGATATGCCCCATAATTAATTGGAAAATGGAAAGTTAATAAGCCTACAGTTTTCATTTGTATTATGTTTTCAAGAATATTTATTCGTATGTTCTATTGAATACCTTTTTGATATTGCAACTTTAAAATTTTTAGGTGGAATTCCAATTGCTATCATAGCGATAAAAACTTCAGATTGCTTTATGTCAATGATCTCTCTCATTTTCATATCTTTTTCCACAGAATGACTACAGTTCAAAATACATGAACCTATGTTATAATAATGAAGTGAATACAGCAGATTCATAGCATAAATTCCCCCATCAATAAAAACCTGGTTTCTTTCACCTGGGGAAGCAAATCCGCCAACCTCTCCAGCTACAATAATCACTTTATTTGCTAAATGTCCAAACCCTCTATTACCACCCTGAGCTTCTAAAACTCTTCCAACAGAGGTTTTATCTGTGATAATATATGTCCTCCATGTTTGTCTATTACAAGCTGATGGTGCATTTTTAGCAAGATTAAGAACATTATCTAAAGTTTCTTGTGAAATTTCATCATTTTCATCAAAATTTCTAACACTCATTCTTGAATTTGAAAAAGTTAAGAATTCAGAATTTTTATATTGGAAAAAATCATCCCTTTCAAAAGACAATTGTTGAGTAGGAGAAATACTCATTAACCCCTCAATCTTAGTTATCGCTTTAATTATGTCTTTATTTAACTCAAAATTATTTACTTCATGAAATCTCTTATATTCCAAAATGACCCCTATCGCATGCAGATACTGCTCGTCTTTGCTATCATATTTTTTAGAGAATTCAAGACAAAGAGATGACAATCCAATTATTACGTCTTTACCAAAGCCAAGTCTCGAGCTAGGCATTGTAAGCCCCTTCTCTATAATATGATATTTAGTAATGATTTTTTCTATTAGTTTTGTCTCATCACCATGGCCATCAGTACCAGAGTATCGATAAAACCGTTTTAAATCATATAAATATGCAGGATATAGCCGTTTAACTAAAATTAGATTTCTAATTAATGACACGACGTATTCCGGAAGAATCCTTTTAACGATATTTTTCATCTCTTATTAAATTGGTATTTTTGAATTAAAGTATTAACTGTTGTTTTTAAAAAAGTCTTTTCTTTCTTATTCAAACCAAAAAAATAGATAAAAGAAATAGACAGAAGAGCACTAACGAAGCTTACTAAAATCACTCGCAATAAACCATCTTCTAAATAGCTAGACAAGAAATAAATTGAAAAATAAGAGAGTGCGAAAACCAACAAGATTCTTAATACTACATCCTTTAAATATTTCAAAATATCCAGACTAATCATTCCCTTTAACATAAATAACCTAGCAAAAAGTGCAATGATGGAAACGCATAATGTGATTATCATTACGGAATATGGTGGATAATGTAATTCAAAGAAAACATAGGAAATAGGTAATGATAAAAGAAGAAGTGTTCCAACGATTGCTTGATAGGATTTTATATTACCAGTTGCCTGAGCGGCAGTCATTAAAGAATATGATAACGAGTCAACTAATGCAATAAAAATAGTCAACTTCGTAAATATTTCAACGAAAGCTGGAACTTCATTTAACCATAATTGTAATATGATATGTGTTTCTAACAAAATTGGAATACCGAATATCATCAGAAGGAAAAAAGAGAATTTAGAACTAGTAAAAACTAAATTCATCATATTTGACATCTCTCCCTTAGCGTAATACTTTGTTATTTGAGGGCGCGTAGCCAACATAAAATTAGTAACAAATTGATTTAGGGAATTGCTTAATTGAAACGAAAGAGCACGGGCACCATTTACTGCGGGTCCAAAAAAGATATTTAAAATAATATTTGCTCCCTGATTGTTAAATACACCAGCTATCGAACCGAACAAATTCCATCCAGTAAATCCAATTAATTTTTTCAGCAATCCTTTGTCGTAAACATAAATGATGTGGCTTTCGGAAAATTGTCGAACACAGAAATATCTAAATAATAGAAAAACAATTGATGTAATAAGGAACATTAAAAATGAATAAACTATCAGCCGATCATATACAGAAATTGACAAAACATATGCAATAACTAGCTTCGCTATTACTTCAAAAACACTAAAATAGGCGAAAGTGGACATCTTTTCCCTAGCAACAATCAATGCATTATACGGTATCGTTATAATAGATACAATGAAAGATAAAATCGAAAACTGAAATGTCCAAATCGCTGCATCTAATCTATCAGCTGGCAAGGTTAATCTATTTTTTAAAAACCAAATCCCACCAGTTTCAGCAATCAATAATACTATTAATGAAAATAAGATGTAGATAAATAAACTTGTGCTAAAAGTTTTTCGTAAGCTTTCGTAATCTCTACGTCCTAAATCAAACGAAAAGAACCGCTGAGTTGCAGAAGACATTGAATTACTTAAGAATGCCATCATCATTACCACGCCACCTACAACACTATAGATACCATAATCAGTTACTCCAAGATATTTAAGCACAATTCTTACAGTAAATAACGACACTCCCATTACGAAAAGCATACGTATATATAGTAGCATAGTATTCTTTAGAACACGCCGATTATTTTCTAGAACAGATTGATTATCCATGTTTATAATCTATTATCAGCCTCTTCTGTTATTGTTCCTTTTACGTCATAAACAATGGCAATATCTTTTTTTAGACTAGAAAAATTTATATCCAAAAATTCTTTATGAGCTACCCCTAAGACAATTGCATCAAACTTTTTATTAGGTAAATCAGTCGTACTTTCAATACCGTATTCGTGATGTACTTCAGCAGGATTTGCCCAATGATCATAAGTTGTAACCTTTATGCCATAGTCTTCTAAAGCACGGATCACATCAACAATCTTGGTGTTGCGAACATCAGGACAATTCTCCTTAAAAGTAACACCAAGCATTAACACCTCAGCACCATTCACATTAATCCCCTTTTTAATCATTGTTTTCACCACTTGTGAAGCTACATATTCACCCATGGAATCATTTAAACGACGTCCAGCCAAAATAATCTCGGGGTGGTAGCCATGCTCCTGTGCCTTTTGCGCCAAATAATAAGGATCTACACCAATACAGTGACCACCAACCAATCCTGGTTTAAATGGTAAAAAGTTCCATTTGGTACCTGCTGCTTCCAATACTGCGTGGGTATCAATATTCAAAATGTTAAAGATTTTTGCCAATTCATTCACAAAAGCGATATTAATGTCACGTTGTGAATTCTCAATCACCTTAGCTGCTTCGGCAACCTTAATACATGGTGCTAAGTGTGTACCTGCGGTAATCACTTCTTTATAAACAGCGTCCACTTCAGCCCCGATCTCAGGTGTTGAACCAGATGTTACTTTTAATATTTTCTCAACCGTATGTTGTTTATCGCCTGGATTGATACGCTCTGGAGAATAACCGGCAAAGAAATCTTCATTGAATTTTAAGCCAGAAATTTTTTCTAAAACTGGAATGCACTCTTCCTCTGTAACACCAGGGTAAACTGTAGATTCGTATACGACAATATCACCTTTCTTCAATACTTTACCTACCGTTTCCGACGCTTTATATAACGGTGTCAAATCTGGACGATTATTTTTATCAACCGGTGTAGGTACTGTAACTACATAGAAATTTGCTGACTCAATATCATTTAGCTGATTGGAACAATACAATCCTTTGCTTTCAGTTAAAAATGGATTATCATTTGATAAAACAGCCTGAAGAACTTCATCTTCCACCTCCAACGTAAAATCTTTTCCAGCACGTAGTTCGTCTATGCGTTTTTGATTAATATCAAAGCCGACTACAGGAAACTTCGTAGCAAATAATCTGGCCAAGGGAAGACCAACATATCCTAATCCAATTACAGCTATTTTTTTCATTTATATACGAGTTTATGATGATTAAATTATTATTTTAAATTATCCCAATACCATTTTACAGCTTCCTTCAGTCCTTCACGGATAACATGTGTCGGCTCATAGCCCAACAACTGGCGTGCTTTGTCAATGGAAGCCAGGGAATGCGGAATATCACCTTGTCTATTGGGGCCATGAATGATCTCCACCTTCGCAATTTCAGCATCATATTCTGTCAGAAACTCTTTAAGGTAACCAACCAATTGATTCAATGTCGTACGGTCGCCAACAGCTGTATTATACACCGTGTTAACGGCATCTGGATTATCTGTAGTCATCGCACGCTCGTTCATCTGAATTACATTATCTACATAAGTAAAATCACGAGAATAATCACCTGCACCGTTTATCACAGGACTCTCGTGGTTCATAAATTTCTTAACAAACAATGGGATAACTGCTGCATAAGCACCATTAGGATCCTGACGACGGCCAAACACATTAAAATAACGAAGGCCAATAGTCTCTAAGCCATAAGTCTTTGAAAAAATATCTGCATATAATTCATTGACGTATTTTGTAATCGCATATGGAGATAAAGGCTTCCCAATCACATCTTCCACTTTCGGAAGACTTGCAGAATCACCATAAGTAGATGATGAAGCCGCATAGATAAAGCGTTTTACTCCAGCATCCCGAGCTGCAACTAACATATTTAAGAAACCTGTGACGTTTACCTCATTGGAAGTTTGAGGATCTTTAATAGAACGCGGAACTGAACCCAACGCGGCCTGATGTAGAACATAATCAACCCCCGCAACAGCCTTTTGGCAATCTGCATTGTTACGGATATCACCTTCAAATAAAGTAAAGTCTGGATTGCCTTCGTATTGTGCGATATTGTGACGATGACCTGTAGCAAAATTGTCTAATACCACAACTTGATGGTTTTTACCTAAAAAATGCTCTACGAGATTTGAACCTATAAAGCCGGCCCCGCCGGTGATTAATATTTTACTCATCTTTTGAAGTAATTATATGGTAGAATGATTTGTATATAAAATAATATAACGTTGTTCTTCAATAGTCTTCTTAAAAGAAAGATTGACTTGCTTTCCCAATTTTTTTTCAACCTTGCCCGCTAACCGCAATAAGTATGCCTGATTTATATTTTCACCCAAAACTAGTACGTCAATTTTTCCTGAATCTACGCCTTCAGCATAATCTCCAACCAAACTAACTTCTTGAATATCTCCCGCTTGTTGCAGTATATTATCTACAATTTCATCAATTCCCAAATAGGTATGAATTAATTTTTGAAGAGGTGCAAATAAAGAATGCTTTGTGTTGGCTCGGTATAGGATTTTATTTTTTTCTGTACTCTTTTCTAAATACCCTGCTTCGGACAGTTGGTTCAGTTCTTTTCGTATGGCATTAGTTGATTCTTGAAACTCATCCGCAAGGCCTCTTAAATGTGATTGATTACTTGCCGATACAAAAAATTTGATCAATAGCTTCAGTCGCGTCTTTGATGTAATTAAAGAGTCTAGCATGGTATAGTTCAGATTGAGTAACAAAAGTACTCAATCTGATTTTATTTATCAAATTAAATTATTGTTAAACAATAGTCAAACGTTTACTCCCCAATCGCATAATAGTCAAAGCCTAGTTTTTTCAAACTAGCGCTATCCAATAACTTCCGTCCATCAAATACAAAAGAAGGCTTCTTCATCTGTTTCTTGATGAGCGCCCAATCATACCCCTTAAACGCATCCCATTCTGTTAATATTGTAGCAGCATGCGCCTCCTGTAAAGCCTCATAGGGATCATCAACGACAGTTACCAAACGACGATTTTCCTCGGCTGAACGTGTTTTTAAATAATCCAGATCCTTATAAATTTGTTCTGCCGTCACTTTTGGATCATAAACCACCAGATGTGCCTCCTCATCCAATAGATGATCGGCCACGTAAATGGCAGCAGATTCCCGTGTATCGTTCGTGTCTTTTTTAAAAGCCCAGCCTAAAAAGGCAATTTTCTTCCCGTTTACCGTATTATACATGGTCTGGATAATCCGTTCTGCAAATCGCGATTTTTGATGGTCGTTTAAAATTATTACCTGTTCCCAGTAATCAGCTACAGCAGTCAGGTTGTAACTTCGTGCAATGTAAACAAGATTGAGAATATCTTTCTGGAAACAAGAACCTCCGAAACCTACCGAAGCCTTCAGAAACTTAGGCCCAATGCGACTATCATGGCCAATCGCCCGAGACACTTCATCCACATTGGCACCCGTCACCTCACACAACTCCGAAATCGCATTGATAGACGAAACACGTTGGGCCAAAAAAGCATTTGCAACCAATTTAGATAATTCAGATGACCATAAATTGGTCGTAAGGATACGTTCATGTGGAACCCAGGCCGCATAAATCTGCACCAGCGCCTGAATAGCGTCTTCATCTTCACCACCGATAAGCACTCTATCTGGATTATGTAAATCCGCAACGGCTGTTCCTTCAGCTAAAAATTCCGGATTGGAGAGAATAGCAAAGTTGACGCCGTTCCCTGTATCGTCCAATATACTTTTTAGCGCTGCAGCCGTGCGGACTGGCAAAGTGGATTTCTCGACAATTATTTTATCGCCCTGAGCAACCCGAGCAATCTGCCGCGCACATAATTCAATATATTTTAAATCTGCAGCCTGCCCCTTCCCTTTACCATAGGTTTTTGTGGGCGTATTGACGGATATAAAGATCATGTCCGCCTCATCAATAGCCGCTTCAACATTTGTCGAAAAAAACAAATTCCGCCCGCGAGCTTCCCCTACCACAGCATCAAGACCAGGCTCATAAATTGGAAGCAGGCTAAGATCCTCGTTATTCCACGCATCTATGCGTTGTTGATTCAGGTCAACCACCGTGACCTGAATAGCAGGATTCATCTGCGCAATAACTGACATTGTTGGCCCCCCTACATATCCCGCTCCTATACAAGCAATTTTCTTTATCTCTTTCATTTTTCTATATGCCTAATTTTTATAAGTCAATTTTCTTTCAATCAGCAAACCATTATTCTGCTAAAGATAGGAATATGCCCCGAATTTGCAGTCAAAAGAAAGTGACGATAATAAGCTTAACGTAAAATCCACGTGGAACATCTTCATGAATAAGAATAAAGAAACCCCGGCAAGCAGGGTTCCTTTGAGTTAAATAGGTATCTAATATGGAATAAAAACACGTAAATTATTTATTGACCAAATCACCCGGCTTTTCGGAATGATTATGATATACGCCCATCATGGGAAGAACAATACTAAATGCTTTCTTTTCCCCATTCTGATAGTTAATTACACCTTCTATCCTGACTTTATAATTAGTTAGATCAATTTCTTTTGTTTTATCCGATACGATCCGGAAGCGTACAGATACTTCAAAAGAAGTATTTTCACTTTCTTTAAAAGGCAGAATCAATAGCTGCTGCAGCTTTATTTCTACCTTGGAGTCTGTAGATCGGACGTCTTTAACCGCAATATTATTGACATCCTCCCGAAATCGCTCGCCCCGAAATACCAGCGCCCCGTGGGTTGCTCGGAAACTACCACTATACTGTCCAGGATGATCCTGAAAACGGTAGTAAACACACATGGATACATCAGTAGGTTTTTTCTTTCTAGAAGAAAAAAACCGAAATAAAGCATACGCTACTGCAATAAACAGAAATATATATAAATACATCATAATCAACTCGTCATTCTATCTGAATGTCAATATCCTTGCGTTCGTAGATATTCCTCTAAATGCGTATAACAAAAGTAACAAGTAATTTTAGACGGGAACAGAGACCCTAGGGTCTTATTTACAATTAGGAAAATAAAAGCTTATTAGGTTTAATGAAAATAATGCATTTTTGTTTGCCTTATGAAGCCAAATATTATTGTCACCATCTTAATGTTGATATGCATAGCAACCATCCGTTTCGGAAGAGACGCGATGATGGCCAATAATCAGGTTGCAATAGAGACTTGCATCGCCAAAAACTCGCCTCTTCTCATTGCAAAGGAATCCGCTGAGTATACCAATCCGATATATTACTATCATCATTCCGTCCTTTTTGCTCCCCTCAACCGAATTAAAAGGGAAGTTGATCAAGAAAAAGGCATTTTTTGGCTCAAAAAGGAAATAAGTCTTTCAGATAGCTTAAAAACAGGCAATTATGTGTTATCTTTCGACAATTTAACATATGTCAATCTCACCGTAATCGATTCAAAAGGTGAAATCGTCTATAAAAAGAAATCAGGCTTGTTCCGTAAACGCAAGGATCTGGATCCGCGAGATGGCCGTGATCATTTTGTTTTAAACTTGGAAGCGGGAAAACCCTATACCATATTGCTCCGGGTAAAACATAGCAAAGGCTACACACCGCTGTATAATTTCCATTTACAGACAGAACTGGATTATGTTAAAAAGAAACAACATAGCCGAATTGTCCATGCATTTATGGAAGGTGCCATTATTGTACTCCTGCTGTATATGGCATTGGCATGGATAGTATCACGCTACCGACCCTATATCTGGATTTTTCTGTTCTTGCTATCTATCGGTATGTATAGCGTTGCGCTTCAAAACATCTTTGTCGATTTTATCTTTTATGACAGTCCCCAACTGGGCTGGAGCATGGTATCACTCTTTAGCAGATTTGCTGCTATTAGTTTCTATCTGTTGACCATAGATTTTCTTCAATTAAGGAAGCTGCATACCCATTATTATAAAGTAGCTTATTACATTATTTTCACGATTGGCATCACGGCACTATTTACATTTGTCAATAATTTTTATTTTGTCAATTATAAACAAAGTAACTGGGTAAATATTACGCTCGGCATTATTCATATGCTTTATTTTTCCAACCTTTTTATTTCACTCTGGAAAAAGATAGACCTGATGCAGCGCTTCTTGGCGTATGGAAGTGTGTTTTTTGTGACCGGTATCACTGCTATGGTCTACTGTGCACTCACTTTTCAAGAACAGGCCATACAATATGTTTCTATGCTGACGCAGTTTTTTGCCCTGTGCATTACCATGTTGCTATTGATCGGTATACGCTTAAAATTGCGAAAAAATGAGCTGGACTATCATCAATCGACAGAGTCAATTGTGCAGGAAAGAACAAATGAACTAAAGAAAGCAAATAATGCACTTTATGAACAGCAAATCCAACTGCTTCAAAAGAATCACTATATTGAGACATTGATCGATGAGGTTAATCATCGGGTAAAAAACAACCTGCAGCTCTTATATAGTCTCGGAAGCCTGTACAAAACAGGTGAAAGCCATGGTGTTCAATATAATCAGGCCATCCAGTCGATGCAAGACCGCATTCACGCCATGATGCTGGTCAACCAGCAGCTGGTGTATAACCAAAACAGCCAGCTGAAATTAAAAACGTTGGTTATTGAAACGGTCAATTACCTCAGACAGATGCATGATCCAGAAAAAAAGGTCTGGGTTAACCTCGAAATTGAACAAGACTGGTTGATATCCACAAACACGTCGATCCCGCTAGCGTTGATCATCACAGAGCTATTGACAAATAGTTATAAATATGCTTTTCCAAAAGGAAGCACAAGCACTCCAGTCATTAGCCTAAGTATCATCAAGAAAAAACTTGCGACAATCATGCATTTTGAAGATAATGGCGTTGGCGCCGCCCAAACCGTTTTATCAACTTCTTTCGGAATTGGTCTGGTGAAAGACCTAACCAGGCAGATTAAAGGAACCGTGACCATCCAGCCAGAGCGAGGATTTCAGTATATATTTGAATTTAACAACATGATATGAGCCTAAAAGTTTTAATTGTAGAAGACGAAATGATTATCGCCCGATTTATCGAATATCAACTTCATTCCCTTTATTCAGGATTGGAATTGCATATTGCCCTCACCGTTGACGAGGCAGATCAATACATGGCGCAAAACTCACCAGATCTAATACTCTGTGATATTCAGCTCAATGATCGACTAGATGGCATTGAGTTAATGGAAAAATATGCCGCAACCAAGCTTTTTAGTCTTATTTTTATTACTTCGTATCAATCGAAAAGCAGCATAGACCGCGCAGCAGCACTAAATCCTGAAAATTACATTATTAAACCGTTGGGAGAAAATCGGCTCTATGCTGGCACGCACTTGGTTATCCAGCGCCTACAACAACAAAGGGATAAAAATCAAACGGTGGAAAAACTAAAAACATTGACTCCGGCAGAGTTAAATATCCTTAAGCTGATAGCCCTCCGACATACGACTAAATATATTGCCGAATCACTATTCCTCAGTCCCTACACCATCAAAAATACCAGGCACCGCATCTGCCGGAAGCTTGACCTCCAGGAAGAAAACAATGCGCTCTTATCCTGGGCTATCGAACATCAACATTTGCTGAAATTCTAAGTAAAAAAATAAGGGTTTGTTCCATTACAAACCCTTTCCCATAAAATAAGAATTAATGCAAATTATGTCGTCTGATTCGATTGTTCGTTTGATTGATAAAGCTCTCCTATCTTCAATACTGTACTAAACGTTTTTGGTTTTCTGTTGGCATAATTCAACACACCAGCAATTCGTATCCCTTTACCTTCCAATGCTGTTATTTCACCTTTCTTTCGTTGTAATTTAAACCGCACCGATACATCTGAATCCTCTTTTTTGCTTTCGAAAGGCACCACAACAATCTGTTCCAGATTGACAACCAAAGCGGGATGATCAGGTTTGACCTGTTTGATTACCATATTTTTAAGCTCTTCGTCTTTGGACTTCGTCCGAAATACAAAAACACCACTTTTTGTCCGATAGTCGCCACTGTATTGTCCGGGCCTATCCTGAAACAGGTAGTTGACCTGCATCGAAACAGCTTCGTTAAATAGCTTTTCCCGCTGCCTTGATTGTAGAATAAAATAAATAATAAATAAAACGATAACTGAAACTGTTAAAATAAGTACCATAATAAAATAGATAATAGGACTAGGCGTTATACAATCTTATGATTGCATTTAACTATATCTCAAAATTAGGGTAATTCGCGATAGATGGCTAAAATTGACAGGGGACAAATTGGGGACAATCACATATTTAGCTAAAAATCAACCATATAGTGTATTTTTATATTGGATTTATTGAATAATTTACTTAAGGACTATACGAATTCGAGTTTTACATTTCTTCCTGAGAGCAGGAATCAGCTACACGCTAAATTAGCTCATGTAGCTGATTATATTGATCCGAGCTTACAAGGAAATAGTTTAACTTGTAGCTAGATTGAAATTAGTCGATCAGTTTGGACTGATGACGTTCCAATGTATTATAAATTTTCTTGACATCCTGGGATTTCTCTTTTTGTAATACCAGTATCGCATCTTTTGTATGTACAAGAATACTATCGCGCATCCCCACAAATGCCGTATAGATATCGGTACCGATAACCATATTGCCATTCTCATCAACCGGATGCCCCGTCTGTTTCAAATAATCATACATCGACTCAAAGGAACCGAGATCGGACCATTGAAAACTGGTGGCGACAACACGAATTTTCTTGGAGCGCTCCATCACCGCATAGTCAATGGAGATCGATGGAATCTCCTTAGATAGAGCCAAATCCAGCTCTCCATCCTTGCGATGCTGCCATGCGTTGAATGCTGTTGCATACACTTTAGGCTCAAAAGTCTGTAACTCGGCCAGAAACGTATCGGCTCTAAAACAGAACATCCCAGAATTCCATAAGAAATTGCCGCGTTCAATAAAATCTTCTGCGGTATCCTGATTTGGTTTTTCGCGGAAGGATAAAACTTTGTCATCCTTATATTCGATATAGCCGTACCCCGTTTCAGGACGTGTCGGCTGAATACCAAACGTAACAATATAACCTTTATTAGCCTTTTCTATCCCAGCTTTGATTGCTTCCGCATAAGCCTCCTCACCTACAATTACATGATCAGAAGGCGTCACAATCAAAATATCATCCGGCTGTGCGGCAAAGGCAGCGAAAGCAATAGCAGCAGCTGTATTACGGGGTGTAGCCTCTACAATGTCAATATAGTCTATCTTATTGTTTTCCATGACTTCACGGCTCAAACTATGATTATCACAGTTGCCCACAACAATCACTTGCCCGCAAAGGGATTGATTACGTTTAACAGTCATTTCAAACAATGAGCCATCCTTAAATAAATCAAGGTATTGCTTGGGATAACTTTTACGCGAAAGCGGCCACAAACGGCTACCTACTCCACCTGTTAAAACAACATGAATTATTCTGCTCATAATCTTTATTTTTGCTGTTCCTCTTTTGCAGCGACAACACGACGCAGTCCCGCGCTCGAAAAACGATGTGTTCGCTTATTATAATAGATTTCAATATTCTCTTCTACGCAGTACATACGACCCGAAAAATCTTTGTCCCGATATTCCTCGCCAATAATACGGATATGAATAGGAAGTGCTTTGATCATATCAATCAAATCTTGCTCCGTCTCATAAGGGATAATTTCATCTACATAGCGACAACCTTCCAATTGTACATATCTTTCGACAATCGTTTGCGTCGGTTTAGCTTTCTCAGGAAATACTTCTGAGGGATCTGTATTTAAACCAACAATCAGGTAATCACAATTTCTCTTTGCTTCTTCAAGCATCATAATATGGCCAGCGTGCAGTAAGTCAAACACGCCAAAGGTAATTCCAATTTTCATCTTATAATCTTTTCTCTAGTGGTTGATTAGATCGTTTAGCTTCGTACTATCTATAATGATTAGCCTATTTCTAGAGCTGTTCCATCTTGCGAATTGGCATCTGCAACAATTCTCCGCAAGCCCGAGCTTGAGAAGCGGTGATCTCTGCTATTGAAATAGAGTTCAATACCTTTTTCCTCACAATAGGTTCTTCCAGTAAAGCTTTTCTCGCGGTATTCATCGCCAACAATTCGCACATCAATATTGAATGAGCGTAAGATATCTTCTAGATCTTGTTCAGTCGCATAAGGAACAATCTGATCGACATATTTACAACCCTTGAGCTGTATATAACGTTCTACAACGGTCTGAACAGGTTTGTTTTTTTCAGGACGGTCAATAGTTGGATCTGTCTGTAGGCCACAGATCAAATAATCACATTGTCTTTTTGCATCTTCCAACATTTTAATATGCCCAGCATGCAGCAGGTCGAATGCACTGAAAGTAATACCAATTCGCATTCCTTTTTCTGGAATTTTTATCATAGTCGCATTGATTTTAATAGAATAGAAATTTTATTGTATTCATATACCAAAGATAAGATATATCTAATAACAATTGGAGGTAATATTTGGTTCGATAAAAATAGGATTACTATATAGTCAAACCTACATCGTGATGTCGAATAAATAATTGCGCACAAGCACGCGCATCCGAAAGAGCTTCATGATGATTCAATTCAATACCCAAAACTTCACAGCAGGCATTTAAACGAGCAGGTTTAAATCCTTTCCCTTGATAAATCTTAAATGTGCATTCCCATCTGTCCATTAATCCAAGGTGATCATAGGATAAATTATAGTAACTCATCGTTTTGCGAAGTACACCACGATCAAATAATTCATTATGGGCCACCATAATTCGATTATTAATAAGAGGATAGATTCGCGGAAACAACTCCTTGAATGTGGGAGCCTGCGCAGTATCCTTAGGCCGAATACCATGCACACGTGTCGTCTGCCACATATACTGGTTGTTGGGAGGTTGTATTAATGAATAGAATTCCTCAACAATAATTCCCTGCTCTACGACGACCAACCCCACCGCACAGGCTGAATTCTGATTCGCCGTAGCTGTTTCGAAATCTATTGCTGTAAAACTTAAATCTGATTGCATTAACCCTCCTCCTTAAACTTTAGCAAAAATAACAACTTATTACCTATTTTTGAGAATTGATTTTCCTGAGGATATCTTTATTGATTAAACGTCTTTTACGATCAAAAAACCAGCCCCACTTATTAAAGTAATAGATCGCAGACTGCATCCCTATTTTGGTCAAACGCCACGATTTGTGTGATCCTTTTTCAAAGTGATGATAAATATGTACCCTTGGATAGAAAACAGTACGATACCCCGCATCTATTAGACGCCTACACAAATCGGTCTCTTCACCATACATAAATATGCCTTCATCAAAAAGACCTATCTCATTTAATGCTGAAATTCGCAAATACATAAAACAGCCTGACAAATAGGGCACATCCATAATTCGATCATAACCAGTGAATCGAAGTTCAAAAAGATCATTTCTCTTCTCCACCATTTTTTTAAACGGGTTAAATCTTCTGCCTATCCAATCGTACGGTGTTGGTAGCAGCTTACAAAGCCGCTGGATCTCATTATTCGGATAGAGTACCTTAGGCATAATATTGCCAATATCAGTATTCTTCTCCATATAATCGGTCAATTCTTCCAATACACTTTCAGCGTAATAAACATCAGGGTTTAAAATAAGATGATATGTCGACCCTTTTTGAATAGCCAATTTCAATGCAATATTATGCCCAGCCCCAAATCCAGGATTGGATGGGTTGTGTATATAGCAAACCCGAGCATCCTCTATAATTTCTTCCAAAGTATTGGATGGGGAATTATCAATTAAAAAAAGTTTAACATTCAAGTTCGTTCTAAGGAAAGAATCAATCGCCGCCCTAACCATATCTCGATCATTTTGATATAAAACGATTGATCCGGTAATAATAATGCTCATTAAAATATAAATTTAACACTCAATAGCCTATCAATAAGCTACTAGAATCAATTACCAAACTAAAAATACTAAGATGAAATGACCCACTCCTGTTGCTCAAAATTGTAGGTTTTTATAACTTTCGCGGGATTTCCAACAGCGATACAATAATCAGGAATATCCCTTGTAACTACAGATGAAGCCCCTATTACTGCCCCCTTCCCTATGGTTACACCAGCTAAAATACAGACTCCTTCTCCTATCCAAACATTATCCTTGATAAGTACAGGATCTGTAGATAACGCTCTACTATTGGGTTCAGACAAAGGACTGTCTTGTAAAGACCCCGTATAGCTGCCATGATTTAAATCAGAAATGAATACCCTGCTCGCAATCAAAACATGATTTCCAATATTGACGCATTCCCCCGCTGCGATATGTACAAAATCGTTCATTTCTACATTTTCCCCTATAAGAAGGCACTTATTCTTTGGATCCTTGATTGGATGTGCTTCAAACCTACAGTTGAATCCCGTAGTCAAACCATTTCCGATAACTATTAAATGTCTATTTCTAATATCAAAGGGTAACCTTATTATTCTTGCTCTTGTATAAAATATCTTCGTGTAAAGAAGTGAGAACATTAACTTAATACACCCAAAAAAACCATAACGTTTATACATCTTCTCCTTAATATTATAAAACATAAAAACTAAACATAATTGCCCCTAGTTAAATAATCTTTGATAATTATTGAAAAGAAAAAATTCTTTTCCTCCTTCTTATTTTTACAATATAAACTCTCCTAATATATTTCAAGATGGAGTATAAAACAAAAAACACATATTGTTCAAACTTGATAATTTTCATTTGGTAAGCGAGCTTAATATTTTTAAGCTCTCCTTTTTCCATTCCCAACAAATTACTTGATAGTCCAGAATCTCCGAAGTGGCTTTTCCCCCCTCCAGTTATTACCAAACTTTCATTCAACAAATAACTATTATATTTATGAGCAATTCTTATAAAATAATTTCCTTCCTCGGCATATTTCTGGTTTTCATCAAAATAACCAATGCCAGATAATATTGACCGTCTAAAAATTACAGTCGGTGTCACAAAAACGAATCTAAATAGGAGTTCGCTAGCAGAGATTTTATTTAAAGTTTCCAAAACACGAATACCTACCCGACCAAAAAGCTCTCCATTTCTTGCTGTACCCAAAAAATCTATCTCCGGATGCTCTTCCAGAATCTGTAGTTGGCGTTCCAATTTATTTGGCAGCCAGACATCATCTGCGTCTAATAAGCAAATCCAGTCTCCTATACACCGTTTCATCCCTTCGTTACGGGCACTGGATACCCCTGCATTCGACTGATTGAGAAGCACAATATTATCTCTATGATTACCTTCAATATAAGATTCAACAACAGCTCTTGAATTATCGATAGAGCCATCATTGACAACAATAATCTCAATATCACCAGTCCAGGTTTGTGCATAAACTGAATCGATAGCCTGTATAATTGTTTTTGCACAATTGTACATCGGTATCACGACCGATATCTTTATTTGATTCATATCCAATAATTATCTATTAGCCAATCTCTGTTGGTAAATCTTTATTAAAGATTGATTTATATGGTACGTACAATTCTTCATAAAAGGAAACATTACTTCTTAATCGCATTAAATAAAATACACACACACATAACAAAACCAGATTTCGATTTGATCGATACCTAAAATTCATAATAAAAAATGGAATCAACAGGAATTGAAAATATTCGTAATACTGCGCCATGCGGGCAACCGAAACGGACACTGGTGTAATAATAACAAAGATACACATCCCCACAAAATAAAGATTAAACAGCCCTCTGAATCTTATATTTTCTTTATATAAATCATAAAAAAAGATTACTATTAAAAGCAAAAGCAATATTCTATAACTCGATCCTACCAACATAATCTGAAAAGCGGAACGAGTGGGCTCTGCCGCATAATCGCTTCCCGCTTCTCCATACGTCAACGCTTTCTCAGAAATAGCACCTAGATTTATTTGCCCAAGAAATTTTAGTCCAATTTCAAAAATTATGGACAGAAAAAAAGACAAAAACATCCCCAGTAATATTTGTTTCCGTGTAAAAGCCCTATTATATAAAAAATATGCTGGGATAAACAAAATAGCAGATCGATGAAACAAAAAGGCTATAATAACACAGAGCAAAAACTTCCAAAATTTCCTCTTCTCAATAAAAATAAATGAAAACAGCGTGAGGGATAATGCAACATTGAAACGAACGAAGAAAATAGATCCCATATAGAACCCAAACCATATCATTAATGAAACGAAAGGCGATAGGGAATATTTTTTGAAAATATAATAGTGCAACGAATATATAATGAGCGCCTGCAGAACAAGTACAATTGTATAATTGTCACTAATAGCGGCAACAAAATAATTGAGGTAATAAAACCCCGGCTCAAAAGCTAATAAATAAAAAACGTTATCTACATTCTCAAATAAACCAATATATGCACTCCAATCAGTCCCTCTTTCCCACCGCAAGCTTGCCAATACAAAAAAAATGGAAAACGGAATAAACAGTACCTTTCTCAAAAGTGAACTTCCTCGATTGATCTCAAAAAAGGCTAATAGTGTAAGTCCTATGTAAATCAAGTATAAGTACATCTCAAAATATAATCTTCATATGTTGACTATCAAAGATATTTCGTGCAATTTTTAAATTTACAAAAAATTGTTTAACGTCTATTTTATCATTAAGGACTGCTTCGATCACTTGAAATATCTCTTCCTTCGTCTCGCACAGAAACCCGATTGGTCCACAGACATTGAAAATAGATTCAAAATAATCATTCCGTAATGCAATTATTAGCTTCTCCTGTTGAATAGCATCAAAAATAGCTCCGCTAGCTGTATAACGATAATGCTCGTTATCGTAAAGAAACAAAATATAGTCTAGTTTTGCTACGCCCTTATTAAATTCACTTCGATCAAGAAAAATATTTGGCTGCGATAAAAAATTGATATGTGGATATTCTTGTAGCTTAAATGGGTGCCACCCAACCAAATAGGCTAAAAAACGATCCGGATATTTCTCTGAAAAACAATTTGCGATTTCATTAAAAACAGAAAAGCCTTTTGCCTCTGTGGCCACACCTACCCATCCAAAACAAATACTTGAGCTTTTTCTAGCTGTTTTAGCTGGAAAATCCTTAAAAATATATGGGTGATGCATTGAAATTATATTCGGGGCTAAATGTGGGTATTTGGCAGTAAAATTCTGGACAATCGATCCACCAAGCATAATCAGTTTTAGATTTTTTTCGGGTAGATTACCCTTAAAAAAAGGCCGCATAAAGGCTGAATACCAAAAAAGTGGGCTTGTCTTCCTATATTTTGAAAATAAATACCCCAATTCGCCATGGCAAACAACATAGGTTTCGATTTTGCCAATTTTTAGAATAAACTTTAAAAAAAGACTAAAAATTGGGTTCAGAGCAGGAAATATGACACGTCTTTCTTTATACTTAAACATATAAAAAATGTTTAAGAATGCCCCATATAAATACCTAAAAAAAATAGCGTAAAAGGAAAGGCCTTTAGGCAGGGTCTTCGGCTTAAAACGAACACGTCTCACAGCGTCCCGGAAACCTTGGTCCTCTTTCAATAATTCCTGTATCGCTTTTATAGCGGATTTATCAGCTACATACGTTACTGGGCCAATTGTGCTATTTAAAATCACGTATAAAAATGACGCGTTAAACACTTCATGAAAACCATCAATAGAAAACGTATCGATAACAACCGTATTTTTCATTTTTTACCTTTCAATATACTTATAAAGAGATTCTTTTTTATTGTCCAAACATAGCTTAGCCATAATTTAAAACTGCTATGGGATATACCTGCACTCTCTGTCAGCTTTTTAAAATCGTTATAATGCATTTTTGGACTTAAACTCCCTGCTTGGACTGAAAGCCATCGCAACAATAAATCATCAGAAACCTCCACCTGATACTGACTGCTTGTACCTCTGACCCATTCAATATATTGCTTTGCCGCTTCCAGCTTCTGCTCAACTACAGCCAGGGTTTTTAAATCTGAAGAAATATTGATTCCGCTATAACGCCAATATACGTTTGCGGGGAGTATAGTAAACTTTTTTTTGTTATTTAATGAATATAGAAGCCAAGTTGCATCATCTGAGCCCCAGGCCAATGGAAAGTCGACAAATTTGAATTTCTCGTATAACGATCGGTGGAAAATATATTCAACAGCAAAACTTCGATATCCCTTGCAAGCTAGTCTATTTTTAATAAAATCATCTGAATTTAGGGTTATTTGACCTAAATTTAGATGATCAAATTTACTATAGGAACTGTGCAAACTTCCAGAAGCATCAATAACCTGAGTATTAAACTTATACAACAAACTTTGAGGATCATAAACTTCATAGAATACCTGCACTGCATTTTCGGCTACGATATCATCATCAGAAAAAAGCCAAATCCACTCTTCTATTGTTAAATCAATACATCTCTCCCATTGTCTTGTAAGGGATATACTTCCGAGATTATCCTCAAATCGATGATAGACAATATCCAATTGACCACTAAACTCATTTACGATACTTTTAAGATCATAGGGACTACAATCATCGCCAATATATATTGTAAAATCTTGGTTTGTTTGATTGCTTAATGACTGCAGAGTAGATGTGAGATATTCTGATTTATAAGCTGGTATAACAATTGCCACTTTAGAAAGCCTCATATTATTTTTTTACAATTTCCAACAATTGACTTATTACAGTATTCCATTCATAAGAAGCCACAGCTTCCCTATTTAAGCCAGAGTACACCTTAAGCTGCCCCATAGATAACATCAGCATTGATTCAATTGCCTGGACCATACTTAGGCTATTTCCCTTTTCATATGTAAATACACCTTCTGAACTTTGATAAAATTGAAGATGACCTAGTATTTTCGTGCAAACAATCACACAACCACAAGCCATAGCTTCATGTATAGGTAATCCCCATCCTTCTTCTAAACTATTACTCACAAAAAATAGATGTTTATTATACAGATCCTTCAAATCAGACAAATTGCTAACATATTTAATCCATTCCGGCAAATCATCAGGCCTCGACGACGTCCCAAAGAGCGTTAAAGATATATTTTCGTTGCGGGCCTTTAATGCGATAAAAGCTTCAATACCGATCTGAGATCCCTTTCTTGGCTCATTTGAGTATAGCATACAAAATGAACAATGCTGTCTTTTATTGAAATCCACATCAGCAAAATATTTTTTTGAATCAATTGCATTCGGTATATAATGAATATCACTATCGATTTTCTTAACGGCATTTATTACATAAGGTGATATCCCAATTTTTATGATATTTTTATAGGTATAAGATTTGTGCAACAAATCAACATTCCCTTCCCAATTTTCATAATCTTGAATTAAGTTTATTTTTTTCCCTTTAGTGGCGTCAAGATTTCTTAATGGTTCAACTAAAGACCACCATGTAACAACAGTAACATCTGCATCCTGCAAATATTCATTGGCCAAGCGATTAATAAATTTTAATTTGACAGCTGGAGAGAAGTTAAACCAAGGAGAGCTAGGTTTATTTCTATAAATTAATAAAGTTATCAGTTTTCTTATTAAAAAGGGGCGGTTACTTGCATAACTAAAATAAGGTGAGTCTATACAATGATATACTCTAACCTCATGCCCAAGTAATGAGAGACGATTAGCATACTCATACATAATTTTAGTTCCCCCACTTGGTACTTTAGTATAGAAAGGCAAGACAAAATTAAATTTCATACAATCAATGAGATTTGATACTATGTAATATCTTTTTTCAAATAAGAAGCTATCTTTTCAACAACGATGCTCCAAGAATAATTATTGATAACATACTCTTGTATATGTTTCGGCTCTGGCAGGATAATAGTATTATCAACTATACCTGCCATCAATTTTGCTAATTCTTTTGAATCTTCTATTGGAAAGGTTTTTCCCAATGTATCATCTTTCAAAATATCTTTTGAAGGCGGTAAAGCTGTAGATAATATATAGCATCCTTGTATCATCGCTTCTAAAAGTACCAAGCCGAAACTTTCATATCTAGAGGTCAATACAAAGACCGCACTTTTTTGATATATAGCATTTAACTGTTCTCGATTATATATGGCTCCCGGTAAATCAATTTTGCCTATAGCCCAAGGATGTCTCCGAAAAAATGATATTAAATATCGTTCAAAATCTTCTTCTCTTGGCCCCACTAATACCAACCGCCAATTATTATCCATACAGCTTAAGGCGAATGCTTCCATGAGTGTTTCTGTATCTTTCTGATTAGTTCCTAATCTCCCCACGGTAAGAAAAATGTTTTCCTTCACCAGATTATCTATCCCTTTAGAGGGAACAACACATCCATTAGGAATGTATTTTACAGGATGATAATAAGAACGCTGATCAAGATATTGGCAAACTGCCTGACTTTCAGCCGAAAACAAATCTATCCGTTTAGACAAAAACCGTTTAATGCCACTACTCCATTTATTTACGTATAAATCATTTTCAACAACTCGATAATCCGCATCTATTTTAAAATAAAACTTAGTTCTGTTAAAAGATAATAACTTAATAATATTTATCATTAAAACTTTATATGGAGTAGGATGAAACAACATAACTACATCATACTTAAACAGATTTTTAATTAGGAAGAAAAACGTACTGAGCAACTCACTGTGAAAAATATTATTCATTTGTACATAATTTAAACCCTTCAAATCTGATGACAAATAGGCCAGCTCATCTTTCGATTTATAAAACGATATATAGGCATCATAATGCCCATCTTTATACATGTAAAATGGAATCATACCTACATCTTTAATAAGTACAATATCCTCTCCGGTGGGAAAAAGACAAATAAACTTTTTCACGATCTACCCAACTTTCTTTTTATCAAAACTATACTACTAGTAATCTCTTCCAATCTAACAAGATATCCAATTAAAATAAATAAGACCAACTGTACAACACCTATAACAGTTAACCTAAACAAATGAACGGTACCAGACGGCAAATAAGCGTTGATCCCCCGCATAATTAGTGTCATAAAAAATAATACAACAAATAACATAACGGTATTCTTTACAAAACTGATACTTATAGCCTTTGTGGAGTAAGGATAATAGCAAAGCATATAGATACCCCCCAATATATGTGCTATAAACACAGATATCGGGAATATTATCACACCAAATCTATTAACGAAAAATATGTTTGATAAAATAACCAATACTTGAGTAACAGTACTTGCAAATGCACTCGTTCTATTTTTTCCAATTGCTAAAAGCCCCATACTAAAGATCAAATAAATAAATATAGCTATTAAGGCTACGGAATATAATACATTTAGATCAATAATCTTGATCATGTTATCGGGGGTGATATCAGAATTTCCATAAAAAAAACACATGAGATCCTGAGAGGCTAAAAACATGTAAATTGCAAAAAATCCTAATCCTAATATGCCAAGGCTAAAAACTTGAACAAAGTTCTTAGTATATGCCTGTTCATCTTTTTTAACAAAAGCTCTTGCTAAAACAGGAATTAAGATGGTCAATAACACACTGGAAAAAATTGCATTGACCATGTCTGGAAATTTTTTCGAGAAATCTATAATCGATACTGATCCAACACCTTGACCAGTAACTAGCCGCTTTTCAACCAATGCGTTAAACTGACCAATACAATATGGGACAAATAGTGGCAAAGCAAAAATAAAATATTGCTTAAAATCGCCAAATCGAGGTGAAAATGAGCCAAATAGATCAATCTTTTTATGCTTGATTTTTATAATGACTAACGTTAAAAGGATCACTAAACCAAGCATAGTGGACAATACTAAGCTATATATTCCGAGCTGCTGCGCAGTAAATAACATGATGAAAATACCGCATAATTGAGATGCAAATGTTGCGATTTCGGGGATATAGAAGATATCGTAGGCATTCAAAATAGAAATACCGATCAATGTTGCCTGATTAATCAATAAAATCGGAGCTACTATTCGAATCATGTGATTTAACCCTTCTCGCTGCCCTTCCGAATAATCAGAAACTAATAGGCTAGATACGATATCGGGTTTTAACATAACAAATGCTACAACTGCAATAGAAAACAAAAAAATAAAATACAGCAACGATTGTGTCTGTTGAAGAGCCGTTTTCTGCCCCATTTGCTCCTTAACTGTAATAAACTTAACTCTGAATGTTTCATTTAAAGGTCCCCAAATCGCTAAATCAATAATAATGATCAACGAATAAGCCAGTAGCCATTGATCTTTGGCTAATGAAACACCAAAAAGAGTTGCCATCAGACTATAAGAATAGAGTGATACAGGAATTTTTAATAACTTTATTAAGAATAAAATAGCAGATGCACGTCTCAATCTAATTTCCTTTATATATTTTCCCTTCCAAGATACGCTAACTTATATACTCTTTAAGTAGTTTGCGTCTCAAACAGTCTGCGCATAAAGCGCTGTATTCCCAATACTAAGGCAGTCAAAAGAACGGTGACAATACAACCAATGATAGCCATTTTCATTTTACTTGTTGAATTCCTTTCTAACGGAAAAATAGGTTCATCTATTTTCTCAATCAAGGGAGATTCTTTCATAAGATTCATCTTAGACAATTCAAGGTTTTGAACAAGCTGTCCTAAAATTGCTCTGTTTGTTTCCACTGAAAATTGTGAACGTTGTATTGGAATTGTACGTTGTGCCTGTCTCGTTGGATTTAAATTAGGTGTCACATCTATTGCAATAGCTCCAGTGCTTATACTACCATTCAAAACTGCTCTCACTGAGTCAGTTTTATGCTGCAAAATGGCAATATTGTCCTGCGATTTTTTAGTCTTTGTACGTATATAAAAGTCATTCACGGTATTGACCAATACTTCATTAAACGATTTTGAAAATCCCTCATTGCTTGACTTAACCTCAACTTTTATAATGCTGGCTTTTTTGTCCGCTTTGTCGACAATAAGATTATTATCAACAATCTTTCTCGTAAAAACACCCAGTAAACTATCTCTTCTGCGCAATGTTGAAGGATCCAATGTTTTTGTATCTTTTTTAAAATCAACCGCGGGCTGATTTGCTTTTTTATTTTCTAAATCAAGCTTATTGAATCGGATATATTGATTGATTAGAAGTTCTGTAGTATCTAATGGATTGGGACTAAGTAAAACCCTTTCTAGCATTGCTCTCGATTTGTAAAGAGCAAAAAGATTATCACCTTGAAATAAACCATTGTTTCCTCCAGAAATATCCAATCCGGCTAATGCCGCCAAACCTGTCATTTGTCCTAAACCGCCAGCTTGCTCACCTGTCTCAAGTACAAAGGTTGTAGTAGCCGTATAAACGGGCTCCTTAGAATTGGCATAAAAATATCCAATACTTCCTCCTATTAACCCGATTATTAAGAAAATATACCATTTAGACAAGAAATATCTTATCCAATTTTGAATCAAGGAAATTAATTCCACCAAGGTCATTTCTTTATCGCCAGAGTCTTTTTTGGTTATATCCGTCATCATTCTTACCTCAATAAACTAACAATTATGGCAGCTAATGACGCAATTCCGGTACCTAATCCTACCCAGCCTTGCGCACTCATACGCTCTCTCGGAGCTCGTTTAGGAACAACAATCTCAGCTCCCGGCTTCACTTCTGGATAACCTCCATCTTTGCCTTTTACAGCTCCATTCGCATATTGAACAAAGACACGTTTCTTCAATGCATTATCCGTAAAACCTCCTGCTTGGTTTACATAGTATTTTAAGCTTTTACCTTTAACATAGACGACGTTGTTTGGATTCAGGACCTCCCCCACAACTTTTACGGTTTCCAATTCTTTCGGCACATTAATAATATCGCCGTCTAAAACGAGAAGGTCTCCTTTT
>JAITLV010000313.1 GCA_031277685.1 Sphingobacterium sp. | reverse complement strand
TATTTTTCCCATCAGCGTTAAACAGGCTCGTCATTCCTACTTTTTTTCCAATAATACCTGACATGTTGTAAATTAATTAATTAAAAGTCCTTCGAAGCAGTAGGGCTTCGCTCAAGACACACTATTCCCATTAAGGGACTGCAAAGTTACAAACATTTTTATAACTGTCAAATAATTAGTGAATTATTTTTTTTATTTTCTACAATCCTCCATTTTCAGCTTTTATCTACCCAATCAGCTCTCACCCCTTACCAACCACAACAACTATTAAAAAAAATGATATACTCATTTTTATACTGCCATACTGTTGTCATTGATTCATCTAATTTTGAACTGTCTTAATGATACAAGAGACTCGGTAGAAACTAAAATTTAAATACTATTAAATACAAGAATCATGAAAACACAAATCATTTCCAAGAACGAACTATTGGTACATTGGTTAGGCCACAGAAACTTAACGCGACAAACAATCGAAAAATTTCCGGAAGAAGCACTTTTCAATTATAAAGTGGAGGGCATGCGGACATTTGCCGAAATGATCCAAGAACTCTTAGGTATTGCAGTCCCTGGACTACAAGAAATTGTTGCTAACAAAAGTGGCGAACTTAATGAGAAGTTTAATTATACTACCAAGACCCAACTATTACAAGCCTGGGATGAGGCGACTCCGCAGATCAGTGAACTATTTGACAAGATTTCAGAAGAACGCTTTACGGAGGAGTTTAACCTATTCGGACAATATAAATCGCCGATCATCCATAGCATATTCTATTTTATTGATAATGAAATTCACCACCGTGCCCAAGGATTCGTTTACCTTCGTCTCTTAGGTATTCAACCTCCATTTTTCTGGGAGCGGGATTAATTGTTAGATGAGAGATATTAGATTTGAGATAGGAGATGCTAGTATTACTAGTCGAAGCCCCTCTAGATAATAATATTGGATACCTGCCACATTATTATCACTAACATCTTAAAATCTATTTAATATAAAGATACTTGTTCGGATTCAACTCAGCTACCGGACAAGTATTTTTTTTCTCGCGATGGGAAACCGCAAGGATGCTAACCTGAGATTAAACCTGTTCGATTGCCGCCGCCAGCAATTGTTTTACAGTTCCTTTTAATGACTCTGGCGCTATAATCTTCCCTTTATCAGCAAACATTAAGTACCAGCGTGCAAATCCCCCCTCTACATGCATACTTTCAAAGTGCATTTCAACATAGCTGTCAGTGACTACTTCTTTCTGAAATCCAAAATAATGACGATCCCATTCCATATATCTGGCCATTTCCTTATCCACCTGAATGACCACTTTTGTAGTTGGCATATCGTGGCGCTTATTCAGAAAAAAAGAAAGCTCAGGATGTTCTTTTCCGAAATCGTCTGTAAGCATTCGGATATTATTGATCCGATCCAAACGAAATTGCCGGTAATCGTTTCTGAGTTTACAAAAAGCAAGTATATACCAGAATTTACTTTCCACAAAAATACCGACGGCTTCGATTTCACGTTTTTCGGGCGTTTTATCTGAGGGTTTAGAATAATGGATTTCCACACATTTTTTTGCAGCAATGCTCTCGATAAGCGTATTTGTTCCGTGTGTCAATTTTTCATTGAACTGATGACGTTCGCCCCGTACCAAAAAATTATCGCCCAGCTGAGCAACCTGTTCCTTCTCGTTCCCTCTTAAAATGGCTTTCATTTTAAGCATAGCAGTTGTAAAATGGTGCGCAAGATTTTTGTCCGTATATTTTTCGACCAATTTTTCCGCAGCAACAAAACTTAGTGCCTCCTCCCGGCTAAATTGCAGTGGTGGCATTTTATAGCCTTCAACCAGTGAATAACCATTTCCCGCTTCACCATAAATAGGTATTCCAGCCTGCATCAAGGAACGAATATCGCGATAGATTGTACGTAGACTTACTTCATATTTTTCTGCCAGCATAGCTGCTGTCACAACAGGTTTTGCCTGAAGGTGCATATATATAGCAAGTATACGATCAAATCTTTTCTGAATATCAGTCATAGGATAAAGGTACGAGTTATTCTATATTTTTGTACAAAATGCTATCAACTTAAAGCTTCATAACAAAACAAAAATCCCGGTCCAATTCGCTGGACCGGGATTCCCTTACTACCCAAAGTTTCCAAGGAGGGGTTATTTACTGCTTTGTTCCCTCAAAATAGTACTCTACATCAGTACTCGCTTCGGACTTCGTACTGATCTGAATATTTTTGTCATCTAGTGTATACGTAATTGACCCCATAGGTCCATAGCCAGAAACATGAATATTGGAGATGTTCTGCACAGGGAATGTTTTAGCTGTAGCTTTACTGTATGCCTCGCCTGTTTTCACTGTTGCTTTCACGCTACCATCATCTACTTTGGACACATTAACAATCGCGTTAAAATAGTCAACATCTCCAATGGATAGTTTTCCTTTAAACGAACCCACTATGGCATCTATTTTTCCTGAAGCCGTTGGCTCATTTTTATCTTTGCTACATCCGGCAAAGATCATTGCAACCATTGCCACTAGACAAAGGATCATTAGGTTTTTGTTAATTGTTTTCATCTTTTGCATATCTATCTATATAAGCAAAATTAGAAATACACATCTCCCGGCACAATACCACGAAATAGGGTAATTTACCCTCCCAATTCTAGGGTATGTCCCTGGCAACTTAGAGTAAGTTTTCCTTAAATAAGATTGTCAATAGTTCAGCTGTATTTTTCACAGCAAATTTCTGAATCAGATTTTTCCGGTACGTATCAACTGTCAATGGACTTAGAAAGAGCTCATCGGCAATCTGTGCACTTGTTTTCCCTTCCGCCAATAATTGCAGCACTTGCTTCTCGCGTACAGTCAGCGATGGTAACTGCCGAGAGGGAGCTGTTGCTATAATCCGCTGTGTTGCCCCACACAGTCCCATGCTACCTTGAGAAACTTGCTGAATACATGTGATAATTTCTGCTGCATCTGCACTTTTCAGGATATATCCAGACGCGCCATTAGCAAGTATCTGTAGGATACTGTTTCGGGCCATATGGTTACTAAAACCAACAATAATAAGCTTAGGGAAATCTTTCTTAAGCTCTCCACACAGGTCTATGCCATTCGTGTCCGGCAATGCGATATCCAATAACAGGAGATCTATCCTATCCTGTTGCAGAAAGTCGGTCAATGCCCGTCCCAATGAAAACCCGAGCACCCGGTCGTAGGATAGATTTTCTTTTAAAAATGATTTAATCCCTTCGATGGCAATTGGATGATCATCCAGAATGGCCAATGTTTTTTGTTGCTCAGACATTGATTTCAATATTGACACTTGTTCCTTGCCCGGGCTGTGACAAAATATTCATTTGTCCATTTAAATATTCAACTCTCATTTGTACGTTTTTAAGTCCCATTCCCCGCTTCCCATTCATGACCTCCTCCACATCAAATCCTTTGCCATTGTCGTCTACACTGATCAAAAAAAACTGTTCATTTTGCAGGCATTGCACGATAATTCGATTGGCCTCTCCATGACGAATGGCATTATTGATCAATTCCTGAATGATACGATATATATTCACCTGTATATTCCCTGCCAGATCTTTAGACAGGCCATTGCTTTGCAGCTCAATGATGACAGCACCATGTTGCAAAGACGTACAGAGGTCCTCAAGCGCTACAATTAAGCCAGAACGAGATAAGTTTTCGGGCATCATATTGTGCGCGATTAGTCTGACATCTGCAATTAATTGATCCAGCTGAACTTTTAATCCATCCAATAGCGGAAGATTCTCTTCAGAAGAAATCTGAAGCCTCATCGCTGTCAGATGTCCACCCAAGCCATCATGCAAGTCCCGGGCAACCCGATGACGTTCCAATTCCTCACCTTCCAATAATGCTCTTGTTACTTGCAATTCCTGTTGTTGCTTCAAAAGTTCTAGATCACCCCGCGCCTTCCTTTTATGCTGTCGATACAGATAAATCGCTAAACCTAGCAGGAAAAGTAACACCAAAGAAAGCATGCCAAGTATATAATTATACAACTGTTGGTTTTTCTGTTGAAGTGCTGCCTGTTTTGTTTCAAATTCCAGCTCCATAATTTTTTTATTCTTCTCAGTAGCTCTAAACTTTGCTTCAAGGCCAGCTATTTCACTTTTATATATTTCCTTAGCCAAACTATCTTTAATAGCAACATGCTTGGCCAACCAATCATACGCATTTGGATAATCCTTTAACTTTGCATAGGTATCTGAAAGATCTTTGGTAAATTGTTGCATATTGCTCGTCATATCATAAGGCATATCCCGTATGACAATCTTAAGCTCCCTCAATGCCAATTCATATTTTTCCAAGCTATAATAGATATTAAACTTCTGATAATGCATCATGCCGATCTCATAAGGCATATTTAGCCGCTCCGCAATTTTCAGAGCTTTCTCTACCACCTCGAGGGCTTTCGTAAAATCATTTTTCGCACAATAATACATACTGGCTGTCTCACCATAGTTTAGGTGAGCTACAGACTCTTTTAACGTATCTAAAATTTGCTCCGATTTTAACAGATAAGATTTTGCTAGATTAAGTTCGCGCGATTCAACATATTCACGCGCTAAGTTTAATAAAGATATTGCATGTCTCTCTTTTGACAGGGGATATTTCTCATAGAGTTCAAGCCCTTTTTTAAAATAATAGATACCTTTTTCCGCATCGCCAATTTCTTTCAGAGCAGAGCCAATTGATTGGTAGGATTTAGCAGCTTGATTATAGTCCTTCTGTTTGATTGCTGCGGGAATTATTTTATCAATCTGGATCCGTACCATTCCTTTTCGATCATCTTTATGATCAATGATCATGGCATAATTCCACCAGGCTTTCACCCAAAATTCATAAGCTTCCTTTGTCTCAAATTTTCCGAGCATCTCCGCAGCCTGTTTATAAAGCTGTAAGCATTCATCAGTCTCCCCTGCAGTCATAAAAATATGGGAGGCACTATAATAGGTGTATAGTGCTTTCAGATAAGGCTTGGTTGTACACAATTTCTGTGCTGCACCCAAATAACCCGTCGCAGCGGCTGTATCCTTTCGCTCAAACATGAGTTTATTCGTCAGTAATAATGCTGCTCTGGCTCGCACACTATCGTTCTTAACGGTATTGAATACATTCCGCAAACTATCAATTGAACTGATCGATGCCCCACTCCGTTGCAATGCGAAAGTAGATAAAAGCATGCTGTACAGCAACATCGTAAGAAAAACAAGTTTTTTCATCTTTTTAGTTTATTGACAGATTGGTCAGATTCCACGACACAAAATGCAAAAAAAAGACAAGATATTGTTGTTTTCTGACGACATTTTATACAACTGCCCCAAACCATCCCCTTGTTACAAAAGATCTAATAATATTCTTGAATTTCAAATCCATGATATCAATTATAAGATGTAAAATAATACAAGACCAAGATAGTTAAGACCGACAAAATCCTCTCAGCTCCCTTCAAGGTATACCAGGACTAGACAAAAGTATAAGACAATTTATAAACCTATTTCAGTATAAGAAATTTATAATAGACAGTGAACTAACAGTAAATTAATAGGGACTTCATACGGACCTCATTCGGACTTTACCCGGACCTCATTCGGATAAAAGCGTATAATCTCCCTGTTATATCCCCATTTTATATGGGTTAATTCACAAGAACTATACTACTTGAAGCGAGCTTTTCCACTACTTGTCCGTTAAATGAATCACACCTCTTATAAATGAATTTGTTGTAAGAGTAAATAATAGAGCATACAATAGCCGAAGAACAGTCAAACCAGTGCCGAGATGGAAACAGCCCTTAAAAGGCAGCTATTCATTTAGGCCGAACTGATCCTAAATTCTAAAAAAAAAGCCTGTCTCAAAAATGGGACAGGCGATTTAAAATCGATTATTTTTAAGCATATCCAACCGAGGCTTTAACGTCCTATTTTTTTGCACTTCCATGCACAGCACCTAATAGCATTATGATCAGAATTAACAAATAGTTTGTTTTCATTTTTATTGTGCCTGTTATTTTTTCCGCTCTTTGTAAACATCTGCTCCAATAATATCCGGCGTCAACGTGTGATCTATAATCATTTTTTCACCATTCCATGCCTTTTTTGCTGTCCAACTTGCATCAGGGGCAGTCCACAGCGGATCGTTTGGCGGCAAGCCCAGAATAACAAAGGCTTCTGAGCACAAATATTCACTTCCGGTAGAAACATAGGTTTCGCCCACTTCTGGTTGATGACCGGCAAAACCAATATTTAACCAACCAGAGCTATTAAAAGTTCCCGGCATTTCAATCTGTCTTTTTATTACTGTATAAAGCGCACATCGTACTTGAGCCGGTTCGATTCCTTTTTCTAATTCGTGCATATACGCAATTTTCGACAGCAGCTGAAAAGCGCCAAAACGGTAACTCAGCGAACGTCCTATCGGTGGATAAGTTCCTTCTGGAGAGATTAAACGTTCTTGTATGGTTGCGTATCTTCTGGCGCGATCTAAGAATATCGGATAAAGATTTGCAGTGTCCAAATTAGCATTCTTCAATTCCAGACTAGTTTCAAGTAGCATGGGATGTATCACAAAGCTATTGTAGTAATCATAGTGAAAATTTGGCCCATCACCATAAATTCCATCGCCTTTATACCAGGAAACCATTAGGTCAATCGCTCTATCCAACCGACTTTTATCGACAACTTTATCATATTTTAAGAAAAAAGCCTCGATTTCGGAACTAAACAGCACCCAGTTATTGTTGTATGCGTCCATCTCACGCGTTAAGTTGAAGGCCGAAAGTACATTTTTCTTGGTCTGATCATCTAATTTATCCCAGAGTTGATTTGGAGATCTTAAGAGTGCCTGCGCTAAAAATGCCGCATCCACCAACGCTTGACTTTGCGTTTTAGGATGCTTTCTAAAATTCATATAATCCGGATTCTTCGGATCCGTGGCATTTTTTATGCAGGCAATTGACAATTCGATGTATTTCTTCCGCAGCTTGCCTTCAGGTGTTTCGTCCGGCCCTAATTCGAGCCACGGTGCCATTCCAGCCATTAATCTGCCAAATGCTTCTAAATAAGTAGATCCTGTACGATCTGAATTACTACGCGATTCGACAGGCATGGTTTTAACCAGTTCGCCTTTACTCAATGCCATTAATACAGGGTCAGCAATTTTGGTAAGCGTTTTTACCAAATATGCCCGCTGTTGTAAACCATTATTTACCTCTTTCTTTTGAGCAAATAACAGCTGTGGCAGTATTAATGCAATAATGATTAGCTTTTTATAGTCCATCTGGCTGGAATTATTTATTTTCAAAACGGAATTAGTTTACCTCACCCTTTACCCATCAACAATGCACTTATTGTTTGATCACTTTTTCGCCATTGAGCATTCGGTCATATCTGACCAACGCTTCCACGTAATAGTAATCAGCATAAGTTAATGGCACATCAACTTCGGTTTTATGTGGAATAGAACCGACGCTATGTTTCAATATATAACCACCAGCTTCTTTAAAGTCCGCTTTGTAAGGTTTAGAAGAAAGCGATTTTAACATCTGCTCAGCCTTGGAAATGTATAGCTGACTTTCACTACCCTGTGTATACTGAGCCAATTCCAGCAGCGCCGAAGCAGTTACAGCAGCAGTAGATACATCACGCAAATCCTTCTGATTGTAATATTTACTCTCTTGGGTCAGTTTATTCTGGTCCATATCCCAATAAGGGATAAGATCTTTAGGAAGGTTCGGATGGTTAAGATAAAACTTGGCAATATGTCGTGCTTGCTCCAGGTAGTTCTTGTCACCGGTTTCGCGGTACATCATGGTGTATCCATATAATCCCCAAGCCTGTCCCCTTGCCCAAGCCGATTCATCAAAGGCACCCTGTGCTGTTTTTCTCGAAATTATACGTCCATTATCCGGATTGTAATCAACCACATGGTAAGAGCTATAATCTTTTCGATAATGGTTAACCATCGTCGTATTTGCATGTTGTATAGCGATATCTCTAAATCTTTGATCACCTGTCATTTTGGACACCTCTGTCAAAAATTCCAGATTCATCATATTGTCAATGATGACAGGATACGTCCAAGGTTGTCCATCCCAGTTTTTACCACCATCCCATGAGCGGATTGTCTTAGGAGCAGCATGAAAACGAGTTGCCAGCGAAGCAGCACCTGTGCTTAACACCTCTTTGTACGCGGTTGAATCCCCTGTCAGTCGTAACGCATTACCAAAACTACAATACAACATAAATCCAAGATCATGGGTACCTTTATTGTTTTTTTCCTTTTCTAAATGTTTTAACTTCCGTTTTGCTTCATCCAACAATTTGCCATCCTTGGTATATTCGTACAGGTACAGGACTGTTCCCGGATAAAATCCCGAACACCACCAGCTAGAGCCCCAATTGACATATTTCCCATTTTGATACGTAGTGGGCATATCCGATTCCTTTATTGATGATGCTAGATAAGTAATCTGTTTATGTGCATCTTCAATGTTAGACCGAACAAATTCTTTATCAAGCCCCAATTTAGCCGTTGTTAAGTTCTTCTGGCTCGAACATGAAATTGCCTGTATTCCTAGTCCGATCATTAAAGCTCCAGTAATATAGTGTTGTATCTTCATTATTAGTATTTAGTATTGAGATATGAGTATTGAGATTTTAGTAGACAAGCTTAAGTGCTCCACACGTACTTTTCAATTTTTTAGTATTTTTTATTTTCTATAGATAAAAGGATCTAGTAACTGACATAGTAATCTTTCGGAAACTGTTCAGCAGCCCAACATTTCTGCGATGTCCATTTCTGCGGAGCACATGTCCAGAACTCATCCGTCGCCGGAAGCCCCAAGGGCAGAAAGGACAACGATGCCACATACATTGATCCGGCATTGGTATAGTAATCGGCCAGATTTGACTGCTGGTCTCCAACCACCCCCATGCGCAGCCAACCCGAAGGAGCGAAAGTTTTGTCAATATAGATGTGTCTGAGTACTGCAGTCAGGGCTGCCCTCACCTGACCTTTTGAAATATCATCTGGTAATTTATTTTCTAAGGCTACGGTTGCCAAAGGTTGAAATGCTGCATTCTTGTAGGTAGATGAACGTCCTACAACCACATAGTATCCTTCGGGCGATATCATACGTTCCAAATGATGTGCATAGCGCTGCATGCGCTTAAATGCACGTTCATACATTTCTTTGTATTTCTCGCCAGCGGAGATATTGTGACGAAGTGATTCAACTTGCATACAATGGATCACGTAGCCGTTATAATGGTCAAAGCTAAAATGTGCCCCATCACTATACCAACCGTCACCGACATACCATTCCTGATCAAATTTATTAACAGCATAATCTATTTTTTCACGCGCACACTCCTCGCCAGCACTATATAAGAAAGTTTCGGTCATCGCAGCAAAAAGTAACCAGTTACTTTCATTGGGTTTAATCTTACGTAATAGTTTAAATTCTTCGACAACCCTTTTCTTTGTTACCTGATCCAATGGTTCCCAAAGTGCTTTAGGTGCTCTCAGAAAAGCAAGGGCAAGGTGTGCCGCATCTACGAGCGTCTGTGATGATGGGCCACGCCAAGTGAAGTAATCCGGAGATTTAGGATCTACACCATACTGAATACCCAATAAGGCTTGATCACGTAATTTTTTACGCAGTTTGCCTTCTGCTGAGCTGTCATCGGGCAAAGCTAACCAAGGAGCCATTCCAGCAAGAAGCCGACCAAAGGCTTCCAGATAGCCAACTCCGGGATCTCTACTATCAAAAGTAGGACTTACTTCCATTGGCATATTTTTGCGCCATTGCTGTTTACTTATATTATCCAATATGGGGCTGGCCATTCGACTTAATATGGATACCCAATACGCACGGTCATCCCCCAAGTCACTTGTTTTTTGATCCTGTAAAAGGCCTGCCTTCGCTCCCGTTGGTAAAGACGCAGTCAACAGGCCGACACCAGTACCACCCAATAATTTTAGTATAGATCTTCTCTTCATCGATAATGGTTTATAAATAAACGTGTGCTCAACAATATCACACAAAACATTAAAAATCTTTATTTTAAAATAAAAAAACAAACAAAAAAGAATCAATCGCTCTAGCAAACGATTGCGTGAGCGATTGATAACAGCTTCTTTACAGAATGGATTTATTTTTTCATTAATTATTCCAGCCTGTATTCTGTGTAAGACTTGGATTTCGTTGTCTTTCTACTTCCGGAATGGGCCATACCAATAATTGATCCCCCAAGTAGGTATATTTATCTACAATTCCACCCCATGTCTGTTTGTTTCCAGCATTGCCGCCAAATACCTGATCTTTTAGGGATTTCCAACGCAATTCATCAAAGTAAATAACTCCTTCCCCAAATAATTCTCTTCTACGTTCATTACGGATGCGGCTGGTGAGATCAGCTTTATCTTTAACCGTAGTAGTCGCTGAACTATTCAGAAGTCCTACACCGGCACGAGCCCGTACTTCATTCACTTTAGCTACGGCTGATGCTTCTTGCCCTTTTTCATTAAGTGCTTCTGCCCATAATAACAATACATCCGCATAACGGATCACAGGATAATCTATATCACCAGCTACACGACTCGGAATAGCTGGCTTTCCTCCTTCGTACACGAATTTACGTGGGATATAAAAGAATCTCGGTTGATCGTCCGTTCGTAGGTCAAACACATTATTAAATTCTTCAATATGTGGCCATCTTGATGTAAATGTCTGGTCAGCTCCGAGATTTGTTCCAACAAAAGTTGAATAAGGGAGAATAACATTTGCGCTTAAACGTGGATCCCGGTTGTCATATGCTTTCTTTAAGCGTTCTTCATTACCAGTCGGTAGATAAAGTTTAAAATCCAATCCTCGTTTAGGATCAATTAAATCAGTGTACTTTGCTGGCTTTTTATTTGCCTCAGCCACCTGCTGTACATTATTACGGATAAAGTATATCTCCCTTTTGTCAGGTGCCATCGCATTATAACCAGGTATTATATCATCCCAGTTAAATTTGCTACCGTCTTTATTCTCATATAAGTCCACAAAATCCGGGCTCACCATATAACTATTCCAATTAGATCCAAAAGCAGATCTACTTCCAAAATAGAATTGTGTCGTAGATCCAAAGTTGTCCAAGGCGATATTCTGAATGGAGAAAATCATCTCATCTGACTTTTCATTGGTTGCGGTAAATAACGCTTTATAATCTGGGAACAGCTGATGACCAGCATCTTTCACGGATTGAAAATCAGCAATCGCTTTATCCCAATCTTGTAGGTACATGTAAACTTTACCCCGTAGTGCATAAGCTGCAGACTTCGTAATACGACCGAAATCTTTACTCCCTGCCGGTAATTTTGTAGGCAAATTTGTCTCAGCAATACATGCTGTCAGGTCTTTCAAAATGAAATCCCAGACTTCTTTTTCTGTGTTTCTAGGTTTAGTAGCTTCATTGTAGTTAATAGGCGTATCATATAGTGGTACTCCTCTATAAAGCTGATTTAAACGATAATAATAAAACGCTCTTAAAAATTTAACCTCCGCAAGCAAACGTGCTTTCTTTTCTGGAGCTGATGGTGAAATATTGGTTATTCCATAAACCGCATCGTTCGCACGATGAACACTCTCATATAATTCTTTCCACACATCGGCAAAAAGTGAATTTGAGGTGTTCGTGGAGGCATTCAATAGTGGATCTGCACCCCTTGGGATTAACGTGTTGGATAAACGGTCATACTGATAGAGCTCCCGGTTATTTGTACCACCAGTAGTATATCCAAAACGTAGTGCTTGGTACACACCATTTACGCCAAGATCAGTATAATTGTCCGTTGTCCACATTTTATCTTCTGGGACCTGTGTATTCGAACTGATATCCAACAAGTCCTTTTTACAAGAACCCAGTGAACCCAACAAAATTGCCAGCGCAGATATGCGCCAAGTATATTTTTTACAATAGGTAAATACGCTTTGCATTTCTATATCTAATATTTTCTTCATGTCGTTTAAGTATTAAAATCCAAAATTCAACCCAAATGCATATTGTTTCATAGTTGGATACTTCGCTCCTGCCCCAATTTCCGGATCAGCACCAGGGAATTTTGTAAACATCAACAAATTCTCGCCAGAAAAATATACCCGTAAATTGCGTACATGAAAGCGTTCGGTGAGTTTATTGTTAAATGTATAACCTATCTGCAAGTTTCTCAATTTTATAAAATCTGCATCATAGAGGTAGAAATTATTGGCGACATTGTTTATTGTCTCACCATTGTACTTGAGGCGGGCATACGATCCACTGATGTTAGTTCGCGGGTCGCTAGGATTAGCGGGATCATAAAAATAATGATCATCAGCGACACGTTTAGAGATACCATTTCCATCACGCACAATATTATTGCTGTAGCCTTCATCGTTCCAATAATATTGTAATTTCCCCTCTCCAGACCACAGCATTTGCAAATCAAACCCCTTGTAAGAGAACCCTAAATTGATACCATAGATATACTTGGGAACATTGGATGTCCCTGTAAAGTCCTGATCATTTTCATTTCCATAGACTTTATCTCCGTTTAGATCAGCATAAAGAAAATCACCATAATACAATTGTTCAACCCCTAGTTTGTTTACTGGCGAGAAGCTGTATCCTGCTGCTTGCATATCCTGTACCCATTTATAATCCGCTTCTGTACGGATCATACCGTCCCGAGGTCCACCATTTGGATTTACCACTCCACCGTTGGAGTAATAGCTACCATCTCCTTTATAACGTTGTCTCAGATAATATTCCTGAAACTGGTGACCTTCGAGATTACGCTGATTAGTACCTACGGCATTTGAAACCTGTCCAATATTTGTGCTATACACGTTTGTCCCATTGACATCATTCCACCCTCTTACCAGCTGCCCCTTGAGTTTGGTAACCTGATTTTTATTGTAGGCAAAATTCCCCCCAATATTATAGCTAAATTCACCTATCTTATCCTTCCAGGTCAAATTAAGTTCAATACCACTATTACGCATCGCTGCTGAATTAACAATCGGTGCACCGGTAGTACCTGTGGTAAGCGGTAATTGCTCAGGCACCAATATCCCTGATGTTAATTTGTTGTAATAATTCAATTCCACATAGGCTTTATTTCGAAAAGTTGCAAACTCCAAGCCTACCTCTCTATTTTCACTTTCTTCCCAGGCCAATAATCTATTTCCAAATTTGCTTAGTTCCAGACCGCCTACTTGAGATCCACCAAAGGAATATCCGGCATTACCGTAGAAGGCAAATGCAGGCAAATAATTCTCTCTATTGGGGTCGCTATTATTCATATCATTCCCCAATTTACCCCATGATCCACGAAGTTTGACATTTTGGATATATGGCTCAAGCCCTTTCATAAAGGATTCTCTTGACATCAACCAACCCAGGCCCACAGATGGGAAATAACCTGCTTGGAGATCCTTGCCAAATTTGGAAGAAGCATCCCTTCTTAAACTAAATTCGACAAGATATTTACTATCAAAGTCATAATTTACACGGCCAAAAAAAGATCGCATACTAGTTTCGTATTCGTTACCATCAATAGCGTTCATTTCGTTAGCTGTCCCGATGTTGGAAATCGTTGGATCTATGACACCTCTTCTTGCAGCGGAGAAATTATACCATTTTGTCTGAAATTCATTGTGCCCCAATAATGCCCCAATATTATGTTTACCAATACTGGTTTCGTAACGAAGTACATTATCAAAAGTGAGCGTGCGAAGATTTTCATAACCTTGAGACAGCACTAGCGTTGAGGCAACGCTTTTTGGAAAAACGATTTGATTTGTCTCGAAACTATATTTATCAACAGGTATTGAGCTACCTGTCTGCTCACGCGAACGCATTTGATAGTTAAACTTTGTTTCAAATGTCAATCCTTTTATGATCTTTACATTCGCAAATATAGTCGAGTTAAAATTTGATACTTTGTCCATCCCCTGCGGCTCATAGAGATATTGCATCAAGTTATTCAACTGAGTAGATTCTTCCGCGGCTACCGCACCACCAAATCGGCCATCATACATCGGATAGACACCTGGTGTAGACTGTCTTAAAAAGTTATACAGATTATCAACATTCGCTTTTTTTCTATCTTCTGTTGAGGCAAACATATTAGTTCCAATAGTCAATCGATCTCCGATTTTCGTACTAATATTGGTTCGCAGTTCATATTTCTTTGCGCCCGTATTCTTCATAACACCCGGATTATCAAATATCCGTCCTGAGAGCATATAATTAGTTGCTTCTGAGCCGCCCGTCGCCGAAACATTATGACTTTGGATCCATGCGGAATTATAAATCCAATCCGTCCAATCTGTATTTGGATAAGCGATATAATTTGGCAGCCCTGATGCAGCCAATACACCATTCGGATCCGCATTGGCTTTTCGCCAAAGATCGATTGTAGATTCAGCAAATTTTGCCGGTTTGCCCAGATTAAATGTTCCTTCATTCATCAGTTCCATGTGACGCACATAATCTGACACAAATTCTGGAGTACCCATAGGTTTGGTACGGGACAAAATACCGGAGTAGTTAAGTTGGGTTTTCTGGTTGGCTTTTCCTTTTTTAGTCGTAATCAAAATAACACCATTACCTGCACGCGTACCGTAGATTGATGCCGAAGAGGCATCCTTTAGTACAGATATGTTTTCAATATCGTTGGGATTCACTGCATCCATTGAACCCGGTATACCGTCAATAACCACAAGTGCATCCGAATTATTTAAGGTCCCTACACCCCGAACCCGGATAGTAGCGCCATCCGATCCGGGTCGACCAGTACTTTGTTTGACCTGCACGCCGGCCGCTACACCACTAAGTGCTGTAGAAACATTTGTAACAGGCCTATTTTCAATCTGCTTTGCATCGATTGTACTTACAGACCCGAGCAGTTTTTCCTTCTTCTGCTTACCGTACCCCACTACAACGACTTCATCTATGACAGAACTCGCTGCTTCCATCGTAATGTTCACAATATTGCGGCCATTGACCACAACCTCCTGGTTTGCATATCCTACATAAGAAATTACTAGTGTTGCGTTAGAATTGACGGATAAGCTGTAGGTGCCTGATCCATTGGTAGACGTGGAAAGTGTCCCGCCCTTCTCCCGAATTGTTACACCTGACAAAGGTGCTCCTTGACTGTCTTTGATCTGTCCTGTCAGATTTACTTTTTGCTGGGCCTTACTTGTACCTACAGCAAACAGCATCATAGCGGACAATCCAACTGTGTAAAACTTAGCCATACTTTAGGAAATTAGTTTTATAATTAGAAATTGGTGTTTAATTATGTCAAAATTGGGTAAGTACAGTTATTTTATAGGGTGAATTTTATAAATATTAAGGGGTAAAATCTTAAATTTGGGCTATAAACCTTGATATTATCTATGAATTTTCCTGCGCAACAGATTCGAAGCATCGTCATTACTTTATTGCTCCTCTGCTCATATATCACTTGTTGTGCCCAAACCCTCAACTTCGAAACACTAACCCAGGATAATATATTGGACAAACAGGCGGTTATGACAATCGCACAGGATCGACAAGGTAAATTATGGTTTGGTGGAGGAAACAATCTATTTATTTATGATTCAAGAAATGTTGCCAATGTTTTGGTCACTGACTCTATTTTCAAAAGCGTAGATTATATCAATAAAATTAATATCAATTCCCGGAACGACCTCTTTATTGCAACCGCAACAAAACTTTTCATTTTCAATATTGATAAAAGAAAGCCAGTCTATAAACAAGATAAACCGTTTGATGTTCCTTTAGTCATTCATGATATTTATGTTCTAGGGGAACAGACAATTCTCTGTGCGGATAATGGGCTCTATCTTGCCATACCTTTAGGAAACTCGTATACAATAAAGTCGATCTTACCTCGTAATCATGTCCAATCTATTGCTCCAATCAATTCGACGACCTATGTTGTTGCAAGTGATATTGGTATAGAACTTTGTTCTTTAAAAGCCGGTAAAATAACGATCCTGGATCAGATCTCCCTTCCGCTAAAAAACCAAGATATTGTGAGTAGCTTGTACTACCAAAATGACACATTATGGATAGGAACAAAATTAAAAGGCCTATTTCAATATCAACTATCAAGTAAACAATGGCAACATATTCACGAAGGTAATAGTAACCTACTCAGCAACAACATTCGAAAGATCAGTAAAGGCCCCAATAATACGGTATTATTGGGTACACTAAAGGGACTCTCTGTCTCCGACGGGAACGCATCTTTTATTAACTACAAACACAATACTTCGGTTCCACACTCACTAAGCCAAAATTCAATTTATGATATATTTGTCGATAATCAGCATATTATATGGTTAGGCACCTATTTCGGCGGAATCAATGCCATTTATCCGGACATGATCCCTTTGCACATTTATTCGAGTCGGGAGTCTCCTCAAAATAGATTAAATAGTGATATAATCGGCAGTTTCGCTGAATCCCAAGATGCATATTGGATCGGAACCGAGGAGGAGGGAATAAATCTTTTAGATAAAAAGACAGGAACAATACGACCTTTTCCACAATTTTCTCAGTCTAATCTAATCAAAGATCTGTCCATACGAAATAACATACTCTATGCTGCACAGCATGGTGGTGGTTATTCCATTATTGATTTAAATACGAGAACCGCACGCCACATACTATTGGATAAAAATCCCCTTCATTTAAAAAACAATATCTATAGTATCTATGCCGGAATAGATGATTACTTATACCTTGGTACAAACGCAGGTTTATATATTGTCCCTCCGCGGAAATCCCCTTATCCAATTAAAGAGCTTCCTAAAACTTTAAGTGATATCCAAGCCGACAGCAAAAATCATGTTTACTTTTTGCTAGAAGGACGGCTTTACAAGCAAGATCCCAAGACAAAAGTTATTCAACCGTTTACTGATCCAAAAGTATCTATCCAAGGTTTTTATGTTCATCCTGACGGGGATATTTGGTTTACGACAGCAACTGAACTCCGTCGCCTAGGCGACAAAGACCCACTAATTCGCTTCCCTAACAATACCCTAGGCTGGCCTATTATGATTGATAAACATTTTTGGATCAGCAGCAAGAATGGATTGATTTTCTTTGATCCAGCCACAAAATACAGCACAACCCTCAATCAATACGATGGTCTACCTGTAAAAAATATGCAGGGTGCAAAGGTTTATAGCAGCAATTCAGGAATTTTATTTGTGACCACACTGAATGGTTTAGTGTCAATCGACACGAGAAAAATCAGTTTCAATCGGACAAAACCAAATGTGCTTTTTCGAAATATATTTCTTGAAGACACTCCTTTGCACTACGGTCGCATTCAGAAAGGTGATAAACCCAATGACTATCAGTTACAATTGCGGTATGACGAGAATTTTATCACCGTTAATTTTTCAAGCTCCAATTTTATCAAGCCCCAGAAAAATAGATATCGTTATAAACTCGAAGGTTTTGATAAGGATTGGATAGAAACCAATACACCGAGTGTCAGGTATACAAATATCCCTGAAGGACGACACACGCTCATCGTATATGCGAGCAATAATGATGGAATCTGGAGCAGCACGCCACTCCAAATACACCTCGATATAAAACCACCACTCTGGAGAAGCTGGTGGGCTTACTTGTTATATGCGGCAATCTTTACCCTGGGTGTACACTTTGTCATCAAGTTTGTCGTTGAACGCCAGATGCTGATCAATTCCGAACGGGAACAGGAAAAGAAAATCAAATTTTTCACGCAGATTTCCCATGAGATCCGTACACCATTAACATTGATCACAGCACCATTGGATGAGATCATTACAGAAACAGCCAACCTATCTGCTACCCAATCTAAAGTAAAACGGATAAAAAAGAATGCCACTAAATTATTGAGCGTAGTCAATGAACTACTTGATTTCAAAAAGTTTGATGACAAACACTTTGTCCTGAACCGGAGCGATATATCTTTTAGGGAATATATTGAAGACTCCTTTTATCTTCTCAATGATCTCGCGCAGAATAAACATATCAATTATTATATTGGACGATTAGATACTGTGGGCCTGCAATCCATAGATATCGTCCAGTTTGACAAGGTTATGTTTAATCTATTATCCAATGCAATTAAATATACACCTGAGAATGGCACTGTTTATCTTGAATTGATTGAAAACGAAGATAACGTTGTTATCAATATCCTCGATAACGGAATTGGCATCGCAACGGATAATCAATTCAAGATTTTTGAAGAGTATTATCGGGAGGAACAGGTAAATGATACGATAGGTACTGGTATCGGACTGGCCCTGACCAAACAGATTGTTTTACAGCATCAAGGAGAAGTTAGCTGTTCTACAATAAAAAATGAAAAAGGAGCATGGACGGTTTTCAGTGTACATTTACCTAAAAAATCAGGCAGCCATGCTTCTGCTCCTGGAGAGTCCCGAATAAACACCGTTGACGAATCAAGTTCCAGGCCAGCCTCAGCGCACAGATCCTTGCAACAGACTATTCTTATTGTCGAAGACAATAGAGAACTCCTGGATACCATTGTTCGTTTGTTTCAGGAAAGCTATACAATCATTACTGCTGTCAATGGAGAAGATGCTTTATCAAAAGCACAGGAGTATATACCAGATTTGATTTTATCAGACCTCATGATGCCTTACATGAATGGTGCTCAGTTATGTCAGGCCATCAAAACAAATATCGCAACCAGTCATATTCCAGTTATCCTACTGACAGCAGTCACAGACAGTGAATCTCAACTACAAGCTTTGCAATATGGCGCAAATATTTATCTCACCAAGCCTTTTGATAATAGACATCTCTTCCTATCGGTACAGAATCTCATAGCGATCAGCCATGAAAAAAGTCAGAAATTTCAGGTTAAAAAAACAGATTTGGACAATGAACTAGATGCTCAGTTCATTGCAGCTTTGAATCAGCTTATCGAAGAGAACATCCAGTCGGACGATTTTGATGTTAACTTTATCTCTCGAAAAATGGGTATGAGTGCGCCAATCATCTATCGTAAGCTTCGGGCAATATCTAATTTATCCATCAACAATTACGTTAAGATGTACCGCCTTAACAAAGCCAAAGAGTTGTTAAAATCCGCTATGAATGTCAGCGAAGTCGCCTACGCAGTCGGATTTTCTGAAAGAAAATACTTTAGCAGAGAGTTCAAAAAGCAGTTTGGACACAATCCTTCAGAAGAGGCAGCCAATTCCTACGAAGGTAATTAAAAACCAAACTGTTTCCACAGATTCCTTTTTTCAGGATACATCATTGGAAAAGTCAAAGGCTTATATGATCATCCGTTGTAGTACGAACAAAGGCGCCCTTTTGGACGCCTTCATTAACTTGATCAGCTTATCTCTAGCAATTACTTCGCGATTTCTTTAATCATTGGTTCGCCATCCAAGAGCCTTTTATAACGCACCAATGCTTCTACATAATAGTAATCAGCATAGGTCAGTGGTACATCAACCTCCGAATTTAAGGGAAGCGCTCCTACGCTATGCTGTAGAATATAGCCACCGTTTTGTCCATAAGGTGCCAGATAGGGAGCTTGTGATAGATTTTTAATGATTGTCTCGGCTTTATCAAAGTAGTTTGCAGATTCATTACCCATTGTATACTGCGAAAGCTCTAATAAAGCGGAAGCATACAATGCTGCAGCAGATACATCTCTCAAATCTTTATTCGGGTACATCTTATCAGATGCCGATATTTTGTCTTTATCAAAGTCCCAATACGGAATCAGATCTGAGGGTAAGTTTGGATTGTCGAGGATATATTTCGCAATTTGTTGCGCCTGCTTCAAAAATTCCTTTTTCTTTGTTTCACGGTACATCATTGTATAACCATATAAAGCCCATCCTTGTCCACGTGACCATGCGGATTCGTCAAAGGCGCCCTGATGTGTTTTTTTACCGATAGCCTTACCTGTGTTTTTATCATAATCGATGACATGATATGAACTATAATCTTTACGAAAATGGTTTTTTAATGTCGTTTCGGCGTGTGTGACAGCAATATCATAGTATTTCTTATCCCCCGTGATTTTGGAGACCTGTGTCAAAAATTCCAAATTCATCATATTATCGATAATAACAGGATACTGCCATGATCCATGATCCCAAGAACGTATCGTTTTTGTCTTTGGGCTATAACGAGAAGCCAATGAGCTTGCCCCAGTAGTCAGTATAGGTTCATATTTTTGCGTGTCGCCAGTTAAACGAAGCGCATTACCAAAACTACAAAACAGCATAAAACCCAGATCATGTGTTCCTTTATTGTTCTTTTCCTTCTCCAGATAGGTTAATTTGTCTTCCGCTTTCTTTAATAATCCTTGGTCTTTAGTCCCTTCATATAAGTAAAATAAAGTCCCGGGATAGAAACCCGAACACCACCAGCTTGATGACGAGAATACCTCCTTGCCATTTTCAAATGTTTTTGGAAATTTATCCGTTGGTGTTTCTTTGTCCAAAACCTTGATCTGCCTGGCGGCGGCATCAAGTTGTCCCTGAACAAACTCTTTAGACAATTTCAATGTTGCTGTCTGTCCATGAACCAGGGTGCTTGTTCCCAAAGCAGTCCATAAAATCATAAAAATTTGCTTTCTAAGTTTCATTATTTGTATTCCCTTTTTATACGTTATCATTTCTAATATCCCTGTGCTTACACGCACTATTTATGCTCATTGACGGAAACCCTAGTACCTTTATCTAACACTAACATTATTAAACCATCTACTTGTCTTGTATAACTACCTTTTCCATGTATTTTAACAATTGGGGACACCATATCCAGTTTGACTTTCAATTCCCCTCCATATTGACTTTTAATTTCTACAGCTATTGTCTTTCCATTTTTGCGTTGAGCGGAAATCAAGTTGCCACCATCTACCAGAAAATGAGCGAAGGAAACATCCCTCCACTTGCTGGGAACAGCCGGAAATACCCGCAATACTCCATTCCAATATTGAAGGCATAGTTCCTGCATGCTTGCCATTGCAGCCAATGGAGTTTCAATCACAGGACCGCTTTCGGCATATAAGGTATTCGGTTTAATGTACTTGTTCAACAAAACATCCAACGAAGCCAAAGCGTCATCACCACGTCCCATCATGGCATACATAGAGGCTGCTCCAGAAAACGAATAGCCTTGGAGCCATTGTTTTTTACTTTGCCAATGTGCAATAGACTCTTCGATCAGTTCCCTATGCTCCTTTTGATCCCAATTCACGTCATAGAAAGGATAGATCATCATCAGATGTGAATAATGGCGATGTGATTCATCATAGGGTAGGTCTTTGGCAATCATAAAACCATCGCTATTTTTTGGATATTCGATCAGGTGTGTCAGTACGTCATCCCATACCGTATGAAGTGAATCCTTGCCACCTCGCTCATTGTCCAATTCCAAAAGTGTCTTCAATCCCCATTTTAGTATTGACAGGTCATAATTTGTATTATAAGCAAACCCCTTCGGATATTCAGGCGAGTAGGTTTTAACGGCGATATGATATTTCCCTCTTTGATCCTTCTCCAATAAATGCAAATGATAGTTGACCGCCTCTTTCAAAAGTGGGAATAATCGGTCATACACATCCTGTGACATTGTTGCCCTATAATACTGATAGTAGCTATGCAGCAACCATAGCAGGTTGCCAAGCTCCTTCTCGCCGTCGGATGCCTGTTCTAACGAGACACCTTTTTGCAGCAGCACAGGGCTCCATAAATCCGGCGCCGAAGAACGGCCAACAGCTATACTGTTATAACGGTAGGATGTCGGAACATTCAAACGTAAATTTTCCTTATTCCGATCAATCATCTGAATCAGGGAACCTGCAATATCCAAGTGATTCGCTTTGAATGTTGGCGAATAGGCGAGCTGCATATTTAAATTGAGCCAATAAGCGGGCCAGGGAGTCGGACTTGTCCATGGTCCTTGTAGATCCATAGCGGGCTTATCCGATCGCGTAGCACTCGCAAGCTTATACAATTGCATATCATAAAATTCCTGATAGATTGAATCGGGTAATTTCAGTGTAGACGCACTATAATAACTGGCCCACCATTGCCGGTGTTCCATTAGGCCGGCCCTTATTTTTCTGTCATCAAATTTTCGAAGATAATCTAGTGTCTTTGCGGTAAAATCGTTTCCCTTTTGACTATAGCCAACTGTAATGACATAGGTATCCTTTTCTTGGGTGGATCGAAGCATATAAGCTGTCGTATATCCACCACCAGCCAGTAATGATTGTTCAAAGAATTTTATATGCCCCTGTTGCCCATTTATTCCAACCGGATTGGCAAGATATTGCTTTGGCTTTTGTGTATAGCTAAACTCCATTCGTGGACTGATTGCCGAATCGGCCACCCAATTGAGCGAGTACTTTCCCGTAAAATCTTTTTTTAACACCTCTAATAAGATAATATTATCATTGGAAAGTGTTGTCGTCTTCACTTTGATCTGTCCCTGATCTGTCGAGATAGTTGCCACGGCATAGGCCTCCTTTAGATAGATTTCACCCTTGCTTTGGGTTATTGCACTCCCCAGGTCCAGATTAAAGTACCCCAATGACAGCCGGGCCTTATCAAACAACTTGTCCTCCGAATTTGCTCGGTGGTCATATACATCCGTTCGGCCAATGTCGATACGTACTGACTTTTTACCCGATAGGTAGGTCATCGTTCCCAATAGACCATTCCCAGTAAATACCCCCTCATATATTGTATTTCCGAGCGGAACAATTTTAAATTGTCCACATACAGGTATATATACGATAATTACATAAATAATTAATAATAGTACACTTCGTCTGATCATATCGGTTTTCTTCTTTTGAAGGCTCCATAAAGATGCCTGATTCTCCAAGTATAATCAAGCATGTTTTACGAAAACGATTGAGTGATTAGTTTTATGCAACAGTATCAGAAAAGCCATTTTTACCAAAAAAAAAACGTAAATGCGATCTAGAGAAAAAAACTAAGGTATAGATATAGAACCAAGAGCTCACTCTATTCCACCAAAATGGATACATTTAGCTGGCATATCCTATCAAAATAGTTTAGTCGGTAGGGCGAATCATATGCTACAAACAGCAGGAAGCGCGAAAGCCCCCACCTTATGTAACAATTCTGTATCCAAACTTTCCATCTGCGCAATAAAATCCAACCTTATATACGAAAGAAATGAATTTAGAACGATTCTTTTATTATTTTTTCATAAAACAAGAAGAAACAATACGTAAAATTTTAGTTATCAGTTTATATTTATCAGTTTTTTATCTATTTTTAAGTTCAATATCCAATTGCAGTTATTTTTAACAGCCTAGAATGGATCAATTATAAAACAACTAATCCAACCAACATGAAAGAACAGAATTCATCAAGGCGTGATTTCATTAAAAAATCAGTGGTAGGTGCTGCAGCATTTTCTATTGTACCACGCTTTGTACTTGGAGGCCAAGGCTATCTTGCCCCGAGTGACCACTTAACCAAAGGAGTAATTGGCGTCGGTAATATGGGCCGTGGACACTTCGGTTATGCCGGAACAAAAACCGTTGCCATTTGTGACGTTGACACAAGCCATCTTGCCGCGGCACAGAACGACTTAGGTGGTGGCATAAAAGAATATCATGATTTTAGAGATTTAATCAAATCTCCAGAAGTAGATATCGTCCACATTGCTACTCCGCCACATTGGCATGGCCTTATGTCTATTGAAGCTGCTAAAGCAGGAAAGGACATCTGGTGTGAAAAGCCAATGACACGGACTATCGGTGAAGGCAAGAAAGTGAAGGAAGCCATTGCACAACATGGAAATATGTTCCGCCTGAACACTTGGTTTCGCTTTAAAGATGACTTTTATGGGATGAACGTACCTGTTAGTAAAATCAAAAAACTAGTAGATACTGGCATGTTGGGTTGGCCATTGAAAGTAACAATAAGTAAGCATACAGGGTTTGACTGGAAATTTTACTGGGTAGGAAAAGAAAACTTACCTGAGGAAAAAGTTCCGGCAGAATTAGATTACGAATTTTGGCTAGGTCCAGCTCCTTATAAACCCTACAACAAACATCGTACGCACACCACTTTTAGAGGATATTGGGATTATGATGGCGGTGGCTTAGGTGATATGGGACAACATTACATGGATCCTGTACAATATTTCTTGGGCAAGGATAATGAAAGCCCAGTCACAGTTGAAGTAGATGCTCCACAACAACACCCCGATGCGGTAGGCACTTGGAGAAGAATAACCTTCACCTATGCGGATGGCTGTCAGATCATCTTAGATGGTGACGCCAAAGATGAGAAAGCAGCTTATATTGAAGGACCTAAAGGTAAATTATACAAAGGATTTGCATCCGATATACCAGATTTGGAAAGGAAACTGGCGCAATACCCTGAGCCGGCACCGCAAATCACCGACTTTTTGGAATCTGTCAGGACACGCGAAAAATTCGCCCTCAATGAAATAAATGGACACCGCTCCTGTACATTGGTAAATATGGGCCTGGCAGCACTGCGTCTCAATCGTTCATTAAAATATGATTCTCAAAATGAACAATTTATTGATGATGACGCTGCGAATCGTTTAATTCACCAACCAATGAGAGGTCCTTGGTCTATCTAACAATTATAATCCGATGAAATATCAGAAATTAGAAAGACATTACGACACAGGACAGATGTCAATAATTATGATAAATCATGCCGATAAAAGATAAATAATCTCAATGAAAAAGATATTTAATTCGCTGGCCGTATTGCTTCTCATTTCAAGCGCTTCATATGCCCAGCAACCACAAAATAGAACCACAGCTACTAAAATAGCTGACGTGCTGGCCCAACAGCCGGCAGAGGAAAAAGAAAAGTTCCTGCTCGCCATGCATGAGCTGGAGGGGTTTACTTCCGATGACATTGTTACTTTTCTAAAAGGACTAAAAGCCCCAGGTAGTAATAACGCTCCAATTGAATTTGCTGCCAACAGCTATTCTTTTTATATCAATCAACCAGGAAAAGAACAGCAAAAAAAAGTATTTGTTGAAGGTCTAGCAAAATCCATAGCACAATTAAGCGAACCCACAAGTCAAGTTTTCGCGTTACGTTTGCTACGTCAGTGTGCAGACAATTCAGCGATCCCAGCCGTAGCAAATTGTCTAACGAACGATTACCTTGCAGATGCTGCAGCAAGAACCTTAGTATCTATCCGTACCAGCGAATCCGCCGCTGCCTTGGAAAAAGCATTAGCAAGTTCAACGACAGAAAAAACAGCCACGGCCATTGTAACAGCACTGGGTGATTTAAAGGTGGCGAATGCAGAAAATGCTATTCTGAATTTAACCCAAAAATATAATTCAGATGCCTTCCAACGCACTGCATTAATAGCGTTGAGTAAAATTGGTGGTACCGCTTCGGCTCCCCTATTCCAAAATAAATTGAATGATGCGGCATATAGTTATGACAAATTTGATGCTGTCGGATTAGGTATTGACTATGCACAATCGTTGATAGATAATAAACATGACCAAGATGCTGTCAAATTCCTGAACAAATTCTTCCAGGAATCACAAAAAGCAAAATCCATCAATGGGCAATTTGCTTCACTCAGATTATTGGCCGCTATTGATCCAAGTAAACAGAAAAAAAATTTACTGTCTGCAGTAAAAAGTGATAATGGTGCATATCGTAATCTTGCCTTACAATTATTGGGAAAATATGGTAAAGGTAGCGATGCTAAAAGTCTACTCGCTCTAGCAAGTAAAGGTACACCAGAGGTACAGGAAAGTGTATTAAACTATCTCGCACACAATGGATCTGCAAGTAGCTTACAAGCAATTCAGGCATTGGTTGGTAAAACGACTTCTCCAGTAGCAAAACTAGCAGGGTTAAGTGCCATCAATACGCTTTCACAAGGCAAAGAGACGAACACACTTATTCAGGCGTTTGATGCGGATCAAGAATTCAACAATTCTGTTAAAGCACTTATCCTCTCTTCAAAGGATGCCAATGTCATCAACGATGTAAATAATGCGCTCGCTTCTGTCGATGACAGCAAAAAGGTTCAATTACTGGATATATTGAGCAAACGTTCCAATAATGCTTCTTCAAAAGCTGTCTTGGCTATTAAAACAACAAATCCTACCGTAGAGGAAGCAATAAACAAAGCGCTCCCAAATGTTGCACAGGAATCCGATCTTGAAGAACTTTTCAATAGGTTGAATACGAGCACAGATCCTAAATCCACAGCACTGCTGCAAAAAGCAATTGTCAATGTTGTTCAATCAAGTCCAAATGCAAACGGATTAACAGGGAAATTAGCTGCTAATATCTCAAAATCTGCAGCGCCTAGTGCTGCGAAGTATTTCCCTATCTTTGCAGGCCTTGGCGACGATCAGTCATTACAAGCTGTCAGCAATTATGTGAATAATACTAATCCTGATTTACGCGCTGCTGCTATTAGGTCATTGTCAAGCTGGTCATCTGCCAACGCTCTTCCTAAATTGATATCATTATCGAGAACGGAAAAAGATGGCAACTTATTTAATACTGTCTACAACGGATTGATCAAATCAATCTCCTCATCCACGAATACACCTGATCAAAAAACCCTCTTATTGCGTGATGCATTTAGTGTTGCACAATCAGTAGAACAAAAGAAAGCCGCACTTGCCGCCCTCCAACCAACAGGTACTTATCAAGCATTCATTTTTGCCGCAGATAAAATGGCTGATCCGCAATTGGGAGAAGCTGCCGCTAATACAGCTATGAATATCGCGATGGACAATAAGTATTATGGCAGTAAAGTCAGAGCGGTCTTGGAGCAAGTCATTGGCAAATTGTCCGGTAGCGAAAGTGGTTACCTGAAAGAAGCTGTCGTGCGCTATTTATCCGAAATGCCTGTAAAGGAAGGCTATGTATCGCTTTTTAATGGCAAAGACCTGAGTGGCTGGAAAGGGTTGGTAGCCGATCCAATCAAACGGAGTAAGATGAACGCCAAAACGTTAGCTGCCGAACAAGCTAAGGCAGATGAGATTATGCGCAAAGGTTGGTCTGCAACTAATGGCGAAATCGTATTCAGCGGTAAGGGTGACAATCTCGCTACCATAAAACAATACGGTGATTTCGAAATGCTTGTAGATTGGAAATTGGAGAACTATGGTGGTATTGAGGGCGATGCGGGTATTTACCTGAGAGGTACTCCACAAGTACAAATCTGGGATATTGCTAATACAAGAGTAGGTGCTCAAGTAGGATCAGGAGGATTATACAACAACCAAAAAAACGAAAGCAAACCATTGAAAGTAGCTGACAATGCTACTGGTGAATGGAATACATTTAAAATCAAAATGGTCGACGATAAAGTCACCGTTTGGTTAAATGGACAATTGGTCACTGATAATATTCCACTTGAAAATTATTGGGACAGAAACCAATCTATTTTCCCTAATGAACAGATCGAACTGCAAGCTCATGGTTCCGTTGTATATTATAGAGATCTCTTCATCAAAGAATTTCCTAGAAAACAGATCTTCAAAATAAGCGATCAGGAGAAAAAAGAAGGATTTGAAGTTCTATTTGACGGAACAAATCTGGACAAATGGACGGAGAACAAAGCTTATATCGTCAATGATGAAGGTTATATCTGGGTATATCCTAATGCTAAATTTGGAGGAAACCTGTATACAAAAGAGGAATACGGAGATTTTGTCTATCGTTTTGACTTCAAATTAACCTCAGGAGCCAATAATGGTGTAGGTATACGTGCTCCTTTAGAAGGTGATGCTGCATACGAAGCGATGGAGATTCAAGTACTTGATAATGATGCTGATGTCTATAAAGATCTAAAACCTTATCAATATCATGGCTCTATCTATGGCGTAGTAACAGCCAAAAGAGGCTACCTCAAACCTTTGGGCGAATGGAACTCTGAAGAAATCTATGTAAAAGGCAATCGTGTCAAAGTTACTTTAAACGGTACAGTCATTGTCGATGCGGATATTGCTGAGGCGAGTAAAAATGGCACCTTGGATGGAAAACAACATCCTGGTTTGAAACGTACAAGTGGCCATATTGGTTTCTTAGGTCATGGAACAGAAGTATTCTTCAAAGACATTCGTGTAAAAAAACTTAAATAGTATTTTGAAGTATAAAATGGAGGGGATAAGGTATCTTATCCCCTTTTTTCTAAATGACCCAGCTTGTTTTACAAGTGAGAAAAATAAACGAATGATTCCAAAACTTTTATTAAATTAAGGATCTAGGATTCTAATTCAAAATATGATGTTTTATGACTAAAGCCGTAAACCTGCTGATCAACAAAAAATTGGATAGCAAACCTGAGAAGAAAAATCTATTCAATAAACTTTCTATTATAAAATTAATAGCCGAATTAGGATCTGTATCGGTAAATGATATTGTAAAAAACCTCTCGTTGAGCCTTCCGACAGTTAACAGTTTAATTGCTGAACTATTGGAAGACAATATTGTTCGTCAATTTGACAAAGGTGAATCCATTGGTGGTCGCAAACCCAATCTGTATCGGTTATGTGATGGATTGTTTCAAGTACTTTGTATCGAACTGCAACGCTTTTCGATTACATTGAGCATCATGGACAACAACCAAAACAGTGTAGCCGAAACCGTTGAATTAGACAATGAATTATCCCGAAATGCTGACAATCTCCATGATATTACGCAGATCATTGATCAATACCTGGTAGAAAAATCGGTAGACACCGAAAATTTAACCGGGTTGATCATTAGTATGCCGGGCCTAATTAATGCTGAGGAAGGAACGAACGAAACGTTTTTAAATGATTCATCGCAATCTATCACGGCCTACTTCGAAAACAAGTATAACAAGCCTGTCTATATACTCAACGACGTGAAGGGGGCTGCATATGCGGAACTAAAATTCGGATTGGCCAAAAACACCAAAAATAGCCTCATTATATTAATGGATTGGGGAATAGGCCTTGGCATAGTTTCCAATGGTGAAGTTTATCTCGGACGGGATGGTTATTCCGGTGAGGTCGGTCATATGCCTTTCATTGACAACGGCGAATTATGTTATTGTGGAAAAAGAGGCTGTCTTGAAACCGTGGCTTCTGGGATTGCTTTGGTCAACAATGCAAAACAGGAGATCCAAAAAGGAGAGCTTACCAAGCTCAATGAATTACATAAGGAAGAATTGGACCACTTAACGCCTACTCATATCATTGAGGCCGCTAACAAAGGGGATCAATTTGCCATAAACCAAATTTCTAAATTGGGTACAAATCTAGGGAAAGCATTTGCCTCCCTGATTCAGTTGCTCAATCCAGAACTAATTGTCTTAGGAGGAAAAATCGCCAAAGCAAACGAATTAATTACCATTCCAATACAACAGGCGATCAATTCGTATACAATGGCGATCCTAAAAGAACATTGTGATATCAAAGTATCGAGCTTAACGCTGGACAGCAATACAATTGGTCTGACAAATTATTTTATCACCAAGTATTTGTCTGTTGAATTACTCCAGAAGTCAAAAATTTAAAACTGACCTGTACTCAATAATACCAGAGTACAGGCTCTTTCGGTTTTAATTCCGTTTTCCATAGCCAATTGTTCCAATTCAGGATTCTCGGCACCCGGATTAAAAATAATCCGTTTCGGTTTTGTTGCCAAAATATAATTATAATATTCCTTCTGATTTCTTTCGCCAAGGTACATCGTCACGGTATCAATATCCGCAAGTACTTCACCCTTTTCTTCAATAGGAACACCTGCTACTTCCCCGCCGCTCAGACCAATATTAACAATTTCATGTCCATGTTTACGGAGCATATTCGCGGCTTTATTTGAATAGCGCGAAGGATTCGTACTGGCACCTAAGATTAATGTCTTTTTCATACTTATCTGTTCATCAATTATACACATCAAAGGCATTCATATAGCATTCACTAACGAGTGCCTCAAAGTTCCATTATACCAATCTAAAATGTACTTCTCCTGTTTGTCAAAATTGATAAATCCAATGGATCTATTCATCAATAATAAAATCACCATGAGTGCTGTATGCATTCTTACGTAAAACTGGCATACCTAAAATTTTGTAGAGTTCATCCAATTTCACCAAACTCCCATTTGTCATATTTGAAAGTAAAACAATCACAATATTTCTTTTCAGATCCCGTACATAGATGTGACGAAAACCGTGCCACCATCCAGTATGGTAGACAATATGATCGTTCCCATGCTCAAAAGTACGCCACCCGTAGCCGTAGCTAAAAATGCCTTTTTTGGCATCAGGGTAACCACGATAGGCCGAATCCAAGGTTGATTGCTTTAACAATCGACCATCTCTCAGTGCCAGATCAAAGCGATAGAGGTCGCGCACTGTACTGTAGACGCCCTTGTCTCCCAATGGCCCATCTTGAAAGTTCTGTACAACAGATCTCCGCCATACCTTATCGTGTCCAATGACATTCGTTGGGATTTTATCGTATACCGCTTTAGATAAAGCTGCTGTATTGGTCATACCCGCAACATTGAAAACACTATCTTTCATATAGGTCGCATAATCTTGCTTGGATACCTTTTCAATAATAGCCCCTAAGACCATAAAATTGGAATTATTATAGAAAAATCGGCCACCAGGCGCACCGTATCTATTCGGTTTAAATTCCGTAAGCATTTTCATAACATCCTGATTGGTCATTCCCTTTTTGCGATCAGGCCAATGATCTTCCGAAAAATAAACATAGTTAGGAAGGCCTGACCGATGGGTCAACAGCATTTTAATGGTAATTCCCGGATAAGGAAAGTCGGGATAGAAATCATTGATCGTCTGATCCAACCGTAACTTACCTGCTTCAACCAGCTTCAATGTACCTACTGCGGTTAATGGTTTGGTGACCGAAGCCAATTCAAATCTATCATCAATCTTCAAGCTATCGCGTTTCAGGTAATTCGCCCAACCAAATGTATTCTGATAAAGAATTTTGCCATCTTTTGCCACGAGTACGTTTCCATTAAATGCAGCCTTTGAGTGCAGATTTTTCATAAACGCATCGATCTTTGGATCTGCATCCTGAGGATTATAAATGAGTCTTGTACTATCTATCTTTGCCTGTGCTATTGCCGCCTCTTTTTGCTTTTTCTCTTTTGAACTACATGCTACTGTAGATGCCAACAAAAGAGCTACCATTCCCTTTAAAAAAAATAATTTCACGTACTTGTGTCTCCTGGATTTTCTATTTTGTATGATGCATGCCCCTATCGTTAAGGACAATGCTGTATTTCATTATTATACGATTTATAGATCGCAACTATCTTATGCCTGCGCTGATTGACATCTATTCTTTTTTGATTTTCAATAAAGAATAGAGTTTAAACATAATAATGCTAAAATGAAGATTTTAGTATTAAAAAACGAATTTTTGAAATAAAAAAAGCCACTTTATTGCTAAAGTGGCTAATATTTTATTGGCTTGCGAAATCTATGCTAGTAATCTAACCGGATTTTCTACCAATGCTTTTAAAGTCTGTAAAAATGCAGCACCTGTTGCGCCATCTACCACACGGTGATCACAGCCCAAAGTTACCTTCATGACATTACCAGGAACTACCGCTCCATTTTTCACAACTGGAACAGCTTGGATAGCTCCCACCGATAGAATAGCTCCATCAGGAGAGTTAATAATAGAAGTAAACTCATCTATTCCGAACATTCCTAAGTTAGAAACTGTAAAAGTAGATCCTTCCCAATCCGCTGGCTGTAATTTTTTAGCTTTTGCTTTCTGAGCGAAATCTTTGACCTCTGCAGAGATATGAGATAATGATTTACCGTCTGCAAAACGTACAACAGGAACCAACAAACCATCTTCAACAGCCATAGCCACACCAATGTTGGTATGTTCGTTGAAACGAATTTTATCACCTTGCCATGAAGAATTCACCGCAGGGTGTTTTTTCAATGCAACGGCAACAGCTTTCACAACGATGTCATTGAAAGAAACTTTTACTGGTGCAACCTCATTGATCTGCGCACGGGCAGCCATCGCATTGTCCATATCAATAGATAC
>JAITLV010000296.1 GCA_031277685.1 Sphingobacterium sp. | reverse complement strand
GTTGAGGAGGGTTCTATTTGAATCTTAAAGTTGTTGTCATTTACCTTTAGATAAGTTCCGGCAAGCTGTTTCAGTTGGGATGCGGTTAGAGTCGCAATTTTATTGGGGTCAAATGACACGCGCTCACATACAATTCTACCTAGGATCTTGGTTTGGCTAAAATCGCCGGAATCATCCTTTAAAAATTCTATGGCATATCCTTCGTTTTTGGATTCAAAATGCGTATCATCTTTACGGACCAGCTGATATCTTTTTTTCTGATCCCACAGCTGTGTCGCATACAGGTTGTTGGCTTGCTCCTCGAAAGCAATGAAAGCTACTTTATTGGGTAGCTGGTAGTAGCCTTGAAATGATTTTAGCGGAACCAACTGTTGTTGCTGGGGGCTATCTTTAGGGCTGGGCTGTGCAAATGTATCAATCGAAGCAAAAAGACAACATGCTCCCACCAGAAGACCAGATGTTGCTTTGGAAAATTGGCGGATCGCTCTCGAGCACCCGCTTGGTTTGATGTATTGTATCATAATTTTTTTTGTTGATATGATACAAGGGTAGGTCTTTTTGATAGGCTAACCGTCCGAATGGATGCAATCGAACAAATTTCATTGTGTCGGGTTAGTTTGATTGTTTACTATGGACTTTCATATATTCTGTCGGCGTAACTCCAGTTGCCTTTTTGAAGCTGCTATAAAAAGTTGTTCTTGAATTAAAGCCAGCCCTTATTGCGATCCCAAACATATCAAGTCGCTTGGCCTCTTCTGATAATAGCAGTCTTTTCGCTTCTTCGGTGCGCAGCTCATTGATAAACTGGTAAAAATTTTTTTGTAAGCCATTGTTGATGATATAGGAAAGATCATGTGGATTGATGCCGATATGGTCCGCGAGGGATGAGAGCGTAAGGCCGGGATTGAGATATAACTTTTCAGCAGTTGTTTTCTGCACAAGTTTTTCTTGTAATGTGTCTACCTGTTGTTCTGTAAGCCGTTCTTCCGTTTTAATTTTGTTTTTAGTAGCATCAATCAGATTATCAGTAGATTCAATAGCATATATTGAGCGCTGAGTTAAAGTTGCGTACCCAAGTGCCACTGTACCCATAAAATAGAGGATTGGCGCAAAGGAGCTAAAGGTAAAATAAGCCAATCCCAGCAAACGGACAATGATCATAAATAAAAGAGCGATCAATAGATATTTCAACCAGATCATGTTGACCTTCTCCGTATAGGAAGACAGTTGGCGAATGTTCTTTTGATGTATTTTGAATAGTCTGTAACAGGCAATCCAGTAAAAGATACATTGTGCAAAGAAGAAATATTTAATAGCAAACATGATCCACAGCGGTAATTGCGGAGCGTGGATGTGTTTATTAAAAAGCCCGGGTATTAAATAGATTACGGAGAAGAAAAGAAAAGCCAGAAAAGGAACAAAATGTAATCCCCAGTACCGAATAGGCGTCGTTGGTTTGACCAGGTAATGAACTGCGAGATAAAAGCATGGGAGCGTTGCCCAGCGCGGAAGTTCAAGGGCATGGATCAAAGCTTCGTTGTTAATATGAAAACCTTCTAGAAAGAGCTGGGTAAATAAGCTCGCCAATAGACAATAGTATGCGCCTAGCCAACGGTCTGCTTGGAGACCCGTTCTGTTGACGCCCATAAAGATCAAAGTCCCGAGCAACCAAAGTGCACCAGCTGAAAAAGCGTGAAAAGTATGGAGTATGTTGACCATGGTTTGTATTAACCTATCATTTGTACTATGAATTTAAATATAATTAATCAAAAGGAGCTACATCATCCAGATTGGCACACCAATCCAGCCGTTTATAGACAGCAGAGCAGCCAAGTAACATAAAAAGAAATTACAGAACGCCAAGAGCAAACGCAGCCATTTCGGGGTTAGTTGAAACCAACGTTTATAGAGCAGCAGACTACTGACGATAACTAATATTGCAAATGAGAGCATACCCAGGAAAATCAAAAAACTTGTACTGTTAAAAGAAGTAAACAGATCTTTGTGACTAGCATCTGTCAATCCCATGAGCCGATAGGCCGCAATAAAACAACAGGTTCCTACTATTGGTAATAACGGAATTCCAAGGTCGATCAATTTTATTTTTCGAAAGAGCGTAAGCATTATTCCCAGCAAACTAAAGATCATATAAATAAAAATGGCGCTAAAACCTAGGTAGATGGGGGCTTTTTGTATGAGTATCGAAGCTGGGGGCACTTTTCGGTAGAAACTATTGCCATACCCCTGAAAGAAAGGTTGGCCCATGGAATCTTGGGCTAATACAAAGGACGGCAGAATATCATTTTTTGAGCGGAATATGCCATGACCTATATGGAGCAGGGAATCTACTTTTCCGTTCTCGTTTTTGATGAGGAGCCGGTCTTTGCTGATTCCCGTTAATTCAATACCACTGAATATACGTTTATAAAACTCCCAACGGTCATTTTTTGGATTCATAAATTGGTAGTATCCTAATAGCGGTTTTAGTTTTTGTTTATCTATCGGTAAGCTAGTCAATTTCGGCGGGGATATCTTTTTAGTGAGAAAGTCTTCGATTGCTTGCGAGATCGGCCACATATTGACCACACTGTTCGCTGCGATGGCATAAGCTATACCCGCATCGCGGTTAAAAAATAACCAGGATACAAAGCCTTCTCCTTTGCCATTGTGGCCACGCAAGCTAACCTTTTTATTATTAGGGAATAGATCATTGCCCAAGGCATAGCCAGTTTGTAATCCAGCCTGGCTAGCTAAAGTACTATGGACGATCTCCATTTCCTTTAGATTGGCATTATTCAACAGTGTGCTGTCAGTACTACCATTGAGTAAATAAAGCATAAATTTGGTCATATCTTCGGCGTTTGATACCAATGCACTGCTAGCTCCGTTGCTCCCTGGCTGATAAAGAGGTATAGGCCTGAATTCGCCGTCTTGAAAATCGTATCCTGTGGCGAAGTTAGGCCTACAGGTTCCATTAAGATCGAATAAGCTATTACGCATATTCAGTGGTAAAAAAATCTGCTGCTGCAAATACTTATCCCATGGCATTCCCGTCACTTTTTCGATGATATAACCGAGTACATTATACCCGGGGTTGGAGTAGGACATCATCGTTCCTGGCTTCCAGCGGACGGTCAGTGAATTGCTGACAGCCTTGATCGCTTTGATACCAAGTAGGGTTTTTTCACCCATATTTACCATACTGTTGAGCTGTACATCATCAAATCCAGCGGTGTGTTCCAAAAGGTGAACCAGCCTTACCGGATCTGTATCTTCCCAACGATTGTTAAAAGGAATTTCAGGTGCAATATCGCGAATGCGGTCGCTGAGTTTAAGCCTTCCTTTGGCGACTAGTTGCTGGATCCCCATTGCTACGAAAAATTTTGTAACAGAAGCGAAGTGAAATTGGGTGATATGATCTACAGGACGACGTTTATGAAGGTTAGCATAGCCCAGTCCACCCGCGTATAAAATGCTATCGTTTTTGACGATCGATACCATCAGACCCGGGATATTTTCCTTTCGTATAATGGTATCGAGCTGTTTATGAAGTTGAGCTATAGTGTTGGGTTTTATCTTGGAAGTGACCTGTCCTGCTGCGGTAAAACAACTCGCCATCGTGATTATCGCGATATAGAAAGTATTTAAGTTGATCATGAGCTTTTTTCTTTTTTGCAAATTAGCTATGATCTTTGCTGAATCTGTCCGTCTCCATCCAGACGGATTGATGAATTGCCCAAATAAGCACAAAAGACGTAGATAACCGTATTTCTGTAAATGCAGACAATACATCTTTACTTGTTTTGACGAAGAAAATTATAAATATTATTCTCAACTTATAAATCCCGTTAGCTTATACATCTAATTTTGAGTAAACAACTGTGTCAAGAAAATTTTCATTATAGAATTCATTCTCCTTAAAGTATCCCTCTTTTATAAAACCGCATTTTTTTAGAACTTTACACGACGCTATATTTGCTGGATCAACGACAACTTCGACCGAATGTAGTCGCATGCCATTAAATCCATACTTGACAACCGCTGCAATGGCTTTAGTGATATAACCATACCCCTGAAATGCAGGAAGCAGCATATAGCCAATTTCTTCTCTGTAATGCTCAGTTTTAATATGATAATAGCCGATTGTACCGATCATTGTTGGCAAATCCTTAATAGTTATCGCCCAATTAATCATTTCATTGGCTGCGATTTTTTCGTCTGTTAGTTGGAGAAACTCAACGATCTCGTCCCGTGAGGTCGCTGGAGACCGGGGGATATATTTCATTATTTCTTTATCAGAACGTAAGCTATAGAGCTGGTCTATAGGATCGGTAGATAGGAACATTTGGTTTTAAAAGACCCGGAGAAAATGAAAGCTAATTGGGATATGCTAATTTTTCAAAGCCTTCTTGCACTGCAAGTGGTTATTCACATACAACAGGCCGGTTAGATTATTGTATTTTTTATAGGCTAGGCGTTGATTGCCTAGCCTATTTTTTTTTGATTTTTGTCATATACATAGATCCGTATACGCTGCAAAAGTTAACATTTGTTCATTGTTTCAGGAAATGAAAAATTGCAATTTTAAAAATAAAATGCCTGAAGCTCTTTTACCCATCGTATTTTTGATATCCCTCATAATCTTAAAGATAATGACCCGGGAATATCGCTTCGCGTTATCGGCGCGTTTGGCAATGACCATCATGTTACTGGCTACCGGGATTGCCCATTTCGTCTATGTCAAAGGGATGGTTTTGATGATCCCTGAATATATACCTTTTAGACCTACCATTGTCTATATCACTGGGATCATTGAAATAATAGCGGGAATTTTACTGCTCGTTCCTAGATACCAAAAAAAAGCAGGTGTTTTTATCATTCTATTTTTCGTTTTATTGCTACCTTTTAATATTTATGCGACTATGCTGCATGTCGATATGGAAAAGGCGAGTTATGGGGGTGATGGTTTGCTCTATTTGTGGTATAGAATTCCATTACAGGTGTTTTTTATTGCATGGGTTTATTTTTCAGCCTGTAGGTCATCTAAAAAAGTGACAGTATCGCTAATAAAGGATGGTTGTCCCAATTGCAGCATGTAAGTCACCAGAATGTTTTTTGTTAATATAATGCGCAATTATGCCAATTTTTAGATAGGCGTTCTATTTATTCATCATTAATTTTGAGGTGAGCTTAGCAAATTAAGAAAGAATGATCTTTAATTTTTGTACCGGGGCAAGCTACAATCATTATTAAAAAATACAACTATGAAATTATTTGTTGTCCTTTCACTGACAGTATCCATACTTCGTCTTTGGCATGTTGCCAGCGCTCAGACCACACAAACTCCAACTAAACCAAATATATTGTTGATTTTTGCGGACGATCTTGGTTTTATGGACTGTGGTTTTAATGGAAGTAAGATCATGGAGACACCGAATATCGATCTTTTATCAAGGTCGGGAATGATTTTTAATAATGCCTATGCTGCGGCTGGAAATTGCGCGCCGAGCCGCGCAGCGCTAATCAGTGGGAAATATCCACCGAGGACGGGTGTTTATGCGGTGGGAAGCACAAGTCGGGGCCCAGTGGAACAGATGCGACTTGTTCCTGTCCGTAATAATGTTGCACTAAACTCCTCTTTTGTAACGATCGCCGAAGGCTTAAAAGAAAAAGGTTACGCGACAGCAATTTTTGGTAAATGGCATTTAGCTAATTCTAAACAGACAAGACCTGAGGCACAAGGTTTTGATCTCTATATCGGAGGTCCCAAAGAACAATCCCGAAAGGGCAGCAATGTAGCTTCTGATCCCAAAGGAATCTTCTATCTAACTGATGTAGCAATAAAGTATATGCAAAGCAATAGCGAGAGACCTTTCTTTGCTTATCTCGCTCATAATGCCATCCATTCAAAACAAGAAGCGAGACCTGAAAGTATTGAAAAATTTAAGAAAAAGGGATTAAGCGATAAAATGGCCATCTATGCTGCTTGTGTCTACGATTTTGATGCAAGCATTGGTCAGCTTATGGGATTTTTGAGTAAATCGGGGCTAGGCAAAAATACCTTGGTGATCTTTACAAGTGATAACGGGGCTACACAAGCCTCATCTCAAGAACCGTTAAGAGGGAATAAAGGCTCTTATTATGAAGGTGGGATCAAGGAACCGTTTATTGCTTACTGGCCAAAGAAAATTAAAGCTGGAACCGTAAATTCGACTCCAATAATAAATCTCGATTTCTACCCGACTTTTATGTCGTTGGCCGGAAGTATGGACTTTAGAAGCGACGGTGAAAATTTGATGCCCCTTTTTTTAGGCAAAAAAAAAGAAACGGAAAGAGCATCAATATTCTGGTATTTTCCCGGTTATCTGGACAGTCCCGTCATCAGGGGAAGGGATGATATCTTTCGTTCAAGGCCAACGGCCGTCATCCGAAAAGGTGATTTCAAGCTCCATTTATACTTAGAAGAATGGTTGCTTGATGGAGGCATGGAAAAAGTTGATGCAAATAACTCCCTTGAGCTCTATAATATCACAAACGACCCGGGAGAGCGCATAGATCTCGCTAATACCGACGTCCAGAAAAGAAACGAGCTACTACGTGATCTTTTGAAATGGATAGCGGAATGCAAAGCTCCATTACCCACACGGATTACGGCAACGAACAAACCTATTCAGGGTACAGTAAGTGGTGAAAAATGAGATCCATCAGAGTTATTCCGCTAATTTTATACTTTTTCATTACTTTTATATCTTGGTTCAATTTACAATTATAAATCAATTAGCTGGTGATCCTGATCCTCTTTATAGGGGATAATATGGCGAGCACCAGTTTTTAACACGAATCTTAAAAGAAATGCGACGAATGTTAAATGGCTTCCCATCTCAGAGATGAATATTTTTATATTTAAAAAATTCATTAATTATTTCTTTTATGAAAGAACACCTCTTACTTGTACTAGTTATGCTAGTAAATACACTAGCGATGGCGCAAAATAATGCACCCGAGCAACATTTGCACAAAGCATTTGAAGCCATAAAAAACCGCGATGCGAAGGCCTTCAAAACATTGTGGCCCGATCAGAAAACATTTTCCGAAATCATTATCAGCGGTGGTGATTTTGATGCCCGTACTTCCGACCTAGTTGAGGTGTACAATGAAAGCAGGTATTATAAAATGATGGGAAAAATACTGGAAGATTTTTGTGAGGTTAAGAATGGGGAAATCAACTGGCAAGATCTGTACATCCAAGAAATCAAATCAGATAGCAATAAATCCGAAAATTCGGAAGGTATTATAGAATACAGCGGTTTTATCTGGGTCAAAAGCAAGCAGAACAAAGCGGAGAATTATGCGTTGCGCTATGTTGATTTAATTCAATTCAAGGAGCAATGGTATGGTGGTCTGTTTAAAGATCTAAAAGCCTTCGATGGTAATTTTGAAGATTTTGTTACCGCAGAAGAACCGGGCGATCCGATTGCTGCTGAAGCGGCAACTGTTGCCCTAGAAGCGACAGCAGCAGTTGATAGCGCTGCAAGTTTAGTGGAATTACCAGTGCTGGAACAAACTACTTTTTCCACCACCATTAATGGCAGAAAGATGATTCTTAATTGGCAAGTAAATGGTTGGAAAGAAGATCCTTCATACGATCAAACCACTTATCAATATCAAAACAACGAGGAGCAATCTTTTACCGAAATCGTAGCACTGGAAAACGGATATGTGCTATTGATTGAACAAGATCGCAAAAACTTTTTCCGAGTTAAAAATACATATGGAAGCTTGAGCGGATTTTGGTTTTCTACACAAATAGGAAAAGAAATTCCAGTAACTTTTGCTAGTACCGAAGCGAAAAAATAGAAATAAAAGTGAAAACATTTGATGGTACGCTATAACAGCTGCCATTAGAAAAAAACACGATCTGTCGTTAGTACTTTGATCAATAGATAATACGAAAGATCCAGTTGCGGATTGCCCAGTTGGGAAGTACGCCACAGGATCTGTTTATCCAGGTACTACCTTCTGCGTTTATTTACATTTTCTCATATTCTAAGATACCTGTCTTATCGCTGCTGATGACGCGTTTCTTTTCATCAAAAGACTCTACCTTAAATTTGATCGAAATTATACTTATTTTAATCGTAAGCGTTTTGTTATCGTCGGATAATTTCCATTTTCCGTTGCGGGAGTCTCCGTTATGGATGCCTTGAAATTTTCCGTCTTCCATAAAAATCTGATAAGTATCTTTAGGAGTTGAAACTTGGCCATTACTGTTGGTCTGTTTGACGAGTTTCCATTTACCGATAAGTTCTTTCGCAGTTTGGCTATAGCCTGCAAAGGAACAAAGGATCAATATTAGTGTTGCTACTGTTTTCATGCTGTTTGTTTGAATATATAACTTGTATAAATTTATGAAATATCTCCTCCTCTTTAGAAAGACCTATGGAAAAAGATATATTTTACATGTTTTTGCTACATCCCTTCTATTGGTATTATGAGCTTCTTTGAATAATATTTTTAATATTACATTATTTATGAAGCTGGTATCCTTAACTATTGGAGTTTTCTTTTGGATCATTTCAATTCATTCATTTGCCCAAAACAAACAAAATTTGGAGGGGTTCTGGCGTTTCGGTCTTGACAGGGAAAATAGAGGGTTAAAAGAAAAGTGGTTTGAAAAGGATCTTACCCAAACGATACATTTACCAGGGACAACCGATGAAGCTAAATATGGGACATTAAAAGTCGGCTCCCACAGAAGGACCAAATATCATGATTGCGGAGATGGCTCTGACAGAAGAAGTAGATTAAGTCAAAAAAAACGCTTGAACCGGGGAGATTCAAGCGTTTTAACCTAACCAATTATAAACCTAAATTATGAGTTTAACATAATGCACTTTCTGTGCCAAATTGAATCGCATGACAAAAATGCAGTGCCTATTCCTCCGGTATAGATGTGCAATAATCTGATGTATCCCATAAGTCTATCCGATTTATCTTAGAGTCCGAGTTTTACACCGACTTGCCCGCGTGCACCATAATATTCTACCTGCGATGGACGTTGTGGTGAGCCTAAGTAATATTTGAATCTCGTGTTCAGTAAGTTATTACCTTCGGCAAATAACAACACCCGTTTGCTGATCCGATAAGATATATTCGCATCCATCGTCGTGTTTTTGTCAAAATACTCGTCAAAGGATGCATCGCTTCCAAAAGCAACAATGTTTGCTCCCTTATGGTTGACTGCCACACGTGCTTGTAATCCTTTCATTTCATAGTAAAGGGCAAAATTAAATAAGTTGTTTGCCTGTCCCGGAATGCGGGCTTTATCCTCTCTGTCGATAATCTTCATTTTAGAACGGATAAAAGTATAATTAGTGTTAATGCCGAATCCTGAGAGTAGACCAGGTAAGAAATCAAACTTTTTGTTCAATGCGAATTCGAATCCTGTAACATGAGCATCGTCTCCATTTTGATCTTGCAATACACGTACATTTTCTTTTCCTTCAAAGTGATCGTAAAAGTTTGATCCTTGGAAAATTGGATCTTTGACCAATTTATGGAATGCACCAAAACTGACCATACCGACATTGCTAAGAAAATGTTCTGCCATGAGATCAAAATTGTAGGACTTTATAGGTACGAGATTCGGGTTTCCGTAGCTGAATGTATTGTCCTGAACTTTATAGCTACCTCCCGCGACTAAGGAACCGAAGTCAGGCCTTGAAAATGTTTTTGTCATGGCCAGGCGCAAATTTGTCTGGGTAGTGGGACTGTATTTGAAATGGATCATAGGCAGGAACACTGCATAATCATTTTTTTTGCTTTGCGGGGTAAGTTTGCTTTTATAATTTGGCTGACCATCCACTCCTTCATAGAGCCATCCATCTACGCTCAAATTTGTATATTCAGCCCGTAATCCACCGACAATACCTAATTTTTCGTTCGGATTCCAACTTGCCATAGCATAACCGGCACTATGTTGTTCATAGAGATCATAGTTAGAGCCGGTTTGTATACCATTTGCTAATAATGAAGATCCTACGGAATCTACTTTCAGGTTATTTCTATGGGTATTAAAGAAGCCAGCGATGTCTTTCGTCTCAATAAAGCTGGGAAAGATTCCTTTGTATTGGTTACCTAGGTTACTAAGGTAGCTATCCGCATGCGGTTTTTGTTGAAGATTGAGATCGGTGTAGCTGGGAGCTGGTTGTGTGCCACCTTTGTCATCCCAGACCCAGGTCGGGAGTTCATAACGCTCGGTACGGAGTTTATTGCGGTATTTGGCGCCGTATTTAAGCTGGATTTTGTCCGATAACTTTGTTGTGAAATCCAGTTGTGAAATAATACGGTCGGTTTCGTTGATGTGGTGGATTTCCATCTGAACCGATGAAAAACGATACTTGCTGTTGTCGTTTACTGCATTTTGACTGGGCAATAATGTTTGCGGAGCATTGGGGTCTATACTACCACCGTCAATAAGGTATGAAATCATTTTATCTGCTCCCAAGTTTTTGTAGCCAACATTTGGTTGGTCATATTGTACAATCAGGTAGGCGGGGAAGTCCTTATTGGGAATATTGCCATAGTTAAAATTATTGTTGTAGTGAGACAGCTGTACTTTTAAGGCAGTCCTTCCATCCAATTGGAATTGGCCGATTAGATCACCACCGTAGAGACGCGTGATCAATTCGTTGTTGATACTCTGGGCCTCGGCACGGTCTTTTTCGTAACGAAGTCGGAGTTTGTTGTGTTTTTCGTTATCATTGAGCGAACCGTACATCCCGCTGATGGAAATTTTAGCCCGCTCGCTGAATTTGTAATCGGCAGCACCGTTAAAACCAAGTGTTCTGCGTGTACCGTAGTAGTCTCTAAGTTCCATCCGCGCAATCTTATGCGACGAAAACCGGGGCTCGAAATTGTTGGTAGCCCAATCTCTATTCCAGATTGTACCATTCAAAATATAACCAAAACGTTTGTTTTTGCTTCGGTTCCCATACAAGATGTTGGCACTATATATATCGCCACGTGCGTATGTATTATATCCACCGCCCAGGGAAACATCAAAGGTGCGCTTATCCGGCGAGGTCTTGGTGATAAAGTTGACGGTTCCTCCTAGCGCATCACCATCCATATCGGGTGTGATGGCTTTGGAAACTTCGACAAATTGGATTAATTCGGAAGGAAAAAAGTCAAAAGCGGTGGAACGTGAAGTGGTTTGTTCTTCTGCTGTTGGAATACGGTTGCCGTTGATGGTTGAAGAACTCCATTCTGCCGGAAGGCCGCGCAAGGAGATAAAACGTCCTTCACCCTGATCGCGCTCCAGCACAACGCCGGGGATACGCTGCACAGCTTCACCGGCATTACGGTCAGGTAGTTTGCCAATTCCATCCGAGGCGATCACATTGATAATCCGGTTCGATACCTTTTGCATGTTCAAAGCACGAGCTTCAGTTGCCCTCCTTGAGTTCTCCACGGTTACTTCGACCATGTCAAGTGTTTTCTTGTTCGATCGTAACTGAATGGGTTCCAGGTTTTGTGCAGCACCTGTAATGATAATGTCTCTCACATCGGTATTATAACCGATAAAATTGAGCTGTAAACGATATTTTCCAGGCTTAATATTGGTATATCTGAATTCTCCATTGATGTCTGTGCTGATCGCTATGTGTCTGTCACCTATTAAGCTGACAGACACACCTGGAAGTGGGCCTTGATCGTCGACGACCTTACCGGCCAAATTGGTCAGCTGAGCCATGAGATGAATGGGTAGGCAGAGGATGACCATGAAAATGCTAATAACTGATATGCTCTTCATAATGTTTTGATTATGAGGCAAACTTAAGTATTGTTTAGTTTAGCTAAATATATGTTTAGTATAATTAATAATTTGATAATTTTGAATACTGTTTGTTAATGTTGGCTTAAAAATTAGTAAACAATGCTTTTTAAATGTTGTGCTATTTTCTTAACCCTAAGAGATGTTCTTTTTAACACTCACAATAGCGGTTTTGGAGGCTTCGATCAAATCGAACTCAGGAAAAAGGGTAGGAGGATGGCTGTAAATCTAATTTTAAGAGCTATTGGCTTTAGCATCTGGAATGTCCAATCCATGTATTGATTTGTCCGGTTCAACTATTTTACCCATGTTTTGCCTGTGTGATTGATTTAAGTTTGCTTCATAATCATTCTTAAATAGAAAAAAATGAAGACAATTAGAAAATTTACAATCACCAGTGCATTATGTGTATCTCTTTTTTCCGCTATAACTATTTCATGTAGCGATGACAACGAATTACCGACTGAACAGGAATCATCGTCAGTAAATCATAACAACGCGAAAACTAACTTTATCAGTGTAAAAGGAGTAGATTTTGCTTATCGCAGTTTGGGTAAGGAAGCAGGAGTTCCGCTGCTGTTGTTGCCAGGAACAGGTGGATCTATGGATGACTGGGATCCAGCGGTGACCAATGGACTTGCAAAGCAATATAAAGTCATCATTTTTGATAACAAAGGAGTAGCATCATCCAAGGGTACAACTCCCAACACAGTCCAAGCAATGGCGAATGACGCTATTGATTTTATCAAAGCAATGAACCTTGGAAAGGTAAATATCATGGGATTCTCCATGGGAGGATTTGTCGCCCAAAGAATCGTATTAACAGAACCTGCGATAATTAATAAGATTATTTTAGCTGATAGTGGACCTAAAGGAGCAATCGGTCTTGCAAACCTTCCAAATATTATTGCAGGAACAGCGGGACTTAGTGCAGAAGAATCCTACTTAAAATTCGGATTTACGGATTCACAAGCGAGCATTTCGGCAGGAAAAGCATCGTTTGCCCGCGTACGTCTACGTACCGTCGACCGGGATCCGGCACTTAGTGATGCCACTTCAACCGCTCAGTTTACTGCAGTGCTAGCATGGGCGCAACCTGATGCAGCTGCGCTTGAGGAGATTAAAACCATTAAAAAACCTGTTTTAATCGTCCATGGGGATAAGGATCTTCCCATTTCTATCCAAAATGCACATCATATGAAACAGAATTTAGAAAATGCTGTGCTCCTTGAGTTTCCAGATTCGGGACATGCTGCTTTCTATCAGAATCATGAAGCATTCTTAACAAAAGCACTCGCATTTCTAGCACAATAATATACGAAATAATAAAAAGCTTATTGTTGTACCTGGAGATTATAGCAGCAGGTATAACAATAAGCTTTTTGTTTAGCAATGCAATGGAGTTCAGCGAAAACAAAATTGCATCACCTGTCATTCCCAAATCAACTTCGGATTAAACATAAGCGTCTTCAGGCCAACCGACCTGCGGCAAATATTTGTTCAGGATTAGTTCCTGAGCTTAACGTTCTTCCAGCCAATTCAGGAAAAGGGCGGTTTTATCTTTGCCGATCAAAAGTTTTTCCGCTGTTGGTATTGTCAGCTTAACAAAAAGCTTTCTTCCAAAATAATGCTCAACTTCCTTTACAGCCGAAAAATTGATGAGGTACTGTCTGTTTAGCCTAAAAAATTGCTTATCGGAAAGCATGCTTCCCAAATGATCCAAAGACTGATTAACATCATATTGTTCACCTTTAAAGGTGACTAGGGAAGGGGAGGTATAGTTGATATAGATATAAGCAATATCATCTGTTCTAACCGTAAGGTATTTATTGTTTTTAAAAACGAGAAAACTTGTCTTCTTGCTTTCTTGATGATTGATTCGACTGATCATGTCAACAAGATCATTGGCAGAGGTTTTCTGAAAAAAATTTTTAAAATTATCCACTTTCTCAAAAGCCTTTTTAAGATCATCCTC
>JAITLV010000267.1 GCA_031277685.1 Sphingobacterium sp. | reverse complement strand
ATGTTGGTGAAAAGTAAAATAGTAGAGTTGGCAGATTGGCTTTTTGAAGAAGAAATTCCGGATGGCTATGTTCCCGACAAACCTTTGGTCGAAAATAGGATATCCATATCCAAAGATCCTGTCCATATGGAGAATTTTCAGCTATCGACTTCAGGATTGTTTATCTTGCATTCGAAAATGCAGTTTGATAGGCCAGTGCAGGTGCTTACGGAGATCGAGGGCGAGACCATAACCAGCCAGTTTATCTTTTTTAAGCCGACAGATAGCAAGTTGCCTTACGGCATGAGCCGGCATAATATACGCTACATTCCTTCGGTCAAATCCATTCATGAAGTGGAACCTGGTATTGAATACACGTATTTTATAGCCGTTATTTCCAAAGAGTATTACCTCAATCTGATCAAACGCGATTCGTTATTGCATCAGCAATTTGTGCATGAGATCGAAAAGGGAGAGTATGTGTCGTTTTCGGAGGAGGATCTGATGGCAACCTACGAGATGCAGCATACCATAACTGAGCTGATTGAATCTAAAAAGAAAGGGGAGATCCGTCGATTACATACCGAGTCACGTGTTGTTGAGCTGCTGATGTATCAGTTTGAGCAATACAATGAGAAAACGGAAAGCACTGATTCGCTCTTTCATGAGGAGGATGTGCAGCGACTGGAGATGGCGCGACAGATTCTTGAACAGCGTATTGCCAATCCACCGACGCAAAAAGAACTGGCAGCAGAGGTGCTGACGAGTGAAAGTAAACTACGTAAGGACTTTAAGGAATATTTTTCAGTGACCATTCACGACTACCTCACACGGGTGCGTATGGAAAAAGCCAAAAGTTATCTGCTCGAAGATAAAATGACGGTCTATGAGGTGGCGCTGTTGACGGGCTATGGTCATCAGAATAATTTTAGCAGTGCATTTAAAAAATATTATGGGATCTCGCCAGGTGAACTCAAAATGTAATGGTGAATTCAAAATGTCATAAAACGTTTTTATAATCTGTTTTTTTGGATCGGAAAGATCAGGTCATCTGTGATTGCATAACTTTGATACGCTGTAGATAATTCCCGACTGTCTAGCCCTGTAAACTTACTAAATGCAGGCAGGATAATTTGATGATCAGAAACCATAAAACAGGGTAAGTGTAACTGCCGTCTCGGTGGTATGACAAGACTGACTCCTGGATGCAGATGGCCGCTAATCCTGAAGGAAGATTGATCTTCCGCATCGATGGGGTGGTGTTTAAATTGTATCTGCTGCAGTTCAAAAATTTCGTCATGTTGGTGGATGTTAAATCGATCGGTCATTTGTTTCGACAGGCGATCATGGTTTCCTTTGACCAAGTGGAGGAGAAGCGTTGGATATCTCGTTTTGAATTGTTCCAATAGTAGCACTTCTTGATTGATACCTGCATGAACCAAATCTCCGACAACAATAACCTGAACGGGCTGATAATAATCCACTAGGCGCTCGAGTCGATTGAGATCGGCTATTGTGGTATCTATGGGGATTGCAATACCGTGCTTTCTGAAATGTGCTGCTTTGCCTAGATGCAGATCGGACAGAATCAATGTTTTTTCTGATTTCCAAAATATAGAGCGTTGATTGTTAAGGATTAATTTCTGCTTATTAAAGGTAATTGTTTGCTCTTTGATCTTCATTTTCTACGTTTCTTTTTTTGCATGTTGGCCTTTTCCATCCGTTGGATACGCTCGATCAGCGCTTCACTAGACAGCGACTGCCGCAGGCTATCGACCTTGATCGGAAAGCTCAGTGGCGTGTACTCTTCGACAAAGGTATAACGTATTTTACTATTGTTTATCCTGTCGAATGCTTTTATTAAACGATATTCTTCCAATTGTTGGTTGAACACTTCGCTAAAAGCTTGTTTGAGGAGTAGGTTGCTCGGGTCGTGCTCCATTAATACCTTGAAAATAATTCCGGATGAAGCCTGTAGGGATTTGTTGTTTTGCTGTGTACCCGGATAATTTTGAACCACCAATCCCGAAATGACAGCAATATCTCTAAATTTACGGCTGGCCATTTCTGCGGAGTTGATGCTGCTAATAACATCTTCCATCAGATTTTTACGGCTCAAGACCTCTTCGAGCTGTGATTGGCTCAGTTGGATGTCCTTGTCGGAATAGAGTTCGAAACCATAATCGTTCATGGCCATGGAAAAACTGATGGGAAACAATTTACTAATGCGATAGGCGACGAGCGCTGCCATGACCTCATGGATCAGTCTACCCTCCAAAGGGTAGAAAAAGAGATGATGTCCTTCTCTTGTTTTGATATGTTCGACAAGAAATTCCGCTTCGCTCGGCACGGCCGAAAGTTCGGTCTGTTTTTCGATCAATGGTGCCAGGAAATGAAGCTCTTTTTCACTGGAAGGAGCTCCTGTTGCCGCAGCCAATTTTTTACGAAGGAAATGGCTTAAATTGGACGATAAGGGGAGTCTGCCCCCGAGCCAGCTTGGCGTAATGGCTTTACCCGACGAGTTTCTTACGAATACGGTCATTTCCTTGACCATCACAAGTTCCAGGACACGTCCCGCAAGAATAAATCGCTCGCCTTTTTTGAGTTTACTGATAAAATATTCTTCGATCATGCCGATATAACCACCGGAGAGAAACTTCACGCGCATCATGGCGTCCCCTACAATAGCGCCTATATTGAGTCGATGCAGCAGTGCCAGGCGACGATTTTTGATGATCCATTTACCTTCTTCATCTTGGATGACCTTGTGAAATTCTTCGTAGCGTTTGCCAATTTTTCCCCCTGCGGTAATAAAATACATGCACCATTGCCATTCTTCCGGATCCATATAGCGAAAGGCATGGGTATTGGCGACGATCGCATGCAGTTCTTCCGAACGAAATCCCCCACCCAGGGCGATGGTTACCATGAATTGAACAAGCACATCGAAAGTTTGAACCATAGGATTCCGGTTTTCGATCGTCTGCGTTTTTACGGCCTCCTTCAGTGCGGCGACCTCGATGAGTTCCAGGGAGTGCGTAGGGACGAAATAAATCGTAGAGGTTTCGAAAGGGCTATGGCCGCTTCTTCCAGCGCGTTGCATAAACCGGGCTACACCTTTACTCGAGCCAATCTGGATGACTGTATCAACGGGTTTGAAATCTACCCCTAAGTCCAAGGAAGAGGTCGATACGACTGCTTTAAGTTTGCCGCTGCTGAGATTATCTTCGATCCATTCGCGGATATTGGCATCAATAGAGCTGTGGTGTAAGGCGATTTGTCCGGCAAAATCTGGATGTGCCTGTAAAAGGAGCTGATACCACATTTCGCTTTGGCTGCGTGTGTTGGTAAATAGGATTGTGCTTTTGCTCTGGAGTATAATGGGGACGACCTGGTCTGCTAGGTTGCCACCGAGGTGTCCTGCCCAGGGCAATAGTTCCACTTTGCTGGGGTAAATTGGTTTGATCGCTATCTTCTTTTTCTCTTTAGCGACAATTTGGATACGTTTTTTTTCTGTTGGCAACAGGACCTCCATAGCTTCCTCGAGATTGCCTATGGTGGCCGTGATCCCCCAAACGCGCATCTTTTTATAGTGCGATTTGAGGAAGGCGAGCGCCAGTTCGACCATAACACCACGTTTGTTGCCCATCAGTTCATGCCATTCGTCCACCGTGATACACCGGAGATTTTTGAAATACTTATCCCGTTGTTTTTGTGCGAGCAGCAAATGAAGACTTTCGGGTGTGACGAGTAGAATATCGGGCATCGATCGCGTCTGTTGCGCTTTTACTTTCGGATTGGTGTCGCCATTGCGAACCTGAACGACCCAGTCCAGCCCAATATCGTCTATGGCCTTTTGCATTGCTCGTGCAAGATCTTTAGCCAATGAGCGTAAGGGTGTTACCCAAAGTAGCTTCAAACCCTTTTGGTGCTGATCCGGGTTATTAAGAAAGTCTATCAGTACCGCCATAAATAACGAAAAGGTTTTTCCAAATCCTGTTGGTGCAATAACTAGTCCGCTATAACCCTGCGCGTATTTCTCCCAGGCCCTGGTCTGAAAGCTAAAGGGAACATTTCCCTGGGATTCGAAATAATTGTTGACAATTCGAAATCCTTCACTATGTGCTATCTTCTCGTTCACGCTGTTTTATCGTCTCAAATTTTTATTGAATCAATTGTTTTATATCGTCAAGGGTGTCGATCTCTGCCGCTGTTTTGTCCTTTCGCCAGCGTAAAATTCTTGGGAAGCGTAATGCTACGCCAGATTTGTGTCTTTTGCTGTATCCTATCCCTTCAAAGGCAATCTCAAAGACAAGCTCGGGTCTAACTGTGCGGACGGGGCCAAATTTTTCCAGTGAATTTCGTTTGACAAACCGGCTTACTTCAAGGATTTCCTTGTCTGTAAGCCCCGAATAGGCTTTAGCGATCGTGACCAACTGATCGCCATCTTTTACGGCAAAGGTATAATCTGTGTAATGTGCACTCCGGCGACCGCTACCTTTTTGTGCGTAGATGAGTACAGCATCTATACTCATCGGATTGACTTTCCACTTCCACCAGCCTCCTTTTTTGCGACCGGCGTAATAAGGTGAATCCATTTTCTTGAGCATGATGCCCTCACTGTTAAGCTCGCGTGCTGCAGTTTGGATTTGTTGAAGGGCTGTCCAGTCCTCGGCATGTATCAACGGTGATAGTTTTAATACGGTACCCGGATTGGCTGCATAAAGTTCTTCCAGCTGTACACGCCTGTATGCCAGTGGCTCCTGGCGGAGATCCATTCCATTCAGTTCCAAGAGATCATAAAGGTAGACTGAAATAGGTACTTCCTCACGCAAAGCCTTTGGGATTGTTTTGCGATTGATCCGTTTTTGTAGTTCTGAAAAATTAAGTACACGATCGTCTTTAACCGCGAGAATCTCTCCATCGAGCACAAAGCTTCCGTTCCATTGACTGAGCGCCGTAGTAATTTCGGGAAACTGGGCTGTAACAAGTTCTTCCCCGCGTGACCAGATGTGTATGTCCCCGCTGCGCTTGATAAGCTGGCCGCGTATTCCATCCCATTTATATTCGATTTGCCATGTCTTAATTGGACCTAGTTCATCAGGTTCTTTTTCAATAGGATAGGCGAGGCAGAAAGGATAAGGTTTGGATAAGTTGGTGTCACTATATGTGCCACGAATAAGTTTTTCAAATTCGACTTCATGTGGATTCCAATCGCCCATGATGCTGTGCGCTACCGCACTCGCCTCAGTACCTGTATATTGAGCAAGGGCATTGATTAAGCCTTTTGCTGAAATGCCCAAACGGAAGCTTCCGCCCAGAAGTTTGTTAAAAATAAAGCGCTCGACGGTGCTTAGCCCGTTCCAGGATCGAAGAACGAAAGCTTTTTTCTCTGCGATGGATGCATTTTGTAAGGCAATGATTTCATCCATCCAGTCGCTAAGGCTTTTCTCTATCAGTTGCGATGCCGGTGGCAAAAGGAGAGCCAAGGTTTCGGATAGATCACCTACGGCAGCATAGGATTCAACAAATAACCATTCGGGAATTTCTGTTATTTCTAAAGTCCAGGTTTTGAGGTCCTTGACCGCGATACTCCGTTTCGGTCTTTTCCCCGTCATCAAAGCGAGAAACCAAAGTTTATCTTTTTCAGAGGCTTCCCTGAAAAAATGCAAAACAGCCTCTTTTTTCAAATTGGTCTTGTTGCTGCTGTCGAGAGCATGTATCAATGTTGCAAATTCTTTCATAAGCTATCTTAAGTCGTTTGGACTTGGGGATCTTCTTCATCACCATACTGTGTGGAGACCTCTTCCGCTTCAATGCCGATTTCATTGAGATATTTGGCAAAGGTAGCTGTTTGCCCGTGGGTCACATATACTTTTTCGGCCGAACTGCCACGTACTGCCTGCAATAAACCTGACCAGTCGGCGTGGTCACTGATCGCAAAACCAGCATCTGCGCTGCGCCATCGTCGCGCCCCACGGATTTGCATCCAGCCCGAACAGATGGCATAGGCAACATTGGGTATTTTTTGAAGGAGCTGGCTGTCCAGCAGTGCTGGCGGAAGCAATACAATCTGCTTGTCTAGTTCTTTTGGAGCTGATTTTACGTCCGCAATCTGATAGGGTGGTAGTTTTATACCTGCCTGGCTGTAGGCCTCATTTAATTTAGCAATACTGTAATGTACATATACTGGACCCATTTCATGTACAGCATTTAGAATACGCTGCGATTTTCCAAGCGAATACCCTATAAATACGGATGTCTTATGATTGCTTTGGTTGTTCTTAATCCAAGATTGCAGTCGTTCATTTTGTACCGCTACAGACTCCCATCGATAAATCGGAAGACCGAAAGTACTTTCTGTAATGAGCTCATGGCATTTCATCGGCTCAAATGGTGTACATAAGCCATCCTCCTGAATTTTGTAATCGCCAGTAAATACGACAACTTTACCTTTATACTCCAGGCGAATCTGGGCAGAACCAATGATATGTCCGGCGGGGTGCAGGGAAACTCTGACACCATTGATGTGGACAGGTTCATTGTAAGCGATTCCCTGGATTTGAATATCGGGACCGATCCGGCTCCGAAGAATATTGACTGTGAAATGATGACAGAGGTACTTCTTCATTCCCCAGTGGGCATGATCTGCATGGCCATGAGAAATAACAGCCAAATCAACAGGCTTCCATGGGTCGAGATAAAACTTACCTGGAATGCAGTATATGCCTTTTGATGTAAAACGTATCATATTTGTTAAAACAGGCTTTGACAGACTAAAGTTTTACTTATTTCATGCGCTTTTTTTTGCCAGCGGTTTTCCGCAATTCGATTGGCGGTATTCAGTTAATTTTTTTAGATTTGTTAACCTTGATGCTAAGTTTTAATACACTATGATATTAATTGTTGATGATAATCCGGATAATATTTACTCTTTGCAAAAATTACTGGAATCCAAAAATTTTAAAGTTGATACCGCTCAATCTGGGGAAGAAGCTTTAAAAAAGATCTTAAAATATAATTATGCATTAATCATATTGGATGTTCAGATGCCAGATATGGATGGCTTTGAAGTCGCTGAAAATATAGCGGGATTTAGCAAAACAAAGGAAACTCCGATCATATTTTTGTCTGCTGTAAATACAGATAAACGCTTTATCACCAAGGGTTATGATTCGGGTGGATTGGATTATGTGACCAAGCCTGTGGATCCCGACATCCTGATGTTGAAAGTTAAAACATTTTATCGGTTGTATGAACAGACCCAAGCGCTTAAAGATATTCAACAAACTTTAGAACTTGAGGTAGAACGGCGCAAGCAGGCACAGCAGGAACTGCGGTCTAAGGTGGACTATTTGCATACGCTTTTGGAGTCTTTACCTCAAATTGCTTTTACCTGTGACAGTGCAGGAAATATTGATTTTGTGAATGGACGCTGGTTTCAGTTTTCTGATGATGCCTCAAAATTCCCACAGATCTATCCTGGTGATCAATCAATCGAAAAAGAGCTTCAGGCGAGTCTTCGTTCTGGAGAACCCTTGGAAATGGAAGTACGTATTCAAAGGAGGCCATGTGGGGAATACCTATATCAGCTTTTGCGTGTGTGGCCAATTTTGGAGAATGGAGCGAGTAAGTGGGTCGGGACTTTTACAGATATCGATGCACAAAAAAAAGCTGAAAAGGAAAAAGATGAGTTCCTGAGTATCGCGAGTCACGAGTTGAAAACACCTTTAACAAGTATTAAAGCGTATATGCAATTGCTCGACCGTAAACTTAAGCTGGAGGAGGAAAGTGCTGAGGCAAAGTATGTTACCCGGGTTCAGGGCCAAGTTGACAAACTCAACAGTCTTATTTCTGATCTTTTGGATCTGTCAAAGATCGATAATGGGAAGCTGCTGATCAATAAAAAGGTATTTTCTCTCGAGCATATGGTCAAGAGTGCCGTTGACTCCATTGTTCAAACGCATGACCAAAGCAGCATGAAGCTTTTCCGGCGAGGGGATATTACGGACGTACAGATTTATGGTGATGAGATCCGTCTAGAGCAGGTGTTGGTTAATTTTTTGACGAATGCATATAAATATGCTGCGGGAACGGAAAAAGTAATTGTTGACTGCTCTATTGTAGACAGCAACGTGAAAATAAGTGTAATAGATTTTGGGATCGGCATTCCAGAAGAGAAGCAAGGTGATGTGTTTGAGAAATTTTATCGTGTGGAAGAAACGTCGTTCGATTTTCAGGGGCTTGGGATAGGACTTTATATCTGTGCTGAAATTATTCGCGCCCATCATGGAACCATTGCTGTTGAAAGTTCGGGTGGACAAGGGGCGACATTTTATTTTACCTTACCTTTAAATTTACCTCTAGATGCCAAATAGTAAGACACTCAATAATCTAACGGTCGGAATAGGTTTTTCCTTAGTCATATTGCTGATCAGTTCTACTGCATCTTATGTTGGTATTCAGGAACAAAATAAGTACCGTGAGGAGCTTGGTGTGACAAGGAAGATTATCAGTACATCCAATAATGTACTTAATTCATTACAAGGAGCTGAAACAGGAAACCGGGGTTTTCTTCTGACCGGAAAGGAAAGTTATTTGGAGCCTTTTAATAAAGCATTGGAAAGCTTACCCATAGAATTAAAGGCTATAGAGACACTGACCAGGGTAGATCCGATGCAAAAAGTTCGTGTTGATAGTCTGTTAACTGCGGCACAATGGCGAATAGAAGTTTTAAAGGAGACGGTCGCTACTAAAAGAAACGGTGGTGTGGTTAGCTTGGCTCAGTTGGATGTTAGTAAATCGGCTATGGATAAATGCCGCAAGATTATTAATGATATTATCCAAAATGAAGACGATACAATCAATCAAAAATCTACCAATCTGGACAATTCGTCGTTTATCACGACACTTTTTATCGTTATCAGTGCATTGCTTTCTCTCATTATTACCAGCTATTTTTATTTCAGGTTACGGGCAGATTTCAAAAAGCGCGCTTTGCTAGAAAAATCACTTCGTGACAAGGATGAAGCGATTTCAAGACGATTAAATTTAGTTCAAAAAATAACCAATCGCATCGCATTGGGGGAATATGACGTCAAAGCAGAAGAGGTAGAGGATGATGATTTGGGAGCAATAGCCAAATCGGTCAACCGAATGTCCAAATCGTTGAAGAAATCTTTTGACCAACTTAAAGATAACGACTGGTTGCATGCCGGTTATGCAAAACTCTATACAGGGTTGGTGGGGAATAAGAGTGAAGAAACGATTGCGGTCGATTCTATCAAAACCCTGATCGGATACATGGGGGCTGTTAGTGGTGCAATCTATATCTTTAATGATGAAAGGTTGGAGCTGGCAGGAACGTATGGACTCGATAAACAGGTACAAAAATATTTTTTACCTGGTGAAGGATATATCGGTCAGGTATTTACGGATCGTGAACCAAAGACCTTGAATAATTTGAATTCAGCAGACTATCTCGTGAGTTTTGCCAACGGAAAAATCAATGTACCTCATATTCAGCTTTTACCAATGCTGGTTGATGATCAGGTGCTGGGTGTATTGGAGGTTGGTCAAATGGAGAGTTTTACTGCAGTGGAAAAGACATTTTTGACTGAATGTTCCCGACAGATTGGGATTGCACTGGTTTCAGCAAAAGGAAGGGCGAAAATCCAGACCTTATTGGAGGAAACTCAGGTGCAGTCTGAAGAGCTATTAACGCAACATGCCGAGCTTGAAAGCTTAAATACTGAATTGGAGGCGCAAACATTGCGTTTGCAATCTTCGGAGGAGGAACTTAGAGTGCAGCATGAGGAACTGATGCAGTCCAATCAAGAGCTGGAGGAGCGCTCGCGTTTGCTTGAGGATAAGAATCTGATGATTGCGGAACGGAATCAGGAGATCCAACAAAAAGCTGAGGAGCTGGCACTAAGTACCAAATATAAGTCGGAATTTTTAGCTAATATGTCGCACGAATTGCGTACGCCACTCAACTCGATCTTATTATTGTCGCGCTTATTGTCTGAGAATGTGGAGGAAAATCTGAATTCAGATCAGATTGAGTCAGCCAAAGTTATACAAAGTTCGGGAACAAGTTTGCTCACCTTGATTGATGAGATTCTGGACCTTTCCAAAATTGAATCGGGTAAGATGACCTTGGAATATACAAGGTTGAACCTGAATGATATTTTGGCGGATTTGAATAGTCTGTTTTCGCCTGTTGTACAGGAAAAGGGTTTAATTTTCAGAACAAGTATCAGTGATTCGGTTAACCGGAGCTTTCAAGGTGATCGTTTGCGGATAGATCAAGTACTACGGAATCTAATTTCTAATGCCATTAAATTTACCAAAGAAGGCGAAGTACGTCTGGAAATCTATGAAGATCCAAGCGATAGTGATCGATTGGTGTTCGCTGTAGTCGATTCGGGTATAGGTATTCCGCTTGATAAACAAAAAATCATTTTTGAAGCTTTTCAACAGGCGGATGGATCAACCAGAAGAAAATTTGGTGGTACAGGACTGGGGCTGTCGATTAGCCGGGAGATTGCACGTCTCTTGGGTGGAGAGATCAAGTTGGAGAGTGAAGAAGGGAAGGGCAGTACATTTTTGTTTATTATTCCAAAAGATAAAGTCGAGGTCGGTGAGATATTAACCAAGGAAGAGCAGCTCGTTGAAGAGATTTCTTCGGAGGTGGAGGAGGTCAATGAAATCGTTAAAGAGGAAGCCTACAATCCGCTTACGATTCGCATTCCGGAGGAGGTGCCGGATGACAGGGATACAATTAAGGACGGTGATAAGGTGATATTGATTGTCGAGGATGATGTTAATTTTGCCAAGGCGCTATTGAAATATACGCACACACAAAATTATAAGGGGGTTGTTGTTGTACGTGGGGACCAAGCGCTACCCGCTGCACAAAAATATCGTCCTGTTGCCGTTTTATTGGACATCCAATTACCAGTAATGGATGGATGGGCCGTGATGGATCAATTGAAGGGAAATAAGGAAATACGACATATCCCTGTGCATATCATGTCATCGCTCGAGGTGAAAAAAGAAAGTTTATTAAAGGGGGCAATTGATTTTATCAATAAGCCTGTTGCTTTGGAGCAAATGACAAGCGTATTTCAAAAGATTGAATCTGCGCTAAGCCGTTCTCCCAAGAAGGTGCTTATCGTCGAAGAGAATCCAAAACATGCAAGTGCATTGTCTTATTTTTTAAGTAGTTTTAATATTTCACTTGAAGTAAAAGACAATGTCGAAGATAGTATTACAGCTTTGCGCACAGCCGATGTAGATTGTGTGATTTTGGACATGGGAGTACCGGATGAAATGGGCTACCATACGTTGGAAGCAATCAAACAGCATGAAGGTCTTGAAAATTTGCCCATCATCATCTTTACCGGCAAGAACCTGTCTAAATCTGAGGAACTTAAGATTAAGAAATATGCCGATTCGGTTGTGGTGAAAACAGCACATTCCTATCAACGGATTCTGGATGAAGTCGGCCTGTTTTTGCATTTAATAGAAGTAAATAATTCAGATGAGGCGGGGAGAAAAAACAATGGTCTTGGTACGTTAACCGATGTGCTGAAAGGTAAGAATGTACTTGTTGCAGACGATGATGTTCGTAATATCTTTTCCATGACAAAAGCTTTGGAGAAATTTCAGGTGAAGGTCATTCCAGCTATGGATGGTAGAGAGGCCCTGGAGGTACTTGCTTCGGCTGAATCTATTGATATTGTACTGATGGATATGATGATGCCCGAAATGGACGGTTATGAGACCATCAAAAATATTCGACAAAATGCAAAATATGCAGGACTACCGATCATTGCTGTAACAGCGAAGTCGATGATCGGAGATCGCGAAAAATGCATTCAGGCCGGGGCGTCCGATTATATTTCCAAGCCAGTGGATATTGATCAGCTGTTGTCTTTATTGCGTGTGTGGCTATATGAAAATTAGGGGTAACTGATATATGGATCAGAATAAAGTGATATTGATCGTCGACGACGATCAGCGTAATATTTTTGCCTTAAGACTAACTTTAAAGGCTAAGGGGTATCAGATTTTGAGTAGTGCCACTGCCCGCGAAGCAATTACATTATTGGAGTCGGATAATGACATTGCACTGGTTTTGCTCGATATGATGATGCCGGAGATTGATGGTTATGAAACGATTCGATTGATCCGAGATTCGGAACGAATTAGTGAACTTCCTATCATTGCTGTGACGGCACAAGCAATGAGCGGAGATCGGGAAAAATGTTTGGAAGCTGGAGCGCAATCGTATGTTTCGAAACCGATTGATGTCGATAAATTGATGTATGAAATTGAACGATTGATCTAGATGCTGGGCTACAATATTATAAAGGACCATGAAATAGATATCTTGCTTGAAGATATTTATCGCGATTATGGCTATGATTTTTTGCAGTACAGCCGTGCTTCGATTAAGAGGAGGATCAATCGGATTATGACAAACGATCGATTGGCGAGTTTTGCTGAACTTAGATTTGCCTTAAAAGACAATTCCGAATTTCTACAGCACTTTGTTGAGGAGATTACGGTAAACTTGACGGAAATGTTTCGTGATCCCTTATTTTTTCGGGAACTACGGGAAGAAATCCTTCCTCAATTGGGTACCTATCCATTAATACGGATCTGGGTAGCGGGCTGTTCGACGGGAGAGGAAGCATATTCGTTGGCTATATTATTGAAAGAGGCTAATTTGTATCATAAGTCATTGATTTATGCGACTGATATTAACCCAAGGGTTCTTGAAATTGCAAGAAATGGTGTTTATCCATTAAGCCAAATAAAAACATTCTCTGAGAATTATATGGAATCTGGCGGAAAACAGGATTTTTCGAAGTATTATACGGCAAATTATGAATGGGCAAAATTTGACGCTGATCTGAAACGAAAAATGATTTTATCTACCCATAATCTGGTGTCAGATACCTCTTTTAATAGCTTTCAGTTGATCCTTTGTCGCAATGTTTTGATTTACTTTAATAAAGATCTGCAGGAACGTGTGTTTAAATTGTTTGACGCAAGTCTAGAAAATTTAGGATATTTGGCGCTGGGGAGTAAAGAAACGATACGATTTTCAAGTATTCAGCATAACTTTACAGCGGTTGGGAATCAAAAAATTTGGAAGAAGCTTTACCCGTTGTAAGATAATCCATTTGGCAGTACACGTATGTCACATGGTATAATTGAATGAGAACACGGTATATAAACTAAAAAATATGAGTAAAACAAAAACTGTATTGATATTTGAGGACGATACCATCATATTGGAAGTCATAACAGTTGTATTAACGGATTTGGGATTCCATGTTGAAGTATCAGAAACTTCGCATGATATTATCCAACGGGTAGAATCCACTGAACCCGATCTGATATTGATGGACAACTGGATTCCCAATATAGGCGGAGTGGAAGCAACGAGGCTGTTGAAAGCGGATAAGCGTTTTAACCATATTCCAGTCATTTATGTGTCGGCCAACAATGACATTCAATCCTTAGCAGAACGTGCTGGAGCAGATGATTTTCTGTCCAAACCATTTGATTTAGAGGATTTGGAAAGTATCGTAAATAAATATACAGCCTAATAAATCGAAGTATCGAGCAGCATGTTGTGTTTGCTGTTTTTTTATTGAATGCCTATGGCGGCTATCAGGTTAATCTGGAAAAAGGTGATATATTTTTATTAGTCGAGTTTTGAGGCGGCATCTGGATTCCTTGTTTTCGGTCAGTAGGAGCCTGGGGAAGAACTACAATTACCACGTGTTTGCCCCTTCCTTTAAGATGCTGTTATATATATCCTGATTAAATTTATAAAGGTCGGGCGCTTTATGAGCTCCACCTTTTCGCTGTTCGTCCAGTTTCTCGAGGATCGCCATATTTTTCATTTTTCGATAGAAATTGCCTCGATTGAGCTTTTTTCCTAAGACTGTCTCGTACAGCCGTTGAAGGTCGGGGAGCGTGAACTTATCCGGCAATAAATTGTAACCAATAGGTTTGTAGGACAGTCTTTCACGCAATACCTGTAGGGCCCTGTCAATTATGTTCCGATGGTCCATCGTAATAGCCAGTGATGCTACATCCTTAAAATCTACCCATTGGCAGGTTTCGCTTAGTGCATCGGGCTGAGGAATGACATAGGTATAGTTCACCAGCGCATAGTAACCTATGGAAATAAACCGTTGTTTGTTCCAAAGTGTATCCGGGAAGTCAGCAAAAGATTGTTGGTTACGCTGGGGGTTTCCAAAAACAGCAAACTCTTCTAAAAAGATATCTTTTACGCCCGAACGTTCATAAAGAACACGTTTGACAGCCTCATCTGTGTCTTCATTCTTTCCAACATAGCCCCCGGGGAGAAACCATTCTTTGTTGTAATTCATTTTTAACAGGAGGATTTTCAAGGTACCTTGGTTAAATCCGAAGATGACAGTGTCTACAGAAATATGTGGTAGGAATTTTTCATAACTCTCTGCCGATGCATTTATGATCTGTGTTCTGAAATCCATATCCTGTTGTCTTTGGATTAATATTACAAAAAAATATCGCAATCACAGGTAAATTGATCGATAAAATAATTTCAGTTCTTCGGCTGAAAATTACAAAGAGCGTGCTCATGTTAATGTATTTAATTGGATATGAGTTTTTTGTATTTATTTTGTGATTTTGTTTTTTGTATTCGATTAAAAAGATTGTAGTATTGTAATGCTTCTTTACGAAGCATTAATAATAACTGATTATAACTATTTTTTTTCCGCCAATAAAGAGGCGAGATTCATCATATTATTTGTTTACCAAAATAATGTCCTATATGAAATCAGGGAAACTAATTTTTGCATTATCTTTTAGTCTGTCTTTAACGCAGGTGGCTCAAGGTCAGGTTTATCAAAAAGTTGAGAATAAACAGGGGCCGGTATTGGGTTATTCAACAACATCAGGAGTGAAAATTCTGACTGTAGCTGGCAAGAAGTTTAAGGATTTAAATCGAAACGGAAAATTGGATCATTATGAAGACTGGAGATTAGGACCCGAGGAAAGGGCCAGAGACCTTGCTTCGCAATTAACGATTGATCAAATTGCTGGACTTATGTTGTATAGTAGGCATCAAGCTTTGCCGGCTCCTGCTATTGGGTTTATGGCCGGTACTTATCGCGGTAAAAACTATCCTGATGCGGATGTTTCGGCTTGGGAGCTAACTGATCAACAGCGCGATTTTCTCCATAAAGATGGAGTAAGGCATGTGCTATTGACAGCGGTAAAGGACCCGGAGACCGCCGCTCGTTGGAACAATGAACTACAAGGTTTTGTGGAAGGGATAGGATGGGGTATTCCCGCAAACAACAGTTCTGATCCGCGGCATAATGCGGTGGTAAGTGCAGAGTTCAACGCAGGAGCGGGTGGTCAAATCTCCATGTGGCCGGACGGGCTTGCAATGGCAGCGACTTTCGACCCAGCGATTGTTAAACGGTTTGGTCAAGTCGCTGCTTCGGAATACCGATCGCTTGGGATTACAACTGCATTATCACCGCAGATTGATCTCGGTACTGAACCTCGTTGGTATCGTATTGGAATGACTTTTGGAGAAAGCCCGGCGCTAACTACTGCAATGGCTAGAGCTTATATTGATGGTTTTCAAACTTCTGTGGGGAAAGATGAAATTGCCTTAGGTTGGGGCTACAAAAGTGTCAATGCAATGGTTAAACATTGGCCTAGTGGTGGCCCGGAAGAGGGTGGTCGAGATGGTCATTGGGCGATCGGTAAGTTTGCTGTTTATCCAGGGGATAATCTCAAGCAACATATCGGACCTTTTGTGAATGGGGCTTTTCAGCTTGCAGGAAAAACAAGTAAAGCAGCGGCCGTGATGCCCTATTATACCATTTCCTTCGATCAGGATAAGAAAAATGGTGAAAATGTTGGAAACGGCTACAGTAAATATTTATTAACAGACCTGCTGCGTGGCACTTATGGATATGATGGGGTGATCTGTTCAGACTGGCTTATTACGGGGGATGAAGCACCTATGCCCGATGGATTTGCGGGTAAACCTTGGGGAGTGGAACGATTGTCTATAGCTGAACGTCACTACAAGGCTTTAATGGCAGGTGTGGATCAATTTGGAGGAAACAATGATAAAGTCCCTGTGCTTGAAGCTTACGCGTTGGGGGTAAAGGAGCATGGTGAAAAATTCATGCGACAAAGGTTTGAGGCCTCAGCGCGAAGGCTACTACTAAATATTTTCCGCATTGGACTTTTTGAAAATCCGTATCTTGATGTTACCGAAACTCGTAAGATTGTCGGGAATCCGAACTACATGAAGGAGGGGTATGAAGCTCAGGTGAAGTCCGTTGTATTGTTGAAGAATATCGATCAGCAAATGCCTATTCGTGGCCGAAAGAAAGTGTATGTTCCTAAAGTATACACTCCAGCGATGAAAGATTGGTGGGGTAACTACATACAGGCGCAGTTGGAATATCCTGTCAATATAGAGGTTTTGCGAAAATATGCTGATGTGACCGATAATCCCAATGATGCTGATCTGGCATTGGTGTTTGTTCGGAGCCCCATTAGTGCCGAAGGGGGGTATAGCGAGCGGGATCGTGTAAATGGTGGTAATGGCTATGTGCCAATTTCCTTGCAATATGGCACTTATACTGCTTCAGCTGCCCGTGCGGAAAGTCTGGCAGCAGGTGACCCTGTAATCGATCCTTCCATAATGAATAGGTCTTATAAAGATAAAACTACAACTGCTGCCAATGTGATGGATCTTCAGACTATTTTGGATACAAAAGCAATGATGAAGGGCAAACCAGTTGTGGTATCTGTGACTGCGAACAAGCCAATGGTCTTTGCTGAATTTGAAAAAGAAGTTTCTGGTATTGTTTTAAATTTTGGTATATCCACACAGGCGGTACTTGATATTATGTTTGGGAAATATGAGCCTTCGGGTTTACTACCCGTGCAAATGCCCGCAAATATGGTTACGGTGGAGAAACAAGCTGAGGACCTGCCTTTCGATATGGAAGTATATATTGACCAGGCGGGGCATGCTTATGATTTTGGTTATGGTCTGAACTGGTCGGGTGTGATTAAAGATGAACGTGTACGTGAATTTGTGAAAAAATAAAAATGTTCAAGCATTTTATCAACCAAAAATCAAGTTCATAAAAAAGGCCTTTAAAATGAATTAAAGGCCTTTTCTGTACGCCAATCAGTTCTGTACCTAGGCCCATGTAATCAAATAGTTATAGGTCGGTAGTACTATTTGTGCACGGCAATACTTTGAATCCCCTTACTTCTGCCAATTCACGGATATCACTGATGTAATCATCAAGTTCTTCCTGAATTGTAGAATATGGAGCAGCCAGCTCAAATGTGATTCTTACCTTGTTTCCTTCGTATTCTTCTTCTTCGTTCATATTATAATATGTCTTTTATCTTATTTGACTCCTTTGCATTATAATCAATTCTCTCAGACTCGATAGCGTATTTTGCGAATGTGTCTTGAATAATCATTAAAATTTTGTATTCCTCTTCAGGATACTTGCAAAATCTAAATTCAATTTCTTTGAACCCTGATGACCATGTTGTCGCTAGAAAATTTCCAAGTTTACCACTTGTAAGTTTTGCTGGATCATTAAATACTACAGAAGGTTCTCCATATTTCTCGGAGAGGGATTTAAAAATAGCATTATAATCTTCGCTAAAAGTTGAATATCCAACATAATGCACTCCATGTATAGTTAGCTTGATCAATGAATCTGCATGAAATTCAGGCTCAATCTGTGTAAATCGGAATTTTCCAATTTTATACTCATCAAGCTCTTTAAACTTTGGAAGTATAGTATCAATTTTTTTATAATATTCATTTTTGCGGACACCAAAATCTATGCTACCAAAAGCCTTTCTGTCGACGTCTGAATGATCATTAGAACAAGAGAATAGAATAAAAATTAGACATGATAATCCGAATAATAAAAATATTCTTAGGGTCATTATTGGTAGATTAATCATAAAGCTTATCATCCATTTTGAAATCGAGATATTGAATCTTTTCAGGTATTATAGATGATAATCCTGAAAATACTCCCCCAATATGGATAGTAATGTATTTTCTATTTTCATTGAGAGGAAGAATGAGACGCAATTTCTCTCCGGCTTTAACTTTAATTTCTTGATTGTAAACATATCGATATCCGTCCTTTTCGGCTTGCTGGGATGTTGGTTTTATATCATCGCCAGAGGCTATTTTTTGTTTTGAGTCAATATTTATTACTTCATATTTTGTTGTCGATATGTTTGAAGTGAACGTTAGGACTTTTTTATACAGTTTCTCTTCATCAACAGTATTTTTATCTTTACTACATCCTAATAAAAACAGCACAAGCAATAACGGTATATAACAATGTTTCCTCATAATTAGGTTAATTTAAATCCCCTGTTTTCAGCCTCTCTTTTCACAACTGAGATTAACTCAGATAAATTTGCACTTACACTCTCTATTGTACCTTTAACATTAAGAGCAATTGAAATTAACTCAGGAGCTTCTTTCTGATGGTTGGCAATGCCACTTTGTTCATGATCTAAATATTCCTTATGAAGAAAATTTTCATACTCTTTAATTTCAGGTGTTTTTTCATGCAACCATTCGACATATTCAGTTATGAAATCTCGCTTCATTATTTTTGACGCCCTCGCTAACTGTTCCATAGGTATATGTTCTTTTCCAAATAGATTAGCTAAGTTTCTGAGCGTCATGCCCATATCGTTGGCAAAGTCTTCCTGAGTCATACCTGACTGGCGAATACTATCTTTAATAACTATTCCTATCGGTTCCTTCATAATACAAAAATCTGAAAAATTATTTCATTGAATATCAATTTGATATGAATATTAAATTCATTATTTATGAATATTGCTTGCATATTATTTGCAAACATTTCATATTTGTGAAGTCAAAATTCATAAAATGAAACAGGATATGAAATCGCAATTAAGTACTAAGTATCTAAATAAGTTAAAGGCAGCACTACCCACCGACGGTATGGATCGGATTGCGGAGAAGCTGCACGTTAGCTTAGCTACTGTGAGCAGAGCGTTGAGCGGCAAAGGAGGAAAAAGGGTTAATCAAGTAGCCGAAGCTGCGATTGATATAATAAAAGAAGAGCGCGAGAAAATCAAAAGCCTTGAGCAAAAAATTGATTCTTTAGATATACTTCCTGCCTAGTTGTAAAACTTCTTACACATGATCCCATTAAAAGTCATAAACCAAGAGCTCCCTGCTGGTATTGAAGATAACGGTTACGAATTCTTTTGGTCGAATCGAGATCAGGTTCTGAAGTGTACGCATGCCGGGAGAGTTTGGATCTGGGGAGATTTCCCTCAGGAGGCTATCGATATCGTTTGTGAAGACATGGCTGCGCATCCGGAAGTTATTCTTGATATCAGAGACTGGAATGTGACTAACAAAGATGAAATGATCGCTCTTTATATCTTCTGCAGATTTGGGAAGTACGACACGGAACCCGATATCCACGCAAATGGGACTATAGGTTACGCTGAATATTTCGATTGCGGAAAGCGTGGCACTTGTAAATATGAAGGTAGGATCTGCACTACTCTAAAAGTCGAAAACGGAGAATTAACGAAGCGTGAACTGGAGACATTAAAGCTAGTGGCCAAAGGAAAACTTAACAAAGAGATTGCCGATATCATGGAGATATCTGAGCATACGGTAAATTCTCATATAACCAATATACAGCAGAAGGGGAATTTCTTCAAAAAATATGAAATGATCCTGTTTGCCAAAGACAAGAACTTAATATAAAACCTATGAAAATAGAACTTTTAACTGACCGCTACGCTATGAGAATAGATTATGGTCAATCGCACAAGGATTTTTCAAAATGTCTCAATGAGATGCATGAGCTAGTGAATAATACTACTCAGGTAGGTTTACAGGTAACTCCAAAAGAAGAGACTTTGTCTTACATCACTTGCTGGAAAAATGAAACTCTGGTTGCTCGAGTAGATATCACCGGTATTTCTAGAGGTAGAAAAAAGAGAGCCCTGGACAATCTTCGAAAATTTCATCCGGGTTGTGTGATCGGTAAATTTACGGCATTCGTCTTACCGGCTCCAGTTGTAAATTTTATCTAACCATCAACCTTAATAGCCATGATCAACACAACAATTGATAGATCGAAGGGAGAAATGATATTAAAATATCCGGTTCTCTGCCATAGAAAGGATGAGGTTGTCAAATTCTACTCTAATCAGCAGGCCTTTAATATTTGGTCCATTCGTCAACGCGTATTTATTAAAGATGTGTTAGCCAAGTTTATGAAACAGCGTCAATATGCGCTCACAATGCACATGACTTCACGTCAAGATATTGCACTGCGTCGGATCGACTTTGTGCTGCGAAGTTACTACGAAAAGGATTCCCTCAAATTATTGGTCAAGAAAGTAATTATGTTGGAGTCGGATATCTTGGAAATTGCTCCAAGCCCTAGATCGAGGTTCTACGATCATTATGTCACAGTTATTGTCTGTCTGTTCAACTGGTGCAAATGGTATTCAAATCAATTTTAAAATTAACACGGGCTTGACGACCTGAATCGTTCTTTGATCCGCCCCTAGTTTTCGGTGTCCTGATCAGGTCAGGGGATATATTAAAATATTAGTAATAGAAGAATAGAATGGAAACAAAATTTATTAATTGGTCGCTAAATGGTGATCTGTCCGTCGGATATTTCGAAGGAATAAAAATGGCCTACGACATGGGTTTGAACCATGCGAAGTCAGATAGTTTAGAAAGGAAGTATCCGGAATTGGTAGAGGTATCTTTTATTGAGGTCTACGTTCGGCACAATGTTTTGGCTCGCGTTGATGTACGTCATATGGACACACTTCAGATTGAGCAAGAAAAGAAACGGCTGTCTGAGAAGTTTCAGAACAATTGTTCGCTCGCTCATTATTGCCACTATCAGGAAGAGGATGTTAAGTTGGATTATTTTGAGGAGCTGATATGAAGAAGTGGATTGTAGCATCTAAGAATGGGAAGTTTGTTGATTATGCCAATATCACCGATCTATCAGATCTCTATTTAAGAAAAGTACATGACAAATTGCTGAAGAAGCACGGACACCAAGGGTTTGGAGTCCAAGTGGTCGAAGAGGAGGAAGCTAAGCAAATTATTGAATGTCATAACTATCCTGAAATGGCACTGCTTGCGAGGGTAAAGGTTTCTCATAATACATTCGATGAGGAAACGGCTGAATTTAGACGCTTGCGAGCAAAATATCCAAGATGCTCTGTTGGTTATAGCCAATGGCGTCCAGGTCTCACATATTTTGAAAGTTAATCATGGCTAAAAGAACTTATGAATTTGACTACCAGTGTGGTGATGCCAGTTGCGTCATTGAGGTAAACACTGAAATTTTCACTAAAGAAATTGCTTTAGAGGTTCTGAACTTCTTTGATTGGGATTGGGATGAGGAAGGAGATGAGGTTTCAGAAGCAGTTAAAAAGTATTCGCTGCAAGTTTTTCAGCTTTCAGCTGGAATGAATTATTCCTTGCAAGGTCTGATATCAGCATTTAATGATCAGGAAGGCTTTGCTCCATTTGGGAAAACTTACGGAATTCAGCTGAAGGAGTTTGAAAAGTACGAGTTCGCAGATTATTGTTTGGACTTTAAAATGACGGAGGAATAACTATGGCAGCGTTAACAATTTTTATAATCATTTGTATCGGTATCGGCTATATGCTTTGGATCGATGGACAATATAACAAAGGGAAATAATGGATATCAAAGCTACACTTTCGAGGATATGCAGAAAGATCAAGCATATCGGTGCCACTGAAATCAAAAATGATTTTAATGAGGAATATGCAAAAGGATACGAACATGCAACCAAGCTGCTTTGTATTGCAATGGTTAATGAGTTCGGGAATTATGTCCAGATCGAGGAGAACAAAGCCTTGGTGATCCGTGGTCTGAAGAAGAAGATTGAAGATCTTGAAAAAAAATGTCTAGGGCAAAAGTTGAACATTGATAAAATGGAGGATCTACTCAATCGAACCTCAACTATTACTTTAAGTAATAATAAGAAAAAGAAGATTTTCCGGGCTGTTGCTGAAATCACTGGTCAACCTTATGAATACATTAAAGAGCAGTTTGTTGAATTGCTTGATGGAAAGCTTATTAAAAGTAAAAATCTAAATAAATAAATCAAATCATTATGAAAAATTTAGCAAAAACTTGTTTTACGCTCATGATCATCATAGGCGTTTTAGGCGGAACTTATGGGATTTACAAAATGGTGCTAGGAAACTACGCTTTGAATGATCCGTTTACCTTCGGTTTTATATTGATGGCCTATATCATATTGGTCGCTGGCGCATACGTAGCAACAAAGCGTATCTGGACACTATTAATTATTGGAGTTGTGATAACTTTTCAATCCTGTAATTATGCGAAATCAAATCAGCAGGTCGTTGTCTCGGAGGATTGTGGTATGACCTGGAAAAAGATCAATGCCGGTGAAGCTGTGCCAAAAGGTGGTTTGAATATGTGCTATATGAAAGTTGTGGTTCCGAATTTTCCTATGCAGGGCGAAGCCACTTTCATTTCCAATTTAAAAGATAAAGTTCGCGCGAATGTCCATATTGATTATGATTATTCAATTATTGATGCGCTTGCATTTATTAAACAAGCTAAGTTCCTGGGGAAAGCCAATGTCGATGCTGATAATGAGGAAGCAATTGGTAAATCATTTGAAATGGCTGAGAACATGGTGATCGACAAAAGGATCAAGGATGTGGCCAAACGGATATTTGTTGATGAGGATATCGTGGAGCTCGACCAGTCTGAAATAGAAAATCATCTTTTGGCCGAAAGCAATAAAGTCCTCGAGCAACTGGGTGTTCATCTGAACTTCATTACACTTTCATTTGATCTCGACGAACAAACACGCCAAGCAATTGACGTATCTACAGCAATGAAAATCTATGAATCGAAAGGGATCACTGATCTTGGAAAACAAGTGATGTCGCAAAGAGCTGGAGCAACTAAGATCACAGTTGAGAATAAAACTGAAGCTGTAAAATCGGAGAATTAACTGAATTATTTAATCTTAAAAGGGTAATCATGTATAATATTTTAGAATCAAATATAAAGTTCGATAAATCAGGTCAGATTTTGTCTGTATTAGTCCTTGTCGAAATTTCCAAAGGAGATATTAGAGCGATTGAGGGAACCAATAAGCCCACAGGTGGATACATGCTCATCATGCCGAATACCGAATATAAAGTTGCTGATCTAATGCAGCAGGTCGCAGGATATGGAAGGGAAGTAACAGAATTGAAATTGATTCCAACTCAGTGGAAAAAACATTTTAAGTAATCTTTTATATGGATTTGAGAATATTTGAATCAATCACCCGAACAGTGACGGTGATCCATCCGGAAAAGTCCTTTGCCATTTTTTCATTTACTCCTGAAGGAAGCTTATTTATAGACTCAGACTGGGGTTTTTATGGCCACAGGTGGAGAGGTTGGGGTGAGGAAACTTTTGTCAATTTTTTACTGCAGATCAGCGAAGATTATTTTGTGAAAAAGCTGGAGATTAATTACTTCAACGAAACGGGGAATAAGCTTGTGGAATCTCGTAAGCAAGCTTTGGCCATACTTTTTTCCGAGTTTCAAAAATACCTTTACGACCATCGATAACATGCTCATTTTCCTCATTAAAATACTTGCAATTATAATTCAATTAAAAATCCATGATAACTCAAGAAAGTATAGATAAAATATTAGATGCCACAAAAATAGAAGATGTAATTGGCGAAGTAGTGAAATTGAAGAAGAAGGGATCTAATCTGCAGGGATGTTGTCCTTTTCATGATGAAAAAACAGCATCATTTGTAGTAAGTCCATCTAAACAGATGTACAAGTGCTTTGGCTGTGGTGCTGGAGGGAATGTGGTTACTTTCTTGATGGAGAAGGAGCGTATGGAGTTTCCGGATGCTATACATAAACTAGCTGCCAAATACTCAATGACGGTTGAAGAGACGCTTTCCAATGAAGAAGATAAGGAGGTTAAGGAAAAACGTACTACGATGATCGACCTTAACAGGTTTGTTCAGAAGTCGTGGACTAACAATATTCTAGGTTTACCGATCAACCATTGGTCGGTAAATTACCTTTTGGAAAATAGAAGGCTTTCAATGGATACAATAGTGGAGTGGCAGATCGGGTATTCTCCAGATGCCATGAAATCGATCACTCCACATGTGCTCAACAATGGTCAATATGCAATTGCTGAAGAACTTGGTTTGGTGAAAAAGAACGATAATAGTAACGTTTATGACACTTTTATCAACAAAGTAATATTTCCTATTCATAGTGATCGGGGCGATATCATTGCTTTCTCCGGAAGAAAAAATGATGAGGAAAAGAGGGATGGACCGAAGTATATAAACTCTAAGACTTCATTACTCTACCGAAAAGAAGAGGTCCTATTTGGACTTTGGTTTGCCAAACAGGAGATCCGGAAAAAGAAGAATGCAATTTTGGTCGAGGGCAACATCGATGTGATCATGATGCACCAGATGGGCATCCGTAATACAGTGGCTTCATGTGGCACCGCTTTAACGGAAAGTCATGCACAAAAGCTTTCCCGGCACTGTCAAAGCGTGACGATATTCTTTGACGGAGATGATGCAGGTCATAAGGCTACTTTAAAATCAATTGATATCCTAATATCTGCCGGGCTTCGAGTCAACGTCGCGCGTCCGGACAAAGAGGACGATCCGGACACGTTGTGTAAAGTTCTAGGTAGTGAACTACTTCCAAAGGATGGTGACATGCCTGTAAAAGGATTGGAAGGCCGTAAGAATCCTATTGAGGAGTGGCTGGAAAACCATACTCAAGATGGAGTAATGTGGAAAGCTATGTATCTTTTGGATCATGCGAAGGACGATATCCATTTGAAGGATCAGGCATTGGCCGATATCGCAATGATGGTTTCGCTAGAGCAGTCGGACTATCTGCGTGAGAGCTATATAGAGCGAATTTCTAAAGCTAAGAAGATGAAGCTTGGAACGTTGACAAAACGCGTTGAAGGTTTGATTGAAGAGAGAGTGATACTTGAGGAAAGGAAACAGGATCAGGAGTCTATATTGCCATCATGGATAAATAAGGAAAAATTCTATACACTAGGTTTTGACTCTAAAAAAGACGGCATTCAGCATACTGGTATCTATTTCCATATGGGAGACAAAGGGGCAAAGCAACTGACCAATTTTATTATCAAGCCTTTGATCCACGTTTATTCGAAAGACGAAAATGCCAATAGACGTTTGACTGAAGTTGATAATGGTATATCAAAAACAGTTTTGGAACTACCCTCCAAAGCTTTTACATCTGTTGATCAGTTCGAATCGATATTGATGAATGAGGGTGTGTACTTTCTTATGGATGGTTTTGCAAAATCCCAATTGAATAAACTTAAATCAGTTTTACTAAGGGAGTACCCGAAATGTTTTGAGTTGAAAACACTGGGCTGGCAGCCTGAAGGGTTTTGGTCATTTTATAACCGGGTTTATCATAATGATTCTCTTCACGCATTTAATGAATATGGTTTTACTGATGTTAATGGAACCAATTACTTATCGATGGCAGCCAGTTCCTTGGCTAATGAGGTTCGGGCTGAAGATGACATTTATAAAAATGACCGTTATCTGTCGTGGTCACCGGCACCATTTACATTTTCTGAGTGGGCAGAGATGTTTGTTGGTGCATATGGCCTTAATGCATGGACTGGGTTAATGTTTGTTTTCGTCTCCATTTTTAGGGATATCGTTTACGCTCTTAATTCTTCATGTCCTCACTTTTACGTTTATGGTTCCGTGGGTTCAGGTAAATCAGTTTTTGCCGAATCAATATGCAACCTTTTTTTTAAAGAAATGCCTTTCTTCAATTTGAATCACGGTACCGACTTTGCATTCTTCTCGAGAATGGAACGCTTCCGCAACTGTCCTGTTGGATTCAATGAATTTGACGAGAATACGATCAAACCAGAATGGTTTGGCGGAATCAAAGCTGGATTTGACGGCGAAGGTCGGGAGAAAGGTTCAATGACTAAGAAGAAGAAAACCGAGGTTCAGGAAATTTATTGTACTCTAATTCTTATTGGTCAATTCCTATCAACGAAGGATGATGCATCTGTTTTATCCAGGTCAATTCCGGAGCAGATATCCGCTACCAACCGAACGCAAGCACAGATAGACAATTTTAACAGATTGAAAGCATGGGAGAAAAAAGGTTTAAGTGGGATTTTAGTTGAGCTTCTTCAGTATCGCTCATTGGTTGAAAGCAAATATGCTGAGTTTTATGCTCAAGAGTTTAAAAAATTATCTCAAGCATTTGAAACGATAGGCGTTCGCGTAAAAAGTCGGATTCAACAAAACTTTTGTACGATGTTGACTTTTCGCAAATTGCTCGATGGAATGATTGACTTCCCATTTTCTTATGAAGAATTCTTTGATCATGTTAAGCGGTCCATTATTTCATTATCTCAGCGAATTACCGAATCTGATTCTTTGGCAACTTTCTGGAAAACTTTAGAATTTTTACTTGAACAGGATATGATCACGGATGGCTGGGATTTCAAGATTGACGTTCGGGACTCGGTACCTTTAATTATATCACGGGCTGACGTTGGACAAGATGGTAAAAATACTCGTGTAAAGACTTTTGAAGAACCAAAAAAGCTTCTCTATATCAGGATGACAAATATCCATCCACTGTACATGAACGCTACTCGTCAGCAGACTGGAAAAACAGGTCTAAATAGCGAAACAATTACAAATTTTATGAGGGAACAGGAATCTTATATAGGTACGATAAAATCAACAGTTTTTAAAAAGAAGAATGGATCCTCCACTCCATCTAGTGCCTTTGTGTTTGATTATGACATGATGAATCTAAACCTAGAACGCGAGGTGGCTCCAGTAGGAGCTCAGCGTGTTATCAATGGAGCAGTACGGTACAAAGATGCAGTTATCGTTGAGACGTTGGGAGAAACTAAAGTATCATGGACAATGGAAATTGATGAATCATATGAGAAGGATGGTTTTAAGGTAGAAAAAATTATTCAGGTCTCTTGTTTCTCTCGAAAATTGGACGAGGTTCGCCGGTTGACTGCAGGAACGCCAATCAAAGTAGAAGGACTTTATACTGAATATACAGCTGGAGATAAACGTAGAGGTACCATGCTAGTCGAAAATATTGAATTTACGGAAGGCCCATCTGTGCCAATACAGGATCAGGCAGAATTATTTAATTAAGAGAACGATGAAAAAGGACGGCTTAAAAAAAGGTGGTTTAAAGCAATCAAGGCTTAATTATTTGTATCGAATGGTTAGAGATGCAGGTTTTACGATTGATCCAGGACTCAGGGAAATTGACGTTTATCCTTATCAATCTTTTAAGGAGATCCCAGTTGGTCCAAGGTATTATGTTGGCCAATTAATGAAAGCTGGTTTTAATGTTCAAATGAAGATTAGATAATAAAAATAAAATGGTTTCCCGTAAACTCTCAAAAAAGCAGAAGAAAGAAATTATAGAACTTTTCTATACTGGCGAATATATGCTTAAAGAGTTAGCGAAAAAATATAATGTTAGTGAGAGCAGTATCAGTTTATTGATCACTGCCCATATGAAAAGTAGACAATTTACAACCAAAGAAAATAATGATTGAACAATATTTAGCGAACGCTCCAAAACGCTTTCTTAGGTATGCAATAAGCCTTACAAAAGATATCGATGATGCTAATGACATCATTCAAGAAGCGATCATCTCAATATGGCGATCGCGTGATCGCACGAATGACCTAACCGACGGATATTTTAAATATGTACTTAAGCAAAAGTTTGTGAGCCTGATCAGAAGACAAAAGAAAAACATGCAGCTGCTATTAGATAGTGAACCGATCAGTCATAATGATGCACTTACAAAAATGTATTTAACGGAGTTGGATCAGATAGTCGATACTGCAAATCCTTTGCATCGGGATGTATTCCGGCTAAATATGGCCGGTTACAAATTCCGTGAGATTGCCGAGATGTTGGATATCCCTGAAGGTACAGCTGTTGGATCGATGCGATATATAAGGATTAGAATTAGAACCAAATTGCTTGAGTATGGAAAAGTATCTTGAGCGAGTGCAATCGGGGGTCAGACAAGTCTGTTGATGTACAGATTTAATAGAATTATATTGTGATATAGGCGTGATAGAAGTAACATAAATAAAATATTTACTAGGTCAATGGATTCATTGACCTAGTAATAGTACTCAAAGAGGTATGTTTAACCAGTTCTTCCAAAATTAACAAGCTTTTTGAAAATCTCTATAATTTGTGGTTCAAGGTTGGGATTATCACCAATAATTCTGATAGATTCAACGAATCCGATTCCGTCATGTTTCGCTTCAAACTGAATTGAAGTGTCAATTTTGTCAAGTTCTTCTCTGAGTTTATCCAAAACAGTTCTCTTTGCTGCAGGATAAAATGTGTGATAATATATTGTATCCGCTTTATCAATTTGATCAATTTTTCCTGCTATGGACAAGAAGTCCCCCCATTCTGGAACATTTGCTTTTAAATCTTTTATCATATTTTTAAGTTCACTAGTACTCAATCGAGATTCCATAGAATTAATTAGAGTAGAAAGTGCACGTTCAGTATGGTGAAATCTAATTCCTTGGATATCTAATGCGTTATTTGTATCGCTTTGATATTCAGTAAATCTATCTCTTTGCATATTTAAGGACTGTTGTGTCTGATTAATTTCTTCCTGTAACGACAACCTTTCTTTTTGCAAAATGCTTATTAAATTATCCTTGTTCTCAATTTCAGCTTTAGCCAATGAGAGTTCTTGGTTCAGATCTTCAAGCGGTTTGTTCTTAGCTTTTTCAGATTCCAATTCTTTTTGTTTCTTTACGACCTGTTTTTCCTCTTCAAATTTGTTAGCCCTTATTTGGGCATCATGTGCAATCTTCGCTTTAATAGTCCTTATGTTAATTGCATCTAAACCTCTGTCTACCCAAGCCAAAATAGCATAATAGAAAAGAGCAACTCCTAACGGTTGTAAAAAATATAACCTCCATTTATCCCAAGTACTCGTATGAAAACAACTGTTTACATAGGTGATTTTTGCCTCGATACTGGCATTCGCGAAAATCATATACAAAATGGGTTCCCAATTAAATACAATCCATGCTATTATAAAAGAGCCAATCAGAGGGTGGGACAATCGCTGTTTAACTGGATCTGCTACTAAATCGGTTGCTTTAGAAATAGTATTCACAATTTCTTTTTGTACATCTTCTGCCATTGATACAAGATATTTTAGGATTAAAAACTTCATTTCTTCATAAAATTGTTCTATTAATCAGCCTGTTCCAAACGTTCCAAAAGTAAAATCCTATTTCCCACTATTTTTTGGAACATTTTTTTCCTGTTCCAAAAAGTGTAGCTAAAAAATGAGGTTTTTTGAAATTGAGTTTTTAGCCTATGGAGGCTATTTTGTTTGGCTAACAAAAAGAAAAATACAATTCGATTCGAATATACTAAAAAGTGCTCCAAATGCTCCAAAGATTCCAAATATTGATTTGTGGCTCTTAGGGGCACCCTTTTTAAAAATTCTCTTTTGGAGCGTTTTGGAATGACGGGATCACTTTGGAACATTTGGAGCAAAATCGACGATTTTCCAATGGCTGTTCCAATCGTTCCAATTAAAAAAGGTCACTTAGGGCCTATTTTCCTAATATTTTCCAACTGTTCCAATTTTATGATTATTTCCGGCCAATTTTTCCACGGTGCGTTTCTCAGCTGTAGGGGCTGATTTTGTGAGTTAATAAACAAAAAATAACAAACGTTTCAAATGCACGAAAAAGTGTTCCAATCGTTCCAATTGTTCCAAAAGTTTATTTAAATATATTTAAAGCTATATTTTATTAAAAAAACCTATTGGAACACATTGGAACAGTAGGAACGCATTGGAACATTGGAACACTTTCAACGGTTTTGATGTAATCCGAATCCAAAACAGGATATTTTTGTGTCATGGTCGTAGACATACCAATTTTAGTAACCGAGGTTAACAAGCTATATCTTTCTTCCAAGTTTGATACTGATCCTTTCATTTTATCAAAGAAAAATATCTTCGGTATTTTCCTTTTAAATTCATTGTGTAAAAAAAAGAATCTACCCATCAATAACCATCGTATTGACCTGGGAAAATATGATCAGGAGCTAACTGTCCAGATAACGGAGAGAACTTTTAAAAACAGCGGCTATTGTGTGCCTAGTAAAACTCTTGTTGATTTTAATAATATGGTAAGATTCATGTTCCTGGATGAGTTCCATTCGTACATGGATTTTCATATTACTTATAATCGGTCCCAGATCAGGCAGTGCATTATCGATTTTATGAAGAAGTGCAATCTTCATGAGGATATAATTGGCATCAGAACCTTGGAAAAGGATTACGAGCGGTATCGGGATCGTCAAAATGAAATTTTAGGACAATTCTTTAAAAAATCCATTGCCTAAATCTTTGTGACTTTAAAATGACAAAAAACTAGGGGACGAAAGTGTCGCAAAATTTTACACTTTTTGAATGTCGTTTCTTATCCTGGTCAATAAACCATGTTTGTATTATGATAAAGAATTTCCCAAAGCGTCCGATCTTAAATCCTGGTGGATTAGGATCATTCTACTTCATTCCAAAACATGAGATAGAGAAAATTCCCCATGTTCATAAAGGACTGGCTCAACAGCAGGTGGTTTTTAAGAATTCGTCTTATTGGTACACCGGATATGCAAGCTCTGACTCCTTGGATTTTGGAGAGAAATATCAGACCTCAGACAATGGAGGGTATTTTGATACAAATATAGATGGGTTTTTTCCTGGAGATTCTTCCGAAATTCAGGATCTTTTTAAGAGTATGGGAAATTTTACGATTCGGTATGTTATTGTATTTGTAGATCTACTCGGCAAACAACGGATTGCCGGGCTGGATGGCGACCTATTTTTTACGTACAGTTATTCAGCGAAAGACAAACGCTACACATATTCATTTGAAGGAAAATGCCTCGGAAGTGCCCCGATATATCCTTATACAATCAATTTATAGTCGTTTCTAAGCAAAAAAGCCGATCAATCTTTGTGCTTAATAAATTGATCGGCTTTTTTAATGAATGGTTTCAATGTAATTTCTTCAATTCTTAGATCATCGTGGCTTCTGGATGAATCCTGGATCGACGCAAACTGGAGCTTAATCCAGATGCTCCTTAATGGTGAATCCGTTTCTTTCAATTCATCGACTCCTTCTAACATTATTCTTGATCCTTCATTGGCTCGTTACAATTACCGTGATGGTTGGTCAAAAGCAAGTAAGGATTCAATCGCACTCTACGATCTGCGTGGGCCTATCATGCATTATGGCTTTTGTGGTGATGGAACGCATGAGCTGCATAGCGCATTTAACGAGGCTGAAAATGCTTCCAATATAACTTCCCATTTCTTTCTGATTGATTCTCCTGGGGGGCAAGCTGATGGAGTTCTAGAGTTTATGCAGGCAATTATGGCTTCTGGAAAACCGAGCTTAAGTTATGTCAATGGTGGTATGGCAGCCAGTGGAGGAGGCTTTATTGCTGCTGCTGCAGATGCTGTATTTGCTTCCTCCAGACTATGTGAAATTGGGAGTTTTGGCGGTTATTCCACTTTACTTGACGCTACTGAACGTGAAGAAAGAGAAGGTGTTAAGAGGATTGTTATTAAAGCGAAGCAGTCAAAGGACAAAAATACAGTCTATGAACTCGCAAAATCTGGGGATAAGAATGCTCTCGCTGAATTGGAAGATCGTATTTCCCTGGTCACAGGCGAACTCTTAGACGCTGTACGTTTGGGGCGTGGTGGTCGGTTAAAAAATGATAGCTGGGCCACCGGTAAAATGTATTTCGCTGATGAAGCCCTTCAAATGGGAATTATAGACGGCATAGGGACAATGGACGATGCTATAAGGCATCTCCGCTCACTCACTTCAAACAAGAAAACTAAAAATTTTAATATGAACAATTTTAACAATGTGGCTGCATTGGCTTCTGTTGAAGCTGAAGGAGCTCAAGCTGCTTTGGATTTGGCTAACGCCGATCTGACTTCAGCTGGTATTACGGATTTTACAATCGTCGAGCAATCTGTCATCGATGAGGGTGCACGCGTGACAGCTGAACTTGCGACTGCAAACGCATCGTTAGCTACGGCTAATACAACGATCGCGAACCAGGAAGCAACAATCCAAGCGAATCAGGCGCGAATCCAAACTTTGGAAGGCGTTATTGCTAAACGTGCTGCAAATGATCCTGGAACGAAATCGAAATCCGCAAAAAAATCCACAGAAGATCCTGAAATAGAAGAGGAGGAAGAGATCTCTGTCGCTGCACACAATCGGATCGCCGATCGTGGCATTTTCGGTTAGTAAAAAATATGTGTTTTTAATTTAACGATGTATAATGAAAATTAACATTAATGAAGTAATAGCCGAATTTGGTAGCTATTATGTAGATGGTGGGCAAGGGATGCAGAACCTTCAGACGGTTTTGATGCAGAGATCTGTTTTTACGCAATCTTTCCCTTTGTTGCCTACGAACGATACTGTTGTTTATAAAGCAACAGCTTCGATCAAACGGGTATTACAGGCATTTCAGCGCAAATTTACGCCGATTGCTGGTAATGAGGTCAAATTTGAGTTAGAGAAAATTGAGCTCGATCATGTTAAGATCGATGAATTGATCTCTCCAGACGAAATTATGCCGTCTTGGCTCGGATTTTTGGCTGAAAATAAGCTAGAGCGTAAGGATTGGCCTATTGTCCGTTATATTTCAGAGCAGCTTATTGTTAAGCAGTACTATGCTGACTTAGAGCTCTTGGAATCCTTTAAAGGAGTTAAAGGCGCTATCGTAGATGGAACAGCTACAGCTGCTGGTGCATCGTTAAATGGCATCCGTAAAAAGATCCGTGATGGATTTGCTGCCGGCAAAACAAAACAGATTGTAATGGGTGCCATGCCTACCGATCCAGTTCAGGTAGCTGATTATATTGAAAATTTTGTCAAAAATATTCCTGATTTGATCCGTACTGAGTTATCAGAAGTTTCGGTGAGCCTAAAGGTCGAGCGCTTGTATCGCGAGGGGATTCGTAAAAAATACAATATGAACTACGAGCAAAAACCGAATCTATCTACTCTAATTGATGATCCGCAGATCATAGTCAAAGGATATCCGGCCATGGATGGTAGCGATCTGATTTTCACTACTCCAAAATTCAATAAGGCAAATCCAATGAAGGCTGGTGATAACCAAGGTAGATTCGATGTTCAGAAGGTAGATCGCGATGTGAAGTTGCTTTCTGATTGGTGGATCGGATTAGGATTCTGGTACTTGCCTTATGTTTACCATAATGACCAGGATTTAGTAGCTGCATAGGCTTTTTCATAGTTAAGTATATAGTTGTTTTGGTTGTGGGCTGGTCCCACAATCAAATTTTTAAAAATTAAAAGATTTAAAGCAATGGCTGAAAATGAAAATAAACCAACTCAACAAGAGTTGGATCCGGCGATAGCAAAGATTATTGCTGGAAAGGACAAAGAAATTGCCGCTCTAACAAAAGAGCGTGATGCACTGAAGTCTAAAAATGAAGAACTTACTTCCAAGAATTCAAGTCTTGAGAATGATCTTGTTGTTACAAACACTGAGAATAGTAATTTGAAAGTGGATAACAAATCATTGAGTGACTCCGTTGATACCCTTACTGCTGAACGTGACGAAGCGATGGAGCTGATGACTACCATGTCAAAGTCGCTTGAAAAGGTTCAAAAAGCCGCGAAAGATGGCTTTCAAACTTTGGATTATAAGGGTAAAACCTATTCTATCCATGGCAAAACTTTCTTTTTTGAAGGGAAAGAATTCACTACTGAAAATCTTTTGGAAGATTCGGATTTGGTTGGCCGCTTGTTAAAACTTGGTGTAGGTTTTTTAAAAGAAGTAAAGGAGGACTAATTGATGAACAGCGCAATTAAATTTTTCGTTGGGATGGTATGTTTGGTCATGGTTTCCCTTTTTATTGGCAATACCATTGCTTCAGCTACCGGTAATAATTCTGTTGGATTGGCTTTTGCTTCAGCAATCTTTATCGGCTCCTTTGTCCCGTTAAAAAGTGCTGGTGTTTTATTAATGGGGTTGAATGCAAAAGATATTGTTTTTCAACAGGGAGTTTTCAATCCTGGAGGTGTTGCAGGTGAAGTTTATTACGCATTCACTGAAGATATAGAAACGTGGCCCGTCGCGCTATCTAAGATAGTGACTGAAACCGCTACGGATTTTGAAGATTTGGTTACGGTAAAGGCTGCCGATGATTTCAAATTTAAGACTGGTAAGTCCTTCAAGAAGCTGTATGTTACTTTAGAAACTGGTGAGCTGAAGTATTCTTTGATCGGTGCTCGGGATGGAAAGTCTTTCCAGAACTCAATGGAAGTATCTTATCCTAAAAATGATGCGACCATCTCTGGCTTTGTTGCATCAACTGCGAATCGCCGGATGGTATTTATCGCCATTGAGCAAAATGGAACAGCAAAGGTTTTGGGAACTAAACAGTTCCCGGCTCAACTGGAGACAGCTGAAGGTGGCACTGGTAAGTTGATCGAGGATCCAAATACTTTGGTGCAGACCTATATTTCAAAATCACCGATTCCGCCGGCGATCTATGAGCCGCCAATTTTGTTGGAACCGGTTGGACCATAGCATTGTATAATTCATGAATAAAAAGGCTCTTGTTGAAGAGCCTTTTTTGTAAATGCATAAAATATGAATGAAAAGATTGTAAAGATTATCAATATCCTGGAGGATAAGTTTTTTGTGCCAATAAGAACCGACGGTGAAAACATTTTGATGGGACGTGAGGAAATCGAAGCTCATGTAAATATCTATTGGCAGAAGGAGAATAATTGGGAAAGTATAGATGTTATCGAAGCTCTTGATTACATGCAAATACCAGCCTTTTTAAATGATTCTAATATAATGGTTTATATCTATAAGCCGAAAGTGTCGTTTTAGCTAAAATTCGCTCAAATACCTTTGATTTATGGCAATTTCCGTTATTCAAAGGTATTTAGAAAACTCGCATCGTAGCTATGAGGAAGGTCGTGTGTTGTTCGAAAAATTTGCCTCGAGCAAAGTTCTGATCTCATTTTTTCGAAGCGGATCATCGCCGCTTCATTTTAACCGGTTACTTGAGGAGCTGAAGAAGCTCTCCCAGGAGGATCGTCCATCCGATGTCAAGGTTATTGCTGATGTAGCAGAGAAATCGATCATTGCACCATTAGAGTCTTTTGACATCCCTGCCAAAGCTGCTTTGAATGACGATTACTTTTTATTTCCCGAGAAGATCAAAGAAGTAGTCCGGAGAAAAAATATGCATTATCGACGTTCACAGCAATTATTTATTGAAATTGGTTTCACTGATGATCCGGATAAACGATTAGCAATGGCTCAGACATTGCTGAATGATCATGAGCAGGTGAACGCTTGCTGGGCTGTCATTGATGAATATAAGCATTCAGGTAAAATATTAGTAGAGAAAGCGAAGTCTATGAAGGAGGAAATCAATGAATTACCTCTTGATAAATTACTTGCTCACCTCAAGAATATTCCGCCCAATATCTCGAAGGATAAAAAGAAGCTTGAAACTTTACCAGATGGGCACCAAAAAGCAAAGGTGTTTTCTCGTTACCAGCTCAACCAAATTAAACTGGATCTGGTAAAAAAAAGATTGGAGGTTTTGAATGGCTAAACCAATATCAATAGATTCCAATAAGGATGATATCCTGAGTTATCTTAAAGATCCTGAATCAAAAGAGTCCGATCTCACTGCAAAGCAAACCAAATTGCTTGAGTGGTATGTCGACGCTTATACATTATTCAGGAATTACAGTTCGATGACCGAAACTATAACCGTTCTCAAAAAGCTAGGAAGCCTTCGTGATAATCCGATATCCAATTCAACTGCTCGGCGATACATCAATGATGCCCTGGAGATTTTTGGCTCGGTTGGTCGTATGAAGGCAGATGTGATCAACCATATTGTTATTGAAACTCTCTTAGATGCCCGCATCATGGCCAAAAAGCAAAACAATGCGATGGCCTTAAAGGAAATTGCCAAAGAGCTGAGAGCTGCTGGAGTCAACGATGAAGCAGGCGCTTTGATAGCTGATCAGATCGAGCAACATCAAGTTATCATTTCACTTGATCAAACAGCTCAGCGTGCATTGCAAAAAATACACGCCGGAGGAGTGATTGATCTGGGTGATATCTTAAACAGTATGTCTGAAGAAGCTCAGGTGATTGGGGAGGAGAATAACAATGGTTGAGATTTCGAAACCTAAACTTCAGGTAAATCGCAATCTAGCGCAGATCCTGATCCGGACTGCACCGCAAAAAATTAAGGTATTAGAAGGGGCTAGAGCTGTAGGTAAGTCGACGGTTTTAGCGGATGAAATGTCCGAAACAGCTTGTGATATGCCCCGATCTACCAATTTCCTACAAGGTAGAACATATCAACAGATTTTAACCAGGACATTGCCGTCAACCATTCTTTCCCTGGAGACTTTGGGTTATAAGAATGGTATACACTTTACTATTGGACAAAAGCCTATCTGGAAGAAGTATAACCTTCCTTATGAACCGCCTTTAGATTGGGGGAAAACTATTGCCTGGTGGACCGGAGCTGTATGGGTGATGTTATCCCAAGATGTTTCATCTCGTGGTATCAACACGTGTTCAGGTTTGGCCGATGAGTACTGTGAGCTCGATCCGGTGAAATTCCAGGCTGAGACCTATGCAACTTTACGTGGAGGTAAGTCTCATTTCGAGCATAAGAAGCGTTGGCTGTCTCAAGTGTATGTCAGCTCTATCCCCAGAACTCAAGAAGGTAAGCATATCTACACCTATGAGCAGGCAGCTTTAACAAATCCGGACGAGGTATTTTATTTACGAGCTCCCACTCGGATCAATGCTGAGAATCTTCCTGATAATTATTTTAAGATGCAACGTCGTATCATGTCAAAATATGAATACGATATCGAGATAGAGAACATTCGGCCACGGGCTGTAGGCGGAGGATTCTATCCAGCATTTAATGAACGATTATTATGTTATGATTCCTTCGATAATCATTATCTCAGGGGGTTAGTAGATGAGGTCGTTGGTTATGATCGGACCAAGTTTGAGAAACTTGATTGCCGAGAGGTAACCGATATCATACCCAGTACACCACTAGATATCGCCTTGGATTATGGAAAGTTCTGTTGTATAGTCACAGCTCAGGAGACATTCTTCAACGAATGCAATTTCCTTTCATCGATTACGCCTGAAGAAGGAGGGGAAATGCTGGAGGTACTTGTGCAGCGTTGGTGCGATTACTATCAGCCACATCCCACTAAGCGCGTATCGTATTGGTATGATCAGACAGCGATAGGTAAAGATGGCCGTTCGCCAAAGACTTATGCTGATATCGTTATCGAGGTGTTAATGAAAAATGGCTGGGATGTCGATCAGCAATATTATGGTGCAGCTCCTGAACACTCTGATAAGTATAAGTTCTGGTCTATTGCCATGCGTAATGATCACCCATTGCTACCGATATTTAAATGGAATCGGACCAAGTGTAAGTATCTTATTGAGTCGATCAATAACTCAGCAGCTAAGGAGGGTAAGTATGGCCCGGAGAAAGTAAAGACCGATGAACGTAAGACTCATGTCGATCAACGGTATACAACACACCAAGGAGATGCAATGGATATGATAGGGTACTTTAAATATTCACATCTTATAGAGAGTAGCCAGGGATTATGGCTGCCATCTAGGTCTTCAAGTTAAAAGAAGCCCCTCGACTTGCCTTCGAAATTCTCACAATCAAAAACCATACAGTGCATAACACACCGACGTGTCGAGGGGTATAACCTGACGCGATGTTAGAGTTATGCAATAAAGTTTTTGATTGTGAGAGCACAAATTTAATAAAATATATATGAAAGCAAGTAAAAATTACAATTCGTCGCCGTTGCCTTTTATGGGACAAAAAAGAAGATTCCTTACAAAATTTAAAACTGAGCTGGAAAGCTGTGATCCAAAAGCGACTTATGTGGATTTGTTTGGGGGAAGTGGCTTATTGAGCCATACGGTTAAACAGTATTGTCCAGATTCGCAAGTCATATTCAATGATTATGATAATTTCTCAAAAAGGATTGAGTGGATTACTAATACCAATAAGCTCATTCAGGATATACGCAATCTAATCTGTGACCTTCCTAAAGATAAAGCAATACCGTTTGAAAGAAGACAGTCGATATTAGATAGAGTGTATTCAGAGGAGAAGCGCTATGGGTATGTCGATTATATTACCCTATCATCTAATTTACTCTTTGCCATGAATTATGCCCTTAGCTATGATGAATTAACTAGACAGGTCTTTTATAATACACTCAGAGAAACACCTTATAATGCGAGTGGTTATTTAGATGGTGTCCAAAGGGTCTCCATGGATTACAAAGAGTTATTTGAACTTTATCGCGATCAGGAAAATGTTATATTTCTCGTAGATCCGCCTTACTTATCTACAGATGTTTCAAGCTACAAATCATCACATTGGAAGTTATCTGATTACTTAGATGTATTGGATGTGCTTGACGTTGAGCAATACTTTTATTTTACATCCAATAAATCTAATGTTGTAGAGCTATGTGAATGGATATCTAAGAAGGTTCCTGGGGCTAACCCTTTCGAACATGCTATAGCTATTTCCCATGCAAATAATCCTAGCTATAATTCAAAGTTCACCGACATAATGCTTGTTAAACGATAAAAGAGCCGCTTTAAGCGGCTTTTTTGTTTAGTTATTCTCTCAGCTTCAAGATCATATTCCGTGGGGGTGTAAACGGCAATTGCCATTTTAGGACAGGGCACGGCGGGCTTCGAGTCGACACTTTTAATGGTTTTTGGAAAAATTAAAATATTTAAATGGTTGATTTGTAGGTATTTGATATTTTTTTGGTGAAGTTTTTTGAAACATTCATGTTAACAGGTTGAAAATCAGCTGAAATATGTTCTTGTCGTTTCTAATGGACTTATTAAATAGATTTTTGAGGATGGATAAGATTTCTTATACGGAAATGCTCAAGATTCTGGATCAATGCCGATATCAGTCTTCGGATGAAACGCTATCAATAACTTTTTTGAAATGCGATCGCAAGCGCGGAACTGGAGGGCAGTGGCAGACAATTGAGAAAGGGCAGATTTGTGGCTTGCCATATTCGGTAAGAGAAAATGAAATGCGTGGTATTGTTAACCTGGATTCCGGTTTAAAGACTGCTTTTCACATCCAGTTAGTTTTTGAAATAAATGGCAAACGAGTTTTCAAATGAGTACTAGACATACACAATTTTCCGGTGATGGTTTTCCGCTATATTCTTTCAGAGAAGGAAGCTCCGTTGTCCTAACAAATGCTTCAGCTGGGAAATCTGGGGAATCAAGCATAGCGAATTTTTCTACAGTCCTTCCAAATAAAAATGAGTATTCAGGAGGACGAGATTGGGTGCCATGGGGTAAGAGTGATAAGTTTCCCGATGAAATGTGGTCTATGGTCCGCAAAAGTGGTGTCGCCATGAGTGCGTTAAGATTGTTGAATCTAAAATTGTTTGGCCAAATGGTTGTACCGGCAATTCCTAGAGAATTAGACGACAACAACCAAATGAAATATGACCTTGTAAAGGATCAGGATGTTCGCGATTTCTTTAAGCGCTCCAATTTCGATGTGACACGACTGGCAATTATTCAGGATTATAATGCCTTGGCAAATTCATTTCCACTGCTGATGCTAAATGAAGATCGTTCGAAGATTGTCCGTATTGGCCATGATAAGGCTAGGAAATTCCGATATCGTCCCTACAATGAAAAAAGTGGGCGAATTGAAAAAGCAATGCGATCGGCAAACTTTCCTTCACCTGCAGATGACTATGACGAGTTTGATGTGATTGATTCGCGAGACTGGTTTTCGGAAGTTGATCGCATCAAATATGTTGAGAAAGGTCATAATTATGTTTTCCCTACGTATTATCCTGATCCGGAGTTTGATTACTATTCCTTGGCTCATTGGGATGGCGTTCGCTCTAATGGCTGGCTGGAGATATCCAATTCTATTCCATCTTATAAACGAGCAATCTTTAGAAATCAAGCAGCTATTAAGTATCACGTAAAGATTTCCATGTCTTACTGGCTAACCAAATATCCTAAATGGGCATCAATGGGTGAGGCCGAAAGGACGAAAGCTGTCAATGATCAGTACGATGAAATGGACAAGTACTTAACCGGTACCGAAAATGCGATGAAAACATTTGTTTCATTCTTCGATATCAATAAACTGAATGGTACAAGCATTCCTGGTATCGAAATCGTCGCGATTGATGATAAGTTGAAGTCAGATGCGTATCTGCCTGATGGCGCAGCCGCCAATGCCGAGATTCTTTTTTCAATGTTGGTTAACCCGGCAATATTTGGCCTGGGAATGCCGGGCGGATCATACGGCGGAGCTAACCAGGGAGGGTCCGATATCAGGGAGTCCTGGTTAGTGATGAATGCCATTAATGCTGCTGATCGCGCGATCATCTATCAAATGTTTGAGTTTGTCCGGGATTACAACGGTTGGAATCCTGATATGACACTTTTGACATTGGATAAAGTATTGACTACTACAGATACAGGTAAGGGAAGTAAAATTGTTAGTTAAGGAGGTAATTCATGAGACTATTTTCAGATATCAATGAGATCAAGCAAAAGGTAACGTTAAATGGTACGTTTGAGTTATCCAAAATTCGTCCTCAGATAAGCCGGACAGAGCGCTCCCAAATACAGCCTTTACTCGGTAATGAATTCTATAACGAGTTAACTCAGAAGTATGCTGCTGCGTTGATTGCACTCGAATCTAAACCTGAAGCAGAAAAGAAAAAAATCAAAGATTCCGGTACCCAATACCAGCTAATGGATAAAAAGTATTGGCCAGTGATGGAAATCGTGCAAGATGCCATCGCCAATATTACTTTTATGAATGCGATTGATCAGGTTCAGGTAAGTATTGGAGATAGTGGCGTGACTATTTCCACAAATGAAACTAAGAAGACGGCTTTTCAGTGGCAGATCGATAATTTGAAGTATCAATTTGCCAGTGACGGTTTTAATGCCCTAAATGAGCTTCTTAAGTATCTGGAAGCAAACCTATCTGATTTTCCAATTTGGGAAGACAGTGACGCATACTTTGAACAAAAGAAATTCTTTGTTGAAACAGCTGAGATCTTTTCTGAAAACTATCAGATCAATGCTAACCGGATGACCTATTTGACACTTCGATACATTATGAAGCGTGTTGAATGGAATGAAGTACGGCCAAAGATCAGCGAACCACTTTTTTTGAAATTGAAGGAGAAACAATTATCCGGATATGAAACGAAAGAAAAGATACTGCTGGAGCGCTTTCTGGTACCAGGAATCGTATTGCTGACCGTGGCTAAGGGAATTGTGGAGCGTGCGATTGAAGTTACTGATCTAGGTGTTCAAATCAACCTCTATACCTATTATGTGACTTTGAAGGATGCTCGCAAAAAGGGAGGTGATAGTGAGCGTGAAAAGATGATTGAGCAGCTCACGAATGATGGCAATAAATATTTAGACGAAGCAAGAAATTACATCGACGCGAATGAGACTGATTTCCCGGACGTGAAGGATGTTGAAACGGAAATGAGTTATAGAGTAATTAATAAACCTGAAAGCGGAATTTTTGGAATGTAATATGGAAAACGAGCAATTCTCACTTATGCAGCTTGTGATGGCTGTAATTAGCTCTGGAGTTTTATCAACAATCGTAACCTATTGGACGAGTAAAAAACAGACAAATGCTGTGATCGAGCAGACTAATGCGACTGTTGATGAACAAGTGCGGAAAACTTACGGCGAAATGATCAATGATCAACGCACTCAAATTGGATTTCTTCAGGATCAGATAGAAACGGCTTTGAAAAGGGAACAGGAGTACATTGCGCTTTTGAATAAAGCTAATAGCCTGACAAACTCACTCTCTGCAGAACTAGCAGCTTGTCAGTTGTCCATCAAAAATTTGGAGACGACAAAATTGAAGTACGAACAAAAATTAGCCTTTTATGAAGATATCGCAAAACGCACTGAGACTCGTCAAGGGGTTTGAGGAGCTCAGGCTCAATGCCTATCTAGATAACTTTGGCGTGTGGACTTTGGGCTATGGCACAGTAAGATGGCCAGACGGTCAGAAAGTACGCCAGGGGGATCGCATTAAGGATGAGGCTGAAGCTAGCGAGCTCCTCATATATTCGCTTATTTCTCCGTCCAGAATAGTGAATTCCCATGTGGATGTAAGGTTAACTCAAAACCAGTTTGATACTTTGGTATCAATAGTTTATAGTATCCGAGGTTTGACCTTCAATAGGTCTAAATTACTCAGTCTATTAAATGAGGGAGATTATTTCAAGGCAGCTGATGCAATCCTTGAGATTCCAGCCGAAAAGTGTCGCATGAGATTTAATAGGGAATTAGGACATTTGAAACGTAGACGCTTGAGGGAGCGTGAATTGTTTCTTACAATATAGGTTTTTTATTGTTGGTGATTTATTGCAAATCTGATCCGGGAGTGAAGTTAAGGACAAATTTTGCTCCTGGTTCACAATGTTAAATTAATGGTTTCTGGTATAAATGTGTGAGGGTGGTTTTTGGTTGGCCACCCTCTTTTGATCAAGTTATGGTAAGGCTTTATTCATTCATTCTTCTATTACTATCCCTGACTGGGTGCAATCTGTTTCGTAAGAAAACGGAGAGCACCCTTTTTTCTGCTGGCAGGGATAGTTCTTGGCGTATTACGAATGCTTCCACACTGCAGGGAAATTACACCGTTAAAAATAGCTCCGGATCAGTAGCGCTTGAAGCTAGGGGTTTTGATGAGTTCAACATCGATAAAGACGGAAATATCAAAGCTAAAGGCCAAAATGGCGTATTGCTGTACCGCGGAACCACAAAAGATTCCTCTGCATTAGGATCAAGTTATACAAATAACTCATTTAGTAATGCAGGTCACGTCCAGGATTCTATTAATCTCAATAAGCAGGTACACGTGGATGCTGGAGCTAAAGTTGATAAATGGTTTTCCTGGTGGTTCATCATCGGCGGAGTTATCGTGGCCATAGTTTTGATTTTAGTTTTTTCAAACGTAGGATGGTCGGCCATTTGGAAAAAGCTTACCAGCTTATTTAAATAGATAACATGAGACATTACTATCTGTTTTTTAGTTATTGTCCGGTTTATGAGAAATTCATTGAATTGGATAGCTCCAAAATTATCGTTGTGCCGGCTCATTTATCAAAAGAGTATTATTTAGGTAAAGGATTTAAGCTTGGTTATGAATAAGGAGGAAGCTTTGCAGTTTATGAAAGATGGCTCGAAAATCAGCCATGAATACTTCCAATCTCACGAATGGATGACTATTCGGGATGGGAAAATACTTTTAGAAGATGGTGTAAAGTGTTCTGTCGAGGATTTTTTTGCTTATAGGACATCAAGTGATTGGGAAGAAGGCTATTGCTTCTTTTTAGAAGCAGATCAAAAAGCCTATGAGCGTGCGAAGCACCATAACTCTTTGGTTAATTCCTTGAATTTAGCAGAATTGGAAGCAACACCATTTTATCTCTGGGAACATATGGGGCTTCTTAAAGAACGAATGGCTGAATCTTCCGAAAAAAGTGTCCGGGCAATTTCATTGTTAGGAGGTTCAGCTTCATTGGCTATGGAATCTGTTATAAATTTTTCTAAAGCAATGGCCATGTGTGGTCCAGTACTGGTAGATACCATAGCGCGTGGAAAAATATTTGATGATTGGCTACATTCCGAAGAAGTTGCAAGTAGATGTTTTACAGATTTTTTTATTCAGAAAATTGGATATGAAGGTAAAACGCAATATGATATCGACAAGATGATTGCTGAATTAACGCTGGAACGTGGTGTTGGCAAAACCTATTCAGATTGGTTGAAAGAGAGAGGGATAAAGTATTGTGTATTTATGACAACTTTTTGGGTTAAGCAGATGGTTATTTTAGCAGTGAAAGGAGTTGATAATGGCGCATAGGTTTGTGGAAGTATTTAGGGAAAATGTTCCGATAGCAGTTCGTTTGCAAGACCTTTTGAAATATGTGGAGAAAGCAAGGGAACTTAAATGTTATGAAATGCGGATAGTAGTCTCATTTGATCCTGCCAATCCAGGAATAAACTTAATTTTTGGGAGGTTGATTTTAAATGATCGGCTGAAAGCAGGTGGCTTTTTCCCTGACTTCGATCATAAAGTTCATGTTATTTCTGGAATTGACATGAGCGAGAATCCATCTATGGGAGAAGACATTCAATCACATTTATCTGACGCTCTCAGTGCTCAATCTTTCAGAGCACTCAGATGGTTAGAAGTTGCTGAAGAAGTGCCAAAATTTAAGCGTCGGCTTTTTCTTAATGAAAATATCAATGTCGAATCAACATATCTTGAGCCACTTCATAAAAGTCAAAAAGAATGGGAGAGTGAGATTTTAAATTGTCCTCTACCTGAAGAACCTGAAACATTAAACAATAAGAATGGAAAAACTAACAATAACCGGCACTGATCAGGAATGGGTAGCCGATGTACCTCAGAGCTGGGATGAAGTCCCGTTGAATCTATATCCGAATCTTGCTCAATTGTATCTCAAAGAACTGCCTCGAATGACGATCAGTGATAAATTGGTAAGAGTATTGTATCTGTTAGCCTGGAGTGCAAAAGATGGAATTGACCGGTTTGATCTGCAACACCTTCAACAAGCTTTTAAATTGGTTGAGTGGGTATTTAATAAGGTCGAGATATCAATAAACATCATTCCGGAATTTATACATAATGATATCCGTTATTTGGGGCCTGATCCGCTGTTAGGCAATATGCGTTTTGGCGAATTCGTTATGGCCGAAACATATTTTCTCCAGTACTGGGAACATAAAAATCCGGAAACATTGAATAAGTTGATTTCGGTATTGTATAGACCAGAAGGAAAAGGCGCAGCGCATGAGATTGGGAATGTAGAATACTGTGGTGACCTGCGTGAAAAGTTTAATTCCAATTTGACTGAATTCCGGGCTGAAGAACTAAAGGATCTCGATCTGTCTATCAAAGACGGTATTTATTTGTACTACCTAGCATCCAGATGGAAAGCTTTTGACAGTTATCCTCATATTTTCCCCAAAAAGAAGAATCAGAAAATTGACACACCCAAACAGAAAGTACCTCGCTACGGTTGGTTAGGAACTTTTGATGACCTAGTCGGTGAAAAAGGGCGCACTGCAGAAACGTTGGAAAATGAGTTTGTACATACGACACTAATGAGCCTAGAACGGGGTCAGATTAAATTTAAAGAAGTTAAGAAGAATAGAAAATGACTTTAACTAGGTACATGGAACTCATTACAGCATTCGCAATAGCGGATCCTGATCTTCTGCACACTGAAGAAGCTCCAGCTATTTTTGATTGTAGTGCAGATGAAGCTGCAGCAATTTTACAGGATATCGGAGATCGTATGGTTTTACTGGTTCCTCCTTATGCAAAAAGTCCGAAAAAGAATAATGCCAATGGCAATATTTGGCTGAAGGAGGGCCTTGTTGTATGTGTACAATTTGTCCCAGTGGATAATCGTGAACGCAAAACAGAGATTACTGATAAAGCGGAGCGCGTTTTGGATCGGCTATATTTTTACCTTAATCGGTTAAGATATGCTCCTCCGGTACCAGGACAGGAACCATTTATGTTCGATCCGCAAATTTGGAATTCTGATTCAATCGGCCCCATTGGCGAAAACCATTATGGTTATTATGCTGAGTTAGGGATAAGGGACAGTATAAAGCTTTAGTTTCTTTTTTTAATTTGTTTAGTTGAGCCGCTGATGAGATATCACCGGCTTTTTTATTGAACAGAAAGCTAATATTATTAGTATTTTTGATTCATGGAACTTTTAGATATAGTTTATCAAGGAAAAGAGTTGTCAATTAAATATGAAATTGAGGACCAGTCTGAGTGCAGAAAAATAACCTGTGACTATTACATTTACGCTAAAAACGGACATAAATATACAATAAGGCAATCATATGGAAAGTGGGAGCTCCTTGATGGTGTTTTAAAAGAAGACTTAGCAAACATTATAATTGACACGTTAATTTATAAGTATGAGTCAAAAATCTTGGCTCTATGTTACTATGACGGTAAAAGGCAGCTTATACGGATATCAAATCTTGAATACACGGGACAGGATTTTGCGTATAGCTTAATGGTAAATAATATAGATCTTGGAGATATTACCTACAAAGTGGGCACTGGTTGGGAATACAATCTTCGGGTTAAATTAAACGCTCAGTGGTTTGGGACTCCGGAAATTGATATCATCATAGAAATGATTGAGAATGGGGATATTCCGTGGCTCAAGGGTGTCTTGAAATAGAATGCTTAATTCTTCTTAATTGTCGTTTCTAGATTTATTTGGAACGCCATATTTGTGGCATGGCAGTTTCAATCGTTAAGCAACCCAATAAAGTATCCTGGTCAAGAAATCCTGTAGTGTTTGAATTCCATACAGATCAGGTGATTTTAGAGGCGGGTCGTCCTCTAATTTTTACTTTAGATTTTAGCCAGGTTGATAATGTAGTGGATAGTGAACTCCATACTCCTGAAAAAACCTACTACTATTATCTCGATTGGACTTTCACTTTAATTGTAAAACAAACGCAATTTCTGTTCTCATGTGAATATGCGAGTCCCATTAACAAGTTTAAAATTCCTCATCGAATTGGTCCAACTGAGACAAAGGAAGATTGGTTGGTAAAAGTTAGGAATGCAATACTGAATGCATTTAACCTGTCATCCTTATTTGTTGGAGAGGTCGACGGTCAGAAAATCAAGTTTAGCTCAATTGAGAATGATGTTTCATTAGATGTGCAAATTCAAGATGTTATTATAGATCTTGCTGTGGCTATTGAGACTATTCAAACGCCGGTATCAAAAACTTATACACCTAATCTTAAAATTTTTGTAGAGCTTATAGCGATCGATCCCTTATTGGCTGAGCGCTCTGTTGTTTCTGCAGCTTTAGTTCCTGATCTAAGTGGAAATGTTTCATGGGATTTTTCAAAACCTCTATCCTCGTTGTGTCTAAGTGACGGACCAGATATCTTATCGGTAGAGGATGTGGGTATTGTAAAAAGCAAATGTATCAAGCAATTCTATTTGAGAGCAACAGAATTATCCGGAGAGCCCCAAGGTCCCAGGACTTCAGTCGTTACGGATCTGTTTTTCGCCGTTTATGGAGGGCTTCCAAAAAACTTGCAAAATTTAAGTTTTGGAGAATCAATTTCAGTAAATGAATCAGTTCGTTTTCTCTGTACAACTCAAGACAAAAAAGTAATTCCTGACCAACCGAATTGGTTGTCCTGGTTCAATCTAAATGAAACATATACGGAAGTCAAAGTGGAGGTTGAGGTGGTTTACAGTGATAGGATGCCATTCTCATTTACAGCTTATTCTATTGTTGAAATTAAACAATTTGAGAAGGTAATTATTCCGGTTGGACTCGTTCAAATAAATGCAAATACCTATTATCCAGAATTGGATATCGTTTCATATAAGGTTTGGCTGCATGCGGAGGGTAAAAAGATTTCAAATATAATTCGATTTTTTGTTGATGATACATTACATCAATATCAGCGTATTTTTCTTTTTCAAAATTCCCTGGGATCACCTGAAACCTTATACACTTCAGGGAAAAAAGCTATTTCATATGAAATTGAAAAAAGTAATGCTATCATTTCCCAAACTGGAAGTTTTGATCTGAAGAAAGGCGAGAATATTGACATGGGTATTGTTCTTGAGAATAAAGAGAAAATCAGTTCTGGATATAAATCATATTCTGAAATCGTTGGCTTTCGTGATTTTATTTTAAGTCGTTGGAAATTGGAGCTGATCAAGAAGGAATGGTGGCCAGTGAATATTTCATCATCATCCATCGATGAGTCTCAAGATGGAAACGGTCTATTTGCTGTATCATTTGAAATTAGTAGCCAACACTCTCAAGAGCTATTTTTTTAACAATTATTTATTTATATGGATTATAACATTGATCTAAATGAATTTGATATCACAGTTGTCCGGGGGACTACTGAAGAATATCAATTTTGGGGATGGGAAGTAGTAGAGGAAGACACTGGTGATATCGTTCCTTTTAGCTTGAGTGGAAAAGAAGTTCGAGTACAATTCAAGAGTGATTTGAATCAGGCTGGAATCGCGCTCGAATTGACTGTTGCAAATGGTGGTTTAAAAATCGAACCAACTATCTTGACGATGAATTTTGGGTTAAACACAATCGATCTTGAAAGGGATGTTTATTTCTACGACATCCTAATTATTGATGGTGCTGAACGGACAACATTCGTAAAGGGAAAATTAATATTAACCGGAATTGTAACTAAATAATAATGGCAAAATCATATAAAGTAAGTGTATTCGCTGGTACAAAGGTTGTCGCGGATATGGTACAGCAAGTAAAGAATTCGGCAATTGATGCATCCTTAGAGCTAAAACCCATCGCAGGGGGAGCAACAGAAGCGACGGCTGTACTGTTACCTGTCCCGAATCCGTTACCTGTTAATTCAAACCGAAAGCGTATTAAAGCGATTGGATGGTATAAAAACGCTACTGGACCCGCCTGGGAGGCTCCAAAAGATTTTGACAATACAAACTGGTGGAGTTTTGAAACGGGTTTATGGAGTTTGGGTTCAAGTGTACCACTTCCAAAACAACAGGGTGTAAATATAATAAACCCAACAGGAAGTGGTTTGCCAACTGAAAAAGCTATCGCAGAGTATGTTGCACCTATTGCTTACAAGGTTGACAATGTAGGAAAAGAGATTATTCCATTTAATCCCAGTTCTAATGAAATGACAGGCGATACAACAAATTCTCAGTTTGGTGTAGGCTATATATTTAATGTCAAAAATATGACATTTGATAAGATCGAAGGGTACATTTTGGGAAGCAATGCAAATGCAGACATTGTACTGAATGTTTATTTGCTGGACAGTATCCCTACGGCTGGAAATCTGATTACTTTGCCATCACCTATTTTGACTCAACAATTCAAAACCGGAACTAGTGCAAGTCCAATCAAAACCATAGTTCTTACCAAAACTATAGAAAGTACCGGAAAATATCCATTTATAGCTTTTAAAAATATCATCGCTGCAAATACTGTCACCGTACAGAGAAAGAGCAACAGCGACTTGCCTACAGACAGTGTGTATGCAATAGGGGTCGTAAATACGACTTCAGGCACACCTGATAATTCCTGGGCGGTCAACACATACACCTTTAGATTCACAGGTTTAAAATTGTATTTAGCTTCAAATCTATTAACGAAGGAAAATTTATCAACAAATCTGCCACCTGTTGTATCATCGATAAAGGATAATTTGAAAACAGACAGTGGGTACTTTTTGACGCAAGAAAAAGGAAGTTATGGTTCAGACAATGCTGTCTATAGTTTCAAGACAAATAAAGTTGCGAATGGAAACTCTTACTTGGGTGTTGAATTTCGATTTAACGAAGATATTAATATTGCAGGGGCTGATAAAAAATTATTCTCTATAAAAAAAGGAACAGATTTTATAGATGTTATCATTGAGCCCAAAAGTATTACCAATTATGAACAGAAGCAGATACTCCTTTATCGGGCAAATGATACTACTCCCCAGTGGGATTTCATTACAAAATATCCAATACCATTTTATAATACCCGAATTGTGGTCAAGACCAATATTGGTGGTACCGAAAGTTCCTTTGCATTTCCTCTCCGAAATCCTAGAGACTATAAACCTCTTTGTGGAAAAGATGCTTTTATGCTGCAATTCAAACCTGCTGTAATTCGGAATGGGGGTAAAATATATTCTAATCAAGCTATTTACCAATCAAATCAAAATTGGTTTCTTTCAATAAGTGATTTACAACTGACAATTTACAATGATGATTTAGGGGTTAATAAAGTTTTTCTGTTTTCTGTGTACCCTTATGTAGATCAGCTTTTTACTGCTATCCTAAAAGAAACTAAAACAGGCGTTTTAACAGATTTTATCTTTAATAGTCTTAATACCGGTGGGATATCTAATTCTTCTTCTACTAATCATAAGGATTCAGCAGCATCTAATTCATTGCTAAAATGTACGTTGAAATTGGTTGATAAATACCCATATGATGGTTTAGGAAGTAATTCGACAAAAACAGCTTATGATTCTTGGCCTTGTGTAATTCCTTATGCAATAGATGATTCATGGCATAGTTTAGAATTCGCAACAAAATCCGGAAATGCAGGATTAATGGTAACATTTGATGGGAAACCCATCCAAGATGGCCAGTACGGTTATCTTCGTAACATGTCTAATATGCTATCGGAGTCTAATGTAACGGTCGGCGATAAAACAACCGGTGTTAATTGTACCTTTAAAAATTTGGAATCATATTTCAACTCTTTAAATGGATATGATGTTAGTTTCCATCACTATTTATGGAATTTTATAGCATCCGCAAAAAATCCTAGAATAGTCGGTGTAATGTGGCACGATGTAATACCGTCAACGGTTGTCGGTAGAAATACATCTTGGACGGATATTCCGAAAGAAATGCGATTACCATTTAGCACAATAGTTACACGCGGAGATTATAAAATAAATCTCTTAAAAGGGATAGATTTTGAAGTGGCAACAAGCGTTGGTAATGATAGATACCAAGCTGTGCTAACGACTGGTGAAACTATCGAAGGAATCGGTACAATAACGGAAGGGGCTGTTTCTTCCATCGCTGCTGATAAGCTGATTGCCGGTGATTGGTCAACAGCCATTCATACAAAAGAATGGGAAGGATTGATCGGTCGTGTTGGAGCGGATCTTCTACATACCACTTCTTTTTTGGATCAGATATTTACAGATTTATTGGAAAAAGGATATAAGACTGTTACTTATAAGCAAGTGAATGATTTTATACAAGGCCGAGGTAATTTGCCATCTTATAAATGTTTTGCCCCGCAATGGGATGATTTTACTATATATATGTTTACCAATCAGGATATCTTCAAAATACTTAAGAAACATAATGTTGCACTTTCTGTAGCATGGGACTTATCCTATCATAAAAACCGCTCTACAGGTGTCGTAGACGAAGGTGCAACAGATGTGTTAAGAGATATGATGTATCGAGGTCATGAAGCTGTTATACATAATCACTGGTCATACACGACTCAATTTATAAAATCAATACTGAGTGATGATGCTGAACGGGCTATATTAGAAAGTATTGATTTTGCAAAGAAACATTTCATAACCGAATTTATTTGGGACGAATCCGCAAATTTATCAACACCAAATAGTTTGAAATTGATGGAACTTTGTGGCATAGACTGTTGCATATCAACTCAAAACTACAACACTACCCGGGCAACAAACAAAATGTACATTTCTAGGGGATCTCTAAATCCTAATGTAGCTCCATCTTGGTATCCAATAGTATAGTAATTTAAAATAAGGAATCATGCAAGTAAAAAATAATCGAATATACAATAACGACGGAACTCCAGTTGAGTTCCGTCCGACTCCAAACAAAGGGAGCACAATATCCCCGATTTATATCGTGATGCACTACGATGCCGCGCCAAATGCTACAAGTGCGATCAACTGGATGACTGATCCAAAAAGCCAGGTATCTGCGCACTTGCACATTAGCAGAGAGGGCGAGGTCACTCAGTTGGTGCCATTCAATCAAAAAGCCTGGCATGCTGGAGTGAGCAAATGGAGGGGCTTAACCGGGTTAAATTCTTATAGTATCGGAATCGAGCTGCAGAACACCGGCACACAACAATATACCGATATTCAAATCAATGCTGCTATTGAAGTTTGCAAAACTTTAATAGCCAATTATCCGATAAAAGAGATCATTGGCCACTCGGATATCGCTCCCGGAAGAAAGCCTGATCCAGGATCACAATTCCCCTGGGCAAAGTTCAAACCGCTAATTAAATAGAATGACTCTACCATTTGCAATTATTACGGATGATGGCGTCGTGCTGGATGTTTCACCAGACAGTAAATTGACGGTTGAATTCGTTGCGACGACATTTAATGAGGAGACTGTTCTGAAGGGCTCATACACTTATCCCGTGACTTTTCCGCCGACGGAGAAAAATGATATGGCTTTGGGCTATGGCCGGTTCCTGGAGAACCGGCTAGGCCGAAAGTCCATCGATGTGAATATTTCGCTGCTGGGAATGTCCTGGAAGCGAGCTAGGCTGGAGTACGATATTTCCCCAAAAGGCAATTACGATGGCTACCTTATTGTTGATAATTCGCTTGTGGCCGATCTGATGAGGGATAAGACAATTGCTGAAGTATTCACCACGACGATCAACTCAAAATTTATTTCGCATAAATCTATCCGGATCGACGGACCTGGAGCTGGGATCAATGACAAAATTGTCGCTATAAACAGTTCGATCGGTGTATACCCATTTTGCATGCCTACTTATTTGAATCCAATGGCCGAAGGTGTATTGAAAGCCAAAACAGATGGATCTGATGGTGTTAATTTTGATGAATCTATAATCAATGATTTTTCGGATGGCTACACCATTAAAGGCATGCGACTTTATGGAGCATTTTTTTATCTAACTTGGGTAATAAAAGAGGTATGTAGTTTTCTAGGTTTTCAAGCTGAGGGATCTTATTTGGAGGACAGTTTTATTAAATCACTGATCATTGACAATACAGGCACCAGGACTGGTGATGATATATTGGCCAATGGCACGATCAATCCTGCTCAGCATTTGCCGAAGCTGTCCATTGCAGATTTTTTTAAAGCGCTACGCAATGATCATCGGGTATTGATCTACTTCGATTCGCAGACGAACAAGGCTTATTTTGAAAAAGCTACCACAATACTGTCGGATGTGGATCGCATGGATATCTCAGGGATGCAGATCAAAGATTCTCTACGAATAAAAAGACAGTCAATCAGTGCGTATAAACTGATAGCGAAAGTGGATGACGCTGATGAAATATACAAGGCGTTGCCTTATGAAGGATCGGTGATTGTAGGGTACACAGACACTTTTAAAGAAGTTGAAATGGCAATAGGTCGGCCTTTTATGTGGTCTATAAAGCTTTGGGATATTGAGGGGGTGCGATTGCCATGGAAAACACAGATGGGCAATTGCTATGGAATAGCATTGTCGAATATGCCAGCATACAATGCGGATAACACTTATGGCAAGAACGCTTTTGCTTTTAGGTTGCTTTCCTATAAAGGTTCTGTCGGATTCGGCGGCCCGGTTTGGATTGCTGAAGCTACAGCTGATGATATTGGTAATCTGAATAGAACCTTTGATCATTCGCTAGCGCTCGGCGGAGATAAGGGAGTGATCAATCGGTTTTCTTTGGCTTGGTATGCTTATTATTGTATTTCTGAGCAGGTGGAGATATCGGCAAAATTTGATGTGATCCAGTTTATGCGGATCAATCCATTACAAAAGCTCCTCATAGTGGATGAAAATAAGGCTAAAGTGGAGGCACTTATTGATAAAGTAACATTTGAACCGGCGAATAATTCAGAGCGCATCGACGCGAAAGTTATCTGTTATCCTCACTACGACCTGAATGCGATTGCGTCCGGATTTAGGGTGGTGATCAATTCTCCGGAAACGATTCTCCCTGAAGGAAAGCTATATGGCCGAGTCCGGTTGATAAATCTTCCTGGAGGAAATTCATATCGTACCTATGCTAATTTAGTACTGGAACTTTATCAAGATAGTCAAATGTCAATACCGGCTATTTCAGTCAATAATCTAAATGTACATGTCGTTCGGCAGATCAGAGACTATAATAGTGACACGGATCAGCCGATACGTGAGGAAGGGCCGTTTGGAGATTATGTGGTATCTGAAAATGTCACCGTTCTTGCTGCTAATGTTGACCGTTATTGGTGGAGGTATAACGGTAAAGATGCGATGATGTATTATTACGTATATGATAGTTCTCCTTTGGCGGATAAAATTGAAATAATGGGTCATTGGCAAATTTGGGTGGATGGTACAGTTCATCCATACTAGATATTTTAATGGTTAAAAGATACGGCTCCTTCCAGGGGCCGTTGTCGTTTCATGCAAAAATTCCGGAAGGAATTTCGTTGCATGGCTTCGAATAATGAAAATAGAGGGGTAAATATATACCTCAATGCAAATGCAGCTGATGATACATTAAAACAACTTAAAGCCTCGGCCACGAGGCTGCGGAACGAATTGGCATTATTGCCCAGGGGATCCGAGGAATTTGCTGAGAAAAGCAAAATTCTCGATCAGGTCAAGGATCGTCTGAAGAGCCTACGTGATGAGGCTGAAGGTACGCGTGAAAGTTTCTTTAACCTTAAGGGGGAGTTAGCTGAGTTAGCCAAGTTGGCAATAGGAGCTACAATAGGCGGATCATTCATCGATGTTGCTAAAAATATCATTTCCCAAAATAGTAAACTTTCTGATTCATTTGCTGGCGTTATGAAAACCACTGGACTGACTGAAGTCCAGGTTGAAGCTGTAAATAGGTCCCTTCAAAAAATTGACACCAGGACAGCAAAGGAAGAGCTACTTGGCTTAGCTCAAGTAGCTGGTAAATTGGGCTATTCCACAGTCGAGGATGTCGAGGGCTTTGTTCGTGCTGCTGACCAGATCGGTGTTGCGCTCGGAGAGGATCTTGGAGGGACTGAAGAAGCAGTAAATGAACTCGGTAAACTGCTCGACATATTTAAAGTAAAAGAAGAGTTTGGGATTGAGGCAGGACTTTTAAAAGTAGGTTCAGCAATCAATGATCTGGGAGCAAGTGGGACTGCTAACGAGAAAAATCTCATTGAATTTTCAGCACGGTTAGCCGGTATAGCGCCAGCTGCTAAAATATCGCTTCCGAATGTACTTGGAATGGCATCCGTGATGGATGAGCTTGGGCAAAAGACACAAGTCTCATCCACGGCCATTGGGCAATTTATCACAGGTCTCGGAAGTGATGTCCCTAAATACGCAAAGATTGCAGGCATGGAGGTTCAGGCTTTCGCTAATCTTCTGAGAGATGATGCAAATGAAGCTATGATGCGTGTCTTAGATGCATCAAAAAATACTGGCGGAGGTATTGCGGAACTTGCCAAAAATATGAAAGCCCTTGATATTACTGGGGCTGAAGGTCGTGCTGCTATTGGATCTCTAGCCAATAATATTGACTTGTTGAGACAGCGTCAGGATGAAGCCAACCAAAGTTTTCAGGACGGCACCTCAATTACAGCCGAATTTGATACCGTTAATAATAACCTTGCCGGCACTATTGAAAAGCTTTCAAACCGCTGGGCTACTATTTGGGAAAATTCTAAAATGAGAGAGTGGTTAACTGCTGCCACTGAAGGATTAATCAAACTTACGGATTGGCTATTGGTTTCCCGGGATGGAATTGAGGACATGAATAATGCGCTTCATAAGCAAGAGGAAGGCGTTATAAGTCTCGAAAAATCAACATCTCCATTAGTAACACGTTATGAGGAGCTAAAAGGAAAGACCACTTTAACGAAGACTGAACAGGAAGAACTGCGCAAAGTTATTGACCAATTGGCAGTGCTTATTCCTACGGCTGTAACTGAATGGGGCGAATACGGTCGAGCCATAGATATCAATACAGGGAAGGTTCGTGCATTTACAAAAGCTCAACGAGAGCTATTTGAACTGCAGAACAGAGATAATATAAGTGATCAGAAGACTCAATTCGATACTTATGTTAATCTGGCCAAGCAAGCGCAAGAAAAAGCTAATCAAGGATTAAAAGACGCAAATAATCCCAATAATACTTGGTTTGATAATAAGATGGCCAAGGGGGATATCAAGACAGGGAATGATGAAAATCTTAGGATGATGGGGCAGGCATACAAAGCTGCTGTTTCTCTCCGGGATGTGTATCACCAAGAACTTACACCTCAAATGAAAAGCGTCATAGAATATTTTGACGGTATTAGTGAGGCGGCAAAAAAAGCTAATGATAACGTTGACAAAAAAACAGAAGTAAATAAAGGAAACGCGTTAATCGTTTCTCCAGATAAAAAGCCAAAGAAAAGTCAGGAAGAAAAAGACCGTGAAGCTGCGCAAAAGCTCTATGAAAAACTTGTCGATGAGGAAAAGCTATTTAATGCTCAACGTTACCAGGAACAGCTCGCAGAAAATGACAAGGAAATTGCCCTTGAGGAAGCTAAGTACGATAAGCTGATCGAAGCCTGGGAAGGTTTCCGGGACAAGAAAGGAGCAAGTGAACAGGAGCGTTTGGAAGCTCAGGGCCGGGTTCTTTTCCTTCAGGCGGACAAAGAATCGGCGATTGCTAACCTCCGTGAAAAACAGGAAAAAGAAATCTCTGAAGCCATAACCAAAATCCGCTCCGATATGGGGCAAAAGATGCTCACGGAGCTGGATCGGGAACAGATCAGGATCAATGAGCATTATCAAAAACTGCTAAAAGATGCTGGCACAAATGAATCCCAAAAGGCACAAATTCAGGAGGCATGGGAAAGGGAGATTGCTCAATCTAAAGTTAGAGAGCGTGAACGGGTAGAAAAAGAAATCAAAGTTCTAGAAACGGGTACAACTGGCTTCGTTAAGGATGAGCACAACCGAAGAATTGCCGAGATAGAAGCGCAGCACGATCTTGAACTAGAAAAGCTGAAAGAAAAGTACTCGCTTGAGATTCAAGAAACGGAGCTCTTTAAGCAAGCAATGGCAGCGCTTGATGCCAAGTACCAACAAAAAAAAGATGAGGAAAATGGCAAGGCTGATAAGGAACGCGCTAAGAAAATAAAGGACGCTGCCATCCAAGCCGCCGAGGATCTATCTGGTGCCTTATTTCAAATCGGAGCCAATAATAGGCAGGCGGAATTAGATGCAGCTCTCTCCAATATTGAAAAGCAAAGGGAAAAGGAGCTTTCAAATAAGAATCTGTCTGAAGCTCAAAAAAAGGCAATTAATGATAAGTTTGACAAACAGGCCCGCGCTGAAAAGCTGAAAGCTTGGAAAGCTGATAAAAATGCTTCATTACTACAGGCGGGGATCAATACAGCTTTGGCAGTGACGAAGGCATTGCCAAATATATTCCTGGCGGCAGCGGCGGCGGCAGCCGGTGCTGCACAGATCGCGGTAATAGCTGCTACGAAGCCACCCCAATTTTTCCATGGTGGGTTTACTCCTGGAAAGAAAGCTGAGGGTTGGGTAAATGAACCGACTTTGTTTACAAATTCGATGGGCAATCAATTTACTGCAGGCGAAAACCATATGCCGGAATATGTTGTTTCCTCTGAACAATTGCGTGATCCACGGATCGCTAATTTCGTGGATATGATGGAAGCCGGGAGAATAAATCAAATTGGGAATCTTACAGCTCAGTCTCCAGTGATTATTCAGAACAATTCTGATACTTCAGCCCTGGAGAGTAAGATGGATCTACTTTATCAGGCTATGGTCGCCATGGGTGATAAAAAGGTCATCATGTTATTTTCTGAATTTGAAAATGCCAGGGATACAAAGGTTAAAATTGAAAACTCTGTAAATTCTTAGAAATGTGGAATAATCGAATAAAAGCCTGGGGAGGAGAAACTATTACCTCCATTAAAGGTAGCTATGCAGCCATGGTTACGAGTACCCAGCAAACAGGAGAAGGTGAGAACTCGATCAAAATTCGGTACAAACAAGATTATGGTCAGATTGAAACGATAACTTTCAAATTTCATCGGTATCTGGCTTTTTTGCATAAAGGTGCCGGAAAAGGTGTGGCCGGATCAAAGGGTTCGACCTGGACAACAAAGTCAGGACAGAAAAAAAGTACCAATCCAAAATCACTGGGTAAGCTGGGTACCGGGAAACGCAAAGCCAAAGAATGGTTAAATCCTCAACTGGATCGTGCAGTACCAAAGCTTGCTGATCAGCTGCTCGAGGAGAAATGGGACGGAGCCATGAAAGCGCTACAATTGCAATAATCTAATATTGTTCCAAGTGTTCCAAAAAGGCAATTGCCATAAAAAAGCCCTTTTCATTAACGAAAAGGGCGATTGGAACAGTTGGAACATTTTTGCTGTTATTTAACGAGCTCGTCGAAGAACTGCATTGTTTTACTCTTTGAGTCGCTGGCCATCTTAACGTAAATCATTGTTGTTTTTAGATCGGAGTGTCCTAAAATTTCCATGAGATCGACAGGATTACCACCTAATAAGATGAACGTGGTCGCAAATGTATCTCGGCTTGAGTGAAATTTCATGTATTTGTCTATACCTGCTTTATTCAGCGCTCTACGTAATGCTTTGCCCAGCGAATATGATTCGATCGTTGGAAATATGATGCCACGTTTTTTGCCGATCAGTTCAACAGCAATTTTTGGCAAAGTAAACTCGATAACCTTACCATATTTACGTGTTTTGAACATGCTTAACCGAAGTATATTGTTATTGCGAATATGGAGTCGCGGGTCTAGCTGCTCGATATCTGATTTTCTTAGTCCGGTAAAGCAGGCCACAAGATATCGACGAAGTGCGGTGTGCTCCAGTTCTGTCAGAAGTTCAGTGCCATCTTCGATATAGAAATTATACAATTTGTTGATTTCATCTTTTGTAAGAACTTCCCGGATTCCATCCTGATATTTTAAAGTTTTCAATTTATCTGCAGGACTTTCCGGAATGAGTCCTTTCGTTACGGCCATAGTCAGAAACTTCTTGATCACGCGCATATGGCCAGCTGTTGTATTGTGTGTAAAATTGTCTAAAAGCCAGCGCTGATGAATCCGAAGCTCATGATCATCGATTGTATTAAATTTCCAGTAAGAGCCGGTCTCTTTAAAGTACTTTTCTGTTCGGGCGATCACAGTCACGTAATGTTTGTACGTTCCGTGCTCGATCAGATGCTCGCGGAGCAATTGCCTGCCTTCACCTTTGATAAATGCGACGATATCATCTTTAGATATTTTAAGCGATACCTCTCGTCTGATCAGCTCATGGGTAATGGCTCGATCAAGCGCATAATATCTAAAGACAAGTGCATCGACGCGCGATCGCTCATTTTGGATCCTGAAATTGTTTTGGGTGCAAAGGGTGTCATCATCAAATCCGTCACGGGGGAGGAGTACTCCATTGTCGAACTTGTCAACTGGCCACGAAATCTTCAGCGGAATCATGTCGGCAACACCGTCGATAGATACATGTATGTGGACAGATCCTCTTGAAGGATTTTTTCCTTGCGTCCGCTGTCTGATAGAAATTTTAACTTTTTGGTTGGTAGTTCTCATGTTAAACGCGTTTTAAATTTGTTTTTGGGTATGGCAGAAAATGCCTTTAAATCGTTAACACGGGCCTCGATATGACTAGTTATAAAACTAGTAAAATAAAAAATCGGCCTTAATGACATCATTAAGGCCGATTTTTAACACTTTTGGTACGCCAATCAGGATTCGAACCTGAGACCGTCGGTTTAGAAAACCGATGCTCTATCCAGCTGAGCTATTGGCGCGTCGCTTTCGGTAATGCAAAAGTAGACATTTGTGTTATATTTCC
>JAITLV010000262.1 GCA_031277685.1 Sphingobacterium sp. | reverse complement strand
CTAGGGCCATTTGAAGTGTGGGATGCTTTAGGAGTGCGTGACACTTTGGCCAAGATCAAGGCTGAAGAGAAGCGGTTGCCAGGTCAGGATGGCGAAGTGGCATCCTGGGTACATGAAATGTTGGATTCAGGGCATGAATCTTTCTATAAAATAGAAAATGGTGTTCGTCATTATTATGATATCACATCCAAATCCTATAAGCCTATTCCGGGAACCGAAGATTTGATCGTATTGGATCATATCCGTGAAAGCAAAACCATCTGGAAGAATACGGGAGTTTCAATTATTGATCTTGGTGACGGTATTATCAACTGTGAGTTTCATACGAAGATGAATACCATCGGTGGCGATGTGATCCAAGGCTTGAACAAGGCAATAGATTTAGCCGAAAAAGAATATCGTGGGCTGGTCGTTTCAAATGACGGGAAAAATTTCTCCGCTGGAGCTAATATCGGTATGATTTTCATGATGGCCGTGGAGCAAGATTTTGATGAGTTAAATATGGCTGTTCGTGCTTTTCAAAATACGTCAATGCGTTTGCGTTATTCCTCCATTCCGGTTGTTGTGGCGCCTTTCCAGATGACCTTGGGTGGGGGCTGTGAGTTTTCAATGCATGCAGACTTTGTACAGGCACACGCTGAAACCTACATGGGTTTAGTGGAACTAGGTGTAGGTGTGATTCCTGGCGGTGGTGGAACCAAAGAATTTACATTGCGTGCTTCCGAAGAATTTAAAGATGACCAGATCGTTCAGAATACATTAAAAGATAAATTCTTGACCATCGGTCAGGCGAAAGTCTCGACCTCGGCTTATGAAGCCTACGAATTGGGGTACTTACAGAAGGATAAGTTTGCGATCACGATGAACCGTGCCCGTTTACTTGCTGATGCAAAGGCGAAAGCTCTCGAGTTGGCAGATGAAGGTTATGTACAGCCTGCCCCACGTAATGACATCAAGGTCTTGGGAAATCAAGGGCTAGGAATCGTGTATGTAGGGGCTTCATCGATGCGTGAAGGGAACTATATCTCCGACTATGATCGTAAAATATCCGAAAAATTAGGCTGGGTAATGTGTGGCGGAAACTTGTCGTCGCCGACGGAAGTCTCCGAACAATATTTACTCGATCTTGAACGGAAGACCTTTCTTGAGCTATGTGCTGAGCGCAAAACACTCGAAAGAATTCAGTATATGTTGACGAAAGGAAAGCCTTTACGGAATTAGATTGTAGATGTGAGCTATTAGATTTGAGATAAGAGATTATGCATGCATTGAAAGAATTGAAAGTTTGGCAAAGAGCAATAGAATTATCCACAGCGGTATATAAAGCTGTGGTAGATTTTCCAATGGATGAAAAATATGGGCTTACATCTCAAATTAAACGTTCGGTTGTGTCTATTGCATCTAATATTGCTGAAGGAGCAGGAAGAAATTCGAAAAATGAATTTGTTCATTTTCTCGGTATTGCAAATGGATCTTCTTTCGAGTTGCAGACTCAGCTAATTATAGCTCATAATCTGGGTTTAATAAGTAAGGAGAAAGTAGAACAATTGTGTTCTCATATAGATGAGATTCAAAAGATGATTTTTGGATTTCTTAAAAATTTAAAAACTAATATGTGACATTGGAATATCTCAAATCTCATATCTCCAATCTCACATCTTAATACTCAAACAATGGAAGCATACATAGTAGCAGGATTTCGTACAGCAGTAGGTAAGGCACCTCGAGGAGGATTTCGCTTTATGCGGGCTGATGATTTAGCATCAGATGTGATTAAACATCTTGTGTCCACTGTGCCGAATTTAAATAAAGAAGATATTGATGATGTCATCGTTGGAAATGCGATGCCAGAGGCGGAGCAGGGGCTCAATATGGCACGTTTTATTTCCCTGATGGGGCTGGATACCGATAAGGTGCCCGGTGTTACCGTCAATCGATATTGTGCGTCAGGATTAGAAACGATCGCTACGGCGGTTGCAAAGATTAAAACAGGTATGGCCGATGTCATTATTGCCGGTGGTGTTGAAGTGATGTCCGGAATGCCGTTCGGAGGTTGGAAAATTGTACCCAATCCTGTCGTTTCTAAGGAACATCCGGATTGGTATTGGGGGATGGGCCTGACTGCCGAAGCCGTAGCCAAAGACTACAATGTCTCTCGGGAGGATCAGGACGCCTTTGCGCTTAAATCAAATCAAAAGGCTGTTGCTGCTATTCAGAATGGTCATCTGAAAGATGGTATTGTCCCGATAACGGTCAAAGAGAATTATATAAAAGATGGAAAGATCGCGACGCGCGAATATATTGTGGATACTGATGAGGGCCCTCGTGCGGATACCTCATTGGACGCCTTGGGTAAATTGAAGCCTGTCTTCGCGGCTAATGGTTCGGTAACAGCTGGAAACTCCTCCCAGACGTCGGATGGTGCGGCATTTGTATTGGTCATGTCTGAAGCCAAAGTGAAAGAGTTGGGGGTTAAACCTATTGCTAAGCTGGTAAGCTTTGCAGTCGCAGGGGTGCCACCACGGATTATGGGCATCGGGCCGATTTATGCGATTCCTAAAGCGCTGAAACAGGCTGGACTTCAAAAAGAAGATATTGATTTGTTCGAATTGAATGAAGCTTTTGCTTCTCAGTCATTGGCCGTTATCCGTGAACTGGGGCTTGATGAAGAAAAAGTCAATGTCAATGGCGGAGCGATAGCTTTGGGACATCCGCTGGGCTGCACAGGAGCGAAGCTGACCGTTCAGGTATTGCATGAACTGAAACGCCGCGGTAAAAAATATGGTATGGTCACGATGTGTGTAGGTACAGGTCAGGGAGCAGCCGGAATTTTTGAACTATTGGATTAATGTGCGAGCAAGAAATAGGATAAACAACATTATTCGCCAGTCGTCTAGCGAATAAAAGTATTTAAAAATAGTGTAAATCGGAGCAAGCAATAACCAGCTGCCGGGTTACACCACAAATCTAAATTAACAATGAGCGAAAATAAAGCAATCAAAGGCGGTGAGTTCGTTATTAGAGAAACTCCCTATACAGCTATTTTTATTCCGGAAGAGTTTGATGAAGAAGCGAAAATGATTCGTCAGACCTGCCTAGATTTTTTGGAAACAGAAGTGTTAAATAAGCTTGATCGTATTGACGCTCAGGAAGAGGGTTTGATGCCCAGTCTGATGGATAAAGCAGGTGAACTGGGGATGTTGGGTGTTTCAATTCCAGAGGAATACGGTGGCTTTGGTAAGAATTTCAATACGTCGATGCTTGTTGCGGATGCCGTAGGCGGAGGTTTCTCCTTTGCGGTTGCTCTTTCTGCACACACCGGGATTGGGACTTTACCTATCCTGTATTATGGGAATGCCGAACAGAAGGCAAAATATATTCCTAAACTCGCGACAGGTGAGTGGAAAGCTTCCTATTGCTTGACAGAGCCAAATGCAGGATCCGATGCCAATTCAGGCCGTACCTCTGCAAAATTGAATGCCGAAGGAACACATTATTTGATCAATGGTCAAAAAATGTGGATTACCAATGGTGGGTTTGCAGATATCTTTATCGTATTCGCAAAAATCGATGACGATAAAAACCTGACCGCATTTATTGTTGAAAAGGATTTTGGCGGAATCACCATGAACCCTGAGGAGCATAAATTGGGGATCAAGGGTTCTTCTACGCGTCAGATCTTCTTTAATGACTGCCCTGTTCCGGTTGAAAATATGCTTTCCGAACGTGAAAATGGATTTAAGATTGCGGTAAATATTCTTAATATCGGAAGGATCAAACTGGGTGCTGCAACAAATGGTTCCGCCCGGATGGTGATTAACCATGCTGTTCAATATGCCAATGAACGTGTACAATTTAACTTACCGATTTCCAAATTCGGAGCCATTCGATATAAATTGGCCGAAATGGCGACTCGGTTATTTGCTGTGGAGTCAGCATCCTATCGTGCGGGACAAAATATTGATGATGCCTATGATGCGCTGATTGCAGGTGGTATGGATGAGGCGAAAGCCAAATTAAAATCCGTTGAACAATTTGCCATCGAGTGTGCCATTATCAAAGTATGGTGTTCAGAGATGCTGGATTATGTAGTCGATGAAGGCGTACAGATCTATGGTGGGATGGGGTATTCCGCTGACGCACCTATGGAGAGGGCATATCGCGATTCACGGATCAACCGGATTTTTGAAGGAACCAATGAAGTCAATAGATTACTTGTTGTCGATATGTTATTGAAACGGGCTATGAAAGGTGAACTGGATCTGATGGGGCCTGCACAAGCGGTCGCAAATGAACTATTGGCCATTCCTGATTTTGGAGAAGAAGATGATGCCCCATTTGCTGCGGAGAAGAAAATTATCGCTAACCTGAAGAAAGCAGGGTTACTCATTGCAGGCGCAGCAGTTCAAAAGCTGATGATGTCGCTTTCAAAAGAAGAAGAGATCCTGATGAATATCGCAGATATTATTGGTTATGTATATATCGCCGAATCTGTGCTATTGCGGGCTGAAAAACTTGTTCATACCGGTTCTGAAAAAGCGGTATATGCAACTGATATGGCGAAGATCTATTTGTATGGTGCGATCGATAAAGTTAATGCTGCAGGGAAAGAAGCACTCTATTCCTTTGGCGAAGGTGATGAACTGAATATGATGCTTGTTGGATTGCGCAGATTTACAAAGGCGCAACCATTCAACGTCAAAGAAGCGCGTCAGCGGATTGCTAAAAAACTCATAGAAGAAAATAAATATTGTTTTTGATTGATAAATGATTATTGGTTTTGGTTGTATGGCCGGAGAGAGATCTTCGGCCATTTTTGTGTTACAATAACAAAAAATATCCGCAATTGTATTAAATTTAACTTTTTAATACTAACCAATATATGGCATCGTCAAGATCATTTGCATTTACAGAAGACTGGGTAGTCGTCATTTTGGGGCTTGCTACCATTTTTTTAGCACTTTCAGGTATTTTTGCGCCCGTACCTAATTTTTCATGGAGTAATTCTTCCGAACTTGCCTCCACTATTTTTGAATCAGCCAATCTCAGCAAGATTTTTCAACAGTTCATTTTTGTCTTTGTGACGGGCATCTTAGGCGCCTTTTTGCTCGGTAAATCCGTTAAACATCTGTTGATCGTGTTTCCAGTAGTGTTTGTTCTGACGGTATTTGCATTGATATTGGCCGGTAACGCAACGGTAAAAGAATATAATCTCGAAGCTGTTATTTTTAGTTTGATCATTGGTTTGGTGATCAGCAACTGTTTTAAATTACCAGTCTGGTTTAAAGAAGCACTGAGTACAGAGTTGTATGTCAAAATTGGATTGATTTTATTGGGAACCACGGTTATCTTTGGTGACATTCTAAAAGCAGGGTCGCTAGGACTTATCCAGGCTTTGGCTGTCGTATTGTCGGTATGGTATTTTGCTTTTTGGATCTGTAAGAAGCTAAAGATAGATAAAGAAATGTCATTGATGCTGTCTAGTGCCGTTTCCATCTGTGGTGTTTCAGCAGCTATCGCTACTTCCGGGGCGATTAAAGGGGATAGCAAAAAACTATCTTATGTAATTTCTCTTGTCTTGATCACCGCCATTCCAATGATGATTTTTATGCCTTATATGGCCGAATGGATGGGACTGTCGCAAGAGGTGACTGGTGCCTGGTTAGGTGGTAGTATTGATACAACGGGTGCTGTTGTCGCCTCAGGTTCCCTTGTTGGAGAGGAGGCGCTAAAGATCAGTACAATTGTTAAATTCTCACAAAATGTCCTGTTAGGCCTCGCAGCTTTTGCGATCAGTATTTATTGGACCTATGCGAAATCTGTGGATGACGAAACAAAGCGGGATAAACCTACCCTGAAGATTATCTGGGAACGCTTTCCGAAATTTGTGCTTGGATTTGTATTTGCGTCACTCTTGTTTTCGTTCGTAATCTCTCCGGAAAAGGTTGATGTTGTTAAAGGTAGTCTCAAGAATTTACAAGGGCTCTGGTTTACATTGGCATTTACTTCAATTGGTCTGGAGACAAATTTCAAAGATCTTTTTGTGCAGGATAATAAGAAACCGCTCTATGCTTTCTTGATTGCCCAGACTTTCAATGTTGTTGTAACCTTATTGATCGCACTGGTTCTGTTTCGTTAAGTTTGATTTTATATTAAAGCAGTAGCTTTATGCTGGAAATAGGAAAGTCTGTCGTATACGGCAGACTTTTTTTGTGCTTACTGTTTGTTGTTGCGGATCTGCTAATCGTGCTATCTGGTTGTGCGAGAAGATGCTACTCTTTTTCTAGTGCCCCAGCCTTGTTCTGGATTGAATGCTATTGCTCATTTATGAAGATAGCTATCAACGGAATTGAAACAACAGTTTAGATGCAGGTCAGGCATACTGTTGCGTTTAAGGTATGTTATAAATAAAGTTTGCTTTGGTTTTTTATTGTTAACATATTGTTAATTAGTGTTTAATGGTGTTTTTAAAAAAAATATTTATAAAATCTATCAAATTAGTAGTCTTTTAAAAAATATTTATATATTTGTACTGTTGTCCTGATTTACAGTGTGTCATGAGGGAAGACGAAAAAAAAGATAATACTTAATTATGAAAAGAATGAAACAAGATTACTCTTTAAAAACAAGCTCACAGATTACCTCAGCGGAAGTAGGTTCTTCTGTTCTGAAAAATGGTGAAAAACGAATGTGTTGTTAAAATTTCTCTCTTACACTCTCTTATATTAGAAAAGGGAAGCCAAGGCTTCCCTTTTTAAACAAAGTTTTAACAATGAGACAAGTATCGATTGGCGTTGGCACTTGTTTATTTTCACCATTAAACAGAATAAATTTATGAAAAAAAATGCTATTTTTCGAATTAGCGTCATTTTTAGCTTGCTTTTAGGTGGTTCTTACCAGAGCTACGCCCAAGTAGAAAATCCTAAACCCATTATAAATGCTTCATTAACAGGTACTGTGATCGATGCGGTAACAAAAGAGCCGCTACAGGGCGTGACAGTGCAACTTGAGGCAGTTACCCATCAGGTCAAGACCGATGGTAAGGGGGTCTTTCAATTTGTGACGGGACAGAAGCTGCCTTTTTCACTTATCGTATCCATTGTGGGCTATCAGACCCGGCACATTGTTGTGGATCAATCTCCCACGGTGATTGAGCTTACGCCACGTTTGGAGGCTCTGGACCAAGTGGTCGTAACCGCCCGTCGGCGCAAAGAACAATTGCAGGATGTGCCCATTCCAGTTTCTATCATTCGTGGTGCAGCACTTGAAGATGCTGGTGCTTTTAATGTAAATAGATTAAAAGAACTTGTTCCAACCGTACAATTGTATTCTTCTAATGCACGTAATACAACACTTAACATCCGTGGTCTTGGTTCAACTTACGGCCTCACGAATGACGGTATAGACCCGGGTGTCGGATTCTACCTGGACGGTGTCTATATCGCGAGACCGGCAGCAACTTGGCTGGACTTTATTGATATTGATCAGATCGAAGTATTGCGGGGCCCGCAGGGGACACTTTTTGGTAAGAATACTACCGCTGGAGCCTTTAATATTACCTCGCTTTTGCCGCAATTTACGCCCGAAGCCAATGTCGAAGTAAGTTATGGTAATCAGGGTTTTATTCAGGCGAAGACATCCATTTCGGGGCCTCTGGCCAAGAACTTGGCCGCACGGGCTTCTTTTTCTGGTACCCAGCGGGACGGTAATCTGTTTAACGTTCATACCAATCGGAAAATCAACGATATCAATAACCTTGGATTCAGAGGACAGCTGTTGTTCACACCAACTGAAAATGTCAAATTGGTGCTCTCAGGTGATGTTTCTTCCCAAAGACCGGATGGATATGGTTGGGCAGTGGCTGGTGTTGTCAAGACCCAACGGGCTGATTACCGACAATTTGATGCTATTGTTAAAGATTTAGGTTATGAATTGCCCTATAAAAGCGCTTTTGAACGTAAGATTGATTTAGATACACAGTCCAAGGCAGATAATAAATTGGGTGGAATTGCACTGAATGCCGATATTAAGATTGGTGAAGGGACGCTGACATCGACTTCCGCCTGGCGAAAATGGACTTGGGTACCACTTAACGACCGGGATTATCTAGGTCTTCCGGTGTACACTGTTTCGGCTGGTAATTCAGTGCATAATCAATGGTCACAAGAATTTAGGTATTCAGGAAAAATCAGTGAAAAGGTAAGTGGTGTTGTTGGTTTATTTGGTCTTTGGCAGGATCTTGGAACTGATCCCGTTCATACTGAAGAGACAGGATCTGCATTTTGGCGCTTCCAGAAAAGCTCTACAAGTGCGCTTTGGGAAACACCCGGACTATTTGACAATTTTGGCATCAGGACTGTTTATGGTATCAAAAGTACAAGCTTAGCAGCCTATACACAGATTGATTGGGAAGTAACTCCTAAACTGCATATCTTACCGGGCCTGCGCTATAACTACGATAAAAAGAAAGCAAACTACGACAGACAGACCTATGGTGGATTGCAGACTACTGATCCGGCCTTGCTAGCACTCAAAAATGGTGTTTATACCAATCAAACATTTGATATCAATGCAGATGCGGATAATTTTTCAGGACAACTTTCTGCAAAATATCGGTTCAACCCCAAGATTAATGCTTATGCAACCTACTCCATCAGCTATAAGCCTATCGGAATCAATGTCGGTGGATTACCAACAGCAAATGGAGCAGTATTGTTGGATCTAGCAGAGGTAAAACCTGAAGCTGTACGTCACAAAGAGTTAGGTGTGAAAACTAATCCTACACGAAATTCGATACTTAACCTTTCCGTGTACCAGACAGATATCAAAGACTATCAGACACAGGTACAAACGCCTGAACCGGGGGTGAATCGGGGATATTTGGCCAACGCAGAAAAAGTACGTGTCAAAGGAGTGGAATTGGATGGGAATATCAATATCGGTCACTTCTTGCGTTTAAATGGCGCTTTAGCTTATACAGATGCTAAATATGTGAAATTTACAAATGCACCGGTTCCTTTGGAAGAAGTTGGTGGGGCACAGGCCTTCAAGGATATTTCCGGAGCTGTACTTCCCGGGGTCTCCAAATGGTCCTGGTCTCTGGGCGGAGAACTCAACCAAAGTGGCAAACTGATCGGTATTAATGGCTCTTATTTTCTGGGAGCCGACCTCTTTCATCGTTCTAAATTTTCTTCAAGTTCGTCACCATCACAATACCTCAATATTGATGCTTATACTTTGCTGAATGCACGTCTGGGATTTAGGGGATCAAATGGTGTTTCAGTTTTCCTGTGGAGTAGAAATTTAACGAATAAAGATTATTACGAACAATTGCTGGCAGCTCCAGGAAGCTATGGCCAATATGCTGGTGTTGTTGCTGATCCAAGAACTTATGGTGTCACGCTACGGTACAATTGGAAACAAGGAAATTAAATCCGTCATTCATAACATATTTTTATTGACCGTCTCTAGTAATTTAGAGGCGGTTTTTTTGTTCCGAATCAATTTTTATACCCTATGAGGAATTTTATAGAGATTAATTTGCAAGCTGTTCTTACTTTATTTATGGAAAACCGTATCTTAATTCATCATTAAGGTGAAAGATTTGCGCATGAACGAAAAAGAGCTATTACAACACTATAAAACAACTGGAGACCTGTCTGCGCTAGGTAAATTATATTCGCCTTATATGTCCTTGCTTTACGGGGTATGCTTCAAGTATTTACAGGATCCTGATCGTAGCCAGGATGCCGTAATGCAGATCTTTGAAGAACTGATTCAAAAATTGCGTCATTATGAGGTTGATAATTTTAAAAGCTGGCTGCACGTTTATAGTAAAAACTATTGTTTGATGCAATTGCGCAAAGATAAGCGAACGACACAGGTGGATATTGAAGATAATCTGTTCGAAAGCGAGCAAAAGCTCAATACAAGTGAGGAAGCAAAATGGGAGGAAAAGGATTTTGAAAAACTAGAAGGCTGTATGCAGACTTTAAATCAGGAACAAAACGAATGCGTACGTTTGTTCTATCTGGAACAAAAGTGCTATAAAGATATCGCAGATTTGACAGGGTATGACTTGAATAAAGTCAAGAGTGCCATCCAGAATGGAAAACGCAATTTGAAAATCTGTATGGAAAGGAAAGAAAATGGAAAATAATTATCAATTATCACGAATTCATAATTACATCCATGGTTTAATGAGCAAGGATGAGATGTTTCAGTTGGAAAAAGAAGCATTGGAGGATCCTTTTTTACAGGATGCCATTGATGGATACCGATTACAGAATGGTGTGGATGCTCGGCAATTGAGCTTGTTACAGCAACGGCTTAACCGTCGGGTAGAGGATACAATAGCGACAAGACATGCGCAATATTATACTTGGCAACGTTTGGCCATAGGTGCAGCCGCAGGGGTGTTGTTTGTCGTTTTGCTAGCCCTTCTTTATTTTAAACATTTTAATGGTAATGCCGAACGTATGACAGATGTAAGCCTCAGTGAGCCCGAAAACCTTGTGGCTATTGAACCGCTGTTGGATGGTGGTGACGCTACGCCCTTGGGTGGATGGAAAGCTTTTGAAGATTATTTAAATAAGCACCTGCAGGAAGCCGGAAGAGGAGGAGAGGTTATTGTTAACTTTACAATCGGTAAAGACGGCCTGCCAGCTCAGATTAAGGCCGAGGGAACGCCTGAGCAGCCTCTTGTTGAAGAGGCGGTGAGACTGCTGCGGTCCGGGGCCAAATGGCAGGGAACCCAAGGTCGTCTGAAAATTGTGTTTCCGCTTAAAGAGATAAAAAATTCTACGCAATCGAATGTCATTAAGCCTCCGCATTGCTTTGGAATAGAAAAAAGGGATAGTCGATAATAGGTTATCCCTTTTTTCATATCTGCCATCTTATAAATGGGTGGATAGACAATAATCTAAGATAAATCCAACAACCGATTTCGCATCAATAAACTCGAACCGATTAGACCGGCGTCTTCCCCAAGTGTAGAAATCTTGAATGAAGTGTCTGTATTGACCAGATTCAATGAAAATTTGTTGATGGAGGAAAGAATCGGTAACAAAATAATGGATTCTGTTGTCGCAATTTTTCCGCCAAGAACAACCAGTTCCGGATTAAAGAGATTGAGCAAAATAGCAATACCTTTTCCAATCTTCTCACCAGCCTTTGATAGTAGTTCGATGGCTAAAATATCATCGTTTTTCGCAGCGTTTATAATATGTTGTAATTTAATGTCATCAATTGTGTCGACTTTCTCAGTGATTGATGAGGAAATTCCTTTTAACAAGGCCTCTTTCATCTGCAGGGTTAGAGCTACACCGGAAGCCTCCGTTTCCAGGCAGCCCTTTTTTCCACAATGACAGATAATATCATTATTTAGAAAAGGCATATGACCAAATTCGCCCGCAAAACCTGATTTTCCTGAATAGAGCGTGCCATTGATGATAATGCCCATCCCAATGCCATCATCTAGATTTATAAAGAGAATATTCTTTTCATTTTCAACAACACCCTTAGCATATTCTCCAAAGGCCATTGCACGGGTATCGTTTTCGACATATCCTGGAATTCCAAAACGTTGGGTCAATATTTCCCGTAGTGGAGCGACATGAAAGTTAAAATAACTATAACTATTTCCCGTGATGTGGTCTACACGACCAGTAAGATTCAGCCCGATACTGACTATCCTGTGCCTGTCACTAGCGTGTTTTTCTATGAATGTATCAATATGATTGCACAAGGATTCGTAACAAGCGGGTGTGTTTTGTAGATAAAATGCGATATCTCGTTCGATATGAACAATCTCTTCGACGAAGTTCAGGATTGCGATATTAATGTTATGTCTGTTTACTTCAACAGATAAGAAATATGCGCAATTGGGGTTTAGACCATAAATATTCGGTTTTCTCCCCACACCATTGAGTACCTTTCCATGATCAATAATCAATCCTTCAAAGATTAATTCGTTAATGGTCTCATTGATTTTTGGAATGCTTGTCTTGGTTGCCTGAGATAATTCAGCGATTGTAGCCCTATTTTGAATAATCAGAAACGATAGTATATCCCTTTTAAGTAATGCTGTTTTATATAGGACAGCATTATTAGTAATCAAATCGGACTTTAGGGGAGAGAAAATATCAATAATCGATTTCATTCTAAACATGTTATTTTTACAATTATAGTAATTAATCTATATATATGCTATAATTAATAGTCGGGATAGTATAAAACAGATTAATATGTTTTATATTTTTTTAACAAAACTGTTTTTATTAAAATATTTTAATAAAAACAGTTTTGTTAATTCTTTTTTTTATTAATTTGTCTTTCATATGTCGGAGGTATATAACCGCTTCCGATAGCGTAATAAAGACGAATTATAAATCATTATGGAAAAATATATAGACATTTATCAAGAGTACTTATTAAAAAATGTAGTGCCGTTCTGGCTTCAAAACTCCCGGGATACAATGCATGGCGGTTTTTTTACCTGTTTGTTACGTGATGGGCAGGTATTTGATACGGATAAATTCGTTTGGCTTCAGGCACGTGAAATATGGACTTTTGCGATGTTATATAATGAAGTTGCTCAAAAAAATGAATGGTTGGAAATGGCGGAACAGGGTGGAGAATTTCTAATAAAACATGGGCGGAACACATCCGGGGAATGGTATTTTTCTTTGCGGCGTGATGGAAAGCCTTTGACAGAGGCTTATAGTATCTTCTCAGATTGCTTTGCTGCCATGGCATTTGCGCAGCTTCATAAAGCGACTGATAATGTCGTTTATGCAGAAATTGCTACTTCAACATTCTATAAGATCTTGGAACGAAAAGATAACCCAAAAGGGCATTTTTCGAAAGCTGTACCAGGAACTCGTGACTTAAAAGGATTTGCGTTGCCTATGATTTTATGTAATCTGGTGCTTGAAATAGAGCATCTGTTAGCGGCAGAAATTGTTGAGGTAGTTTTACGTGAAGGGGTAAGTGAGGTAATGGATACATTTTATCAGGAGGACTTGAAACTCATATTGGAAAACGTATCGTTCGATGGGGCGTTTATCGATTGCTTTGAAGGAAGGCTTGTGAATCCTGGGCATGGCCTGGAGGCAATGTGGTTTGTAATGGATATTGCACGTCGCTGGGGTGATAGAGCGCTTATTGATAAGTGTGTTCAGGTGAGTTTGGAAATATTGGAATATGGATGGGATGTGGAACATGGTGGAATTTTCTATTTTCGTGATATCAAAAACTTTCCACCACAGCAATTGGAATGGGATCAAAAGCTCTGGTGGGTGCATTTAGAGGCATTGGTAGCTGTTTTTAAAGGCTATGAGTTGAGTGAGGAACCGCGTTGCCTGGAGTGGGCAGAGCGACTGCATCTCTATATTTGGGATCATTTTGTTGATAAGGAACATGGGGAAATGTTTGGTTACTTACAGCGGAATGGAGATCCCTTATTATATGCAAAAGGAGGGAAATGGAAAGGTTTTTTTCATGTACCACGTGCGCTTTTTCAGTTATGGAAAACAGCCGAACGTATTCAAATGAAGAAAGAATATATATAAAAGTTAACCTATCTACCAATTTAAACTAGCTATGAATAACCAACGGGTATATCTTGGGGCACTGATTTGTTTAGGTGTCCTTTACTTTATGATGGGATTTGTGACAGTGTTGAATGATACATTAGTCCCCTATTTTAAACAAGGCTTTCATTTGAATTATGCGCAATCCTCCTTGGTACAGTTTTACTTTTACCTAACCTATGGTTTTGTATCTATTCCGGCAGGGAAAATGCTGATGCGTATAGGGTATAAAAAAGGGATGATCATTGGATTTCTCTTGGCTTCTGTTGGGGCAATGCTCTTTTTTCCCTCGGCCATGCTTCATGAATATCATTTGTTTTTGTGTGCGTTATTTGTTGTTGCAATAGGGATTGTGTTATTGCAGGTTTCAGCAAACCCATATATTACAGTATTGGGTACACCTGAAACGGCTGCGGCTAGATTGACACTGATTCAGGGTATTGGTTCTCTCGGTACAACACTGGCACCTTTGTTTGGTGCACATTTTATTCTGTCAAAGATTGAGGGAGCAGTTGATTCCTCGCAGGCGCTTGTCATTCCCTATTTGATGATCGCTTTTGTATTGTTGTTGATAGCGCTCGTAATTTGGAAACTTAGGCTTCCGGATGCTCAAATTGATGGGGGACGGATCAAACTTTCGCTAGTAGATACGTTACAACGATATCCGCGGCTTAGATTTGGTGTACTTGCTTTATTCCTTTATGTGGGGGCTGAAGTTGCAATCGGGACGTTTTTAACAAACTATACGGCGGATAGATTGGGTATGTCTGAATCCAGTGCAAATTATTTTGTCTCGTATTATTGGGGTGGAATGTTAATTGGACGGCTTGCGGGAGCATGTTATCTACGTTATGTCAAAGTTGCTAAATTGCTAATGGTATTATCAGGGCTCGCATTTGTCGCTGTGCTTTTTTCTATTGCTACAGCCGGGCTTTGGTCCGTATTGCTTCTTGTCTTTTGTGGATTTTGTAACTCGGTGATGTTTGCTTCAATTTTTAGCCTCTCAATTGAAGGAATGGGAGAAAATACTGGGCAGGCGTCGGGTATCTTGTCAACGGCAATTACGGGCGGAGCCATACTTACTTATGCTCAGGGGAGTCTAAAAGATGGGCTGGGCTGGGAGGTGGCTTTTATTATACCCGCTTTATGTTATTTGGGTATTTTTATTTATGCACGGTTCGCATATAAATTCCTGTCAAAGTAGATTTTATTGATAAATTATTTTATTACAATATCTTTTTATTTTAATAAAATAATTTGTTTTCTTTTTAATTTTTAAAAAAAATTAAAAAATACTTGTTTATTCAAAAAATATATCTTTTTTTTGAATAGTAAAAAAACCAATTATGCCTTTTCTAGGCAAACCGTTATGTATATGAACAAACCTGAATTAAATCAAACTGAAAAGGTTCTTTTTCGAGACTTTGTGAAAACTGTTTGGGTATTGCTATTCGTGATGTGGACAAGTGCTGTATGTGGACAAAGCAATCTCATCACGATCAAAGGAACGGTCAAGGACGGATCAACAACATTGGCTGGGGTCAGTGTCAAGGTCAAGGAAAAAAGTACCATCGGCACGCAGACTGATGCGAATGGACGTTACAGTATTTCAGCTCCTGCGAATGGAAACCTAATTTTTACTATTGTTGGGTATGAAAGTAAGGAAGTTGCAATCAAAGGTGATACGGAGATCAATGTCGTATTGGAAATGAACAGTGGTCAATTGGATGAGGTTGCTGTTGTAGCATTTGGTACCCAACGTAAATCGACTATGGTTGGTGCCGTGACAACAGTTAATCCAAAAGAATTGAAAGGTCCTACGAGTAACCTGACAACAATGCTGGCGGGACGTGTGGCGGGGATAATCGCCTACCAACGTAGTGGTGAGCCAGGGCGTGACAACGCAGATTTCTATATCCGTGGTGTCAGCTCTTTTGGTTCTGGGAAAAAAGATCCGCTGATTTTGATTAATGGAATCGAGTCTAGTTCTTATGAGTTTGCTCGTTTGCAGCCTGATGATATCGCCAGCTTTTCAATATTAAAAGACGCTACTGCAGCAGCTCTATTTGGTGCTAGAGGTGCTAATGGTGTGATTTTGGTCAAAACCAAACAAGGATTTGACGGGAAAACTAAATTTAATGTACGGTATGAAAACTCTCTTTCCTCCAATACGCGCAATTTTAAATACACAGATAATATTACCTACATGAACCTAGCAAATGAGGCCTATCTGACACGTCATCCGCTAGCTCCGCCAACTTATACAAGAGAAAAAATAGACCGTACGAAATCCGGTGAAGACCCTATTCTTTATCCAAGCAACGATTGGATGAATTTGATGGTTAAAGATAGGACATTGAATAGCCGACTTAATTTTAACATTTCCGGTGGTGCTGCGAAAGCCGATTATTATATTTCCGGTACGGCTAACGTTGATAATGGTATTTTTAATGCATTAGATCTCAATGGCTTCAATACGAATGTCAAAGCTCGGACATTTGGTTTATTATCTGATTTCACATTGAGATTTACGCCATCCACCAAAGCAAAGTTTAGACTTAAGGGGGATTTTAGTGATTACAATGGGCCAATAGGTGGTGGGGGAGAAGTTTTTAAGAATATTTTAAAGGCCAATCCAGTAATGTTTCCAGCAATTTATGATGCCAGTTTGGAGCCGCTTACCAAACATCCGTTGTTTGGAAACAAGCGTAACGCGTCTGGCCAACTCTACTATAACCCTTATGCAAGTGCATTGTCAGGCTATCAGCAAGATAACTCAGCATATATGCTTGCGCAGGCCGAAATTGAACAAGACTTTGGGTTTTTATTACCAGGTTTGACCGCAAGATTAATGGGGTATACGAAGCGACGTTCCTATTTTGCTAAATCTAGAGAAAACAAACCATTTTACTATGATGCCATTATAGATCCAGAAATGGGATTTCGAGGCCTTGAGTTATTGAATGAAGGACAGGGACAAGAGTGGTTGAGTTACAATGAAAATGCAAAGGATGTAAATAGCTATAATTGGCTCGAAGGCGCAGTTAACTATCATAGTGTCTTAAAAGAGAAACATGATGTCGGAGCCATGCTTGTAGGGTATATCAGTAACTACGTTACTGCCAATGCAGGTACATTGAATGCCTCTTTACCCCAAAGAAATATTAGTTTGTCAGGTCGTTTGACTTATGGTTATGACAGTCGCTATTTAATGGAATTCAATTTCGGATATAATGGATCAGAGCGATTCTATACCAAAAACCGGTTTGGTTTTTTCCCTTCTATCGGTGTAGCTTGGAACTTGGGCGAGGAGGCATTTCTTGCAGGACTGAAAAATTCAGGCGGAAAGCTTAAAGTACGAGCCTCCTACGGTATGGTTGGAAACGACCAGATAGGAAATGTAAATGATCGGTTTTATTACATGTCCGATGTTAATATGGGCGATGGAAATAGAGGTTATACTTTTGGACAAAATTTTGATGAATCGAAGTCTGGAATTAGTGTAAATAGATATTCAAGCTATGATATCACATGGGAAAAAGCCTACAAGGCAAATTTTGGACTAGAATTAGGCTTGTTTAAAACCATTAACCTTGAATTGGATATATTTAGAGAACATCGTAAGAACATCTTGCAGGAACGGTCATTTATCCCCAAAACAATGGGATTGTCTATGATTCCCTTGGCGAATTTGGGGGAAGCACGTATTCAGGGAGTCGACGCTAGTTTAGACTATACAAAATCTTTCATGAACAATAGCTTTTTGACCGTTCGGGGGACATTTACCTATTCTACCAATAAAATATTAAAATACGAGGAAACAGATTATCCGCCTAATGTATATCGCTCGCTTATTGGGAAACCGATGAATCAGACCTTTGGTTTGATTGCAGAACGGTACTTTGTAGACGATCAGGAAGTTGCTAATTCTCCGTCCCAATATGGAGATAAATCGTATATGGCCGGAGATATCAAATATTATGACGTAAACGGTGATGGTAAAGTTTCCGACATGGATCTAGTGCCTATTGGCTATCCAACAGTTCCTGAAATTATTTACGGACTTAGTTTTACGTACGGCTACAAAGGTTTTGATATTAGCGCTCTCGCACAAGGTTCTGCGCGCTCTTCTTTCTTTATCAATTCCGGTGCAATAGCACCTTTCTTAGGTACATCTACCCAAACAGGTCTATTGCAGGCAGTTGCCGATAGCCATTGGTCAGAAACAAACCCAGATCTCTATGCTTTTTACCCAAGACTTTCCTCCGAAGGTATTGCGAACAACTATCGAATTTCAACATGGTGGATGCGTAATGGAGCTTTCTTGCGTGTGAAAACAGTCGAATTGGGTTATACCCTCCAACCCAAAGTACTTGAACGTTTTCATATTTCTAATTTGAGATTGTATGTAAATGGAATGAATCTTTGGTCACTAAGTAAATTCAAACTTTGGGACGTTGAGATGGGTGGGAATGGTATTGGATATCCTATTCAACGTGTATTCAATTTTGGTGTACAGGTCGGTTTCTAAAATCTAACTAATCACAATGATGATGAAAAAAATATTTTCTAAAAGTATGATAGGAATAAAAAGATACCTAGCTCTATGGTCTATTGGACTTTGCTTGCCGCTCACAATGAATAGTTGTCTGAAGGATTATCTTGATGTGATGCCGGACAATGTCGCTACAGTCGATCATGCATTTGCTAATCGATTTGAAGGTGAAAGGTATTTATATACTTGCTATTCTTGGTTGCCTACGATCGAGGGGCAGAGTATCTATTTTTTCGGTGCAGACGATGTCTGGACCTGGAGTTTTAATCACGAAAGCTACCAATGGCCATGGCAGATTGCAATGGGTAGGCAGAATACCAATTCGCCCCTGGTAAACGGTTGGTCAGGTGGACAATCGGGCTATAATTTCTTCAATGCTATTCGGGATTGTAATGTGTTTATAGAAAATGCTTCTGATCCTACGAAAATGCTGGATTTGGATCCCCAGATGCGTAAGCGTTGGATTGCAGAGGCAAAATTCTTGAAAGCATATTATCATTTCTTTCTTTTTCGCATGTATGGGCCGATTCCTATCGTTGATAAAAATTTACCAATGGATGTGGATCTGGAAACTGTTAAAGTGAAACGAGATGCAGTCAATGATGTCGTCAATTATATTGTAAGCTTATTGGACGAAGCTTCTACCGATCTGCCTGTGTCAATTCAAAAGATGGCAACAGAAGCAGGGCGTGTTACTAAAGTCGCAGCGTTGATGTTAAAAGCCAAAACATTAACCACAGCGGCAAGCCCGCTTTTTAATGGTAATGCTGATTATGCAAGTTTTAAAGATAAAGACGGAAAGGCATTGTTCCCATCGACCTATGATGCTTCCAAATGGGAGGATGCAGCGAATGCGTGTTCGGAAGCAATAGACGCAGCTGCTGGGGTAAAACTCTATCAATTTTCTCCAGGTTTGTTTGAAATGAGTAACGAAACACTACAGCAAATGCATATTCGTGGGGCTGTCACCGATAAATGGAATAGTGAGCTGATTTGGGGACGATCCGGGAAAAACAATAACCGTGACTTACAGGAAAAAGCCTCAATTGACATGATGGATCCTTCAGTAGGGAAACAGACTTATGCTGGTTCGTATTTCTCAGTGACGTTGAATATGGTCGAACGATTTTATACGAAAAATGGAGTACCAATAGATGAAGACAAAACATGGGACTATGCCGGTAGATTTGAATTAAAGACGCCTGAAGAAAAAGATAGGTATCGATTAGAAGTTGGATATAAAACAGCTGCTATCAATTTTGATCGTGAGCCCCGCTTCTATGGAACCTTAGGTTTTGATGGTGGTTTATGGCTGCAGAATAGTAATAAGTCTGATAAAACACCATGGAAGATTCATGGGAAATTTGGTCAGGCTCAGGCGAAACAGCGTGATATGTATTATAGCGAGACAGGGTACTGGATTAAAAAGTTTGTCAACTGGATGTTTACTCCGACAAATACCTCCTATACAACGGAATCTTATCCATGGCCCGAAATGCGCTTGGCTGATCTCTATCTTTTGTATGCAGAATGCTTGAATGAGATAGGAAATACGGACGATGCTATTTACTATCTGGACATTATTCGTCAACGTTCTGGACTTAAGGGCGTAAAAGAATCTTGGCAGAATTATTCTACCCGTCCCAATAAATATGCAACAAAAGATGGGTTGAGAGATATCATACAGCAAGAGCGAGAAATCGAACTGGCATTTGAAGGTTCTCGTCTTTGGGATCTAAGAAGATGGAAGAAAGCAATCTTGTTTCAAAATAGACCAATAAAAGGATGGGATATCATGAAAAAAACGGACGTTGAATATTATCAAGCTCGAACCTTATTTATGCAGCAATTTATTGCACCGAGAGATTATTTGTGGCCCATTGAAGATGGAGAATTATTACGGAACAAGAATCTCGTTCAAAATCCAGGATGGTAATATTAAATCAGAACACAATGAAAAAATTAATAATAATATGTTGCTGGATCGCGTCATTCCTCATTGCTTGTACAGAGGAGTTTAATGGACCAATGCAAGGAGACGGCGAAGTCGGAGCACCAGTGTCTAATGTTATGGTGAAAAATACTGCTGGTGGTGCAATATTAACATTTGATTTGCCAAAAGACCCTAATTTACAATATGTTTTGGCAGAGGTGCCCGTTAAGAATGGCAAAATAGCATCATATAAATCTTCAGCATATAACGATAGAATCGAAATTATTGGATTGCCAGATGAAATGGTCAGAAAAGTCAAACTATATGTTGTCAGCAAGTCTGAAAAAAAATCAAATCCGTTGGAAGTTGACATCAAACCGCTGCGACCACCTTATCAACAAGTTTTTAATACAATTGCATACCAGGCTGATTTTGGCGGAGTGAATGTTAAATATGATAATCCCACAGGTGCTGATTTAGCAATTATGCTGGAAACCAATGATAATGGAATATGGAAGCCATTTAATGGATATTATAGTTTTTTGAAGGAAGGTAATTATACCTTCCGGGGCATGGTTGCTGAACCAACAAAATTTGCATTATATATAAGAGATCGTTGGGACAACTCTTCAGATACAGCTTATTTTAGCCTGACACCGCTCTACGAAAAAATGTTGGATAAGAGTTTATTTAAAGATCTGACATTACCTGGAGACGCGCCGATCTATACAACAGAGTGGAATATTGCAAAGCGATTTATTTGGGACGGCAATTGGTCCTCGGATTTTAATAATCCATACGGAAATTGGTTAAACGTGAGCACAAATGCCCCGAATGATGGTCAACCTACGCATATTACGTTCGATTTGGGTGCTAAAGCGAAATTAAGCCGTTTTAGAATTAATCATTACTATCGATACATCGACCGTGGTATGCGGAAATATGAGATTTGGGGACGAACAGATGCGCCAAAAGATGGTAGTTGGGATGGTTGGGTGAAAATGATCAGCTATGAACAAAAGAAACCTTCTGGATTACCAGGAGAATCCTATACGGCCGAAGATGCTGAAGCGTGGTTGCGGGGTGATAATGGAGATTTCTCTTCAGACCTACCCCCAGTACGTTATATCAGAATTAAATGCTTCGAAAACTGGGTGGGGACGACCAATCTAAACTTTGCAGAAATTACCTTTTGGGGGGATGATAAATTTTAAACCTAAGGAAATGAAAAGAATAACACTATTTTACATAATAATCCTTAGCTGTTTTGCTTGTAGCAAAATGGATAATTATAAAGAATTTACCAATGGTAAGGAACAGAATTATGCGGCAAAAAATGACACATTGACCGTATTTCCAGGTGACAACCGATTGAAACTGGTCTGGTGGGTCACCACGGATCCAAATATTGTGAAAACCGTGATCTATATCAATAGTAGGCAGGATTCCATTGTATTGCCAATTAACCGTACTCCTGGAAAGCAATTGTTTGAACACTTGATCGCCCCACTGTCGGAAGGAAGTTATAGCTTTGAAGTAATCAACTACAATAGTCTGGGGAATAAATCTGTTTCTAGTTTTGCTTCAGGTAGAACCTACGGTGAAAAATATCGAGCCACACTCTTGAATAGGGTTTTGCTGAGCAGTGAGATTCAAGGTGACGAATCTGTCAAACTCAATTGGGGTACTGCGGATATTCAAAGTTATGGTATTGATCTCGAATATACAGACAATAAAGATAAAGTTGTGAAGAGACGCATCGCGTCCGATAAGAAGGATATTTTTTTAACCAATTATAAAAAAGGTAGCACTTTTCGTTATCAGACGCTCTTTTTACCGGATACACTTTGTATAGATACTTTTCGTACAGATTGGACAGAGTTTAAGCCTCTTTTTGAAAAGCCTATGGACAAGTCTCTCTTTAAAGCGATGGTATTACCCGGAGACGCACCGATGGTACCGGGAGACAGCTATCGCATAGAGAACGCTTGGGATGGGATCTGGCCTACTCAATGGGATGACTATGGAAACTGGAGAAGTCTATCTTCTGATCTGAGAAGTAAAACAGAACCCGCACGAGCAACTTTTGATCTTGGGGAAACAGTTCAACTGAGCAGATATCGGATTAATCATTACTGGCCTTATGAAAACCGGATGATGAAACGGTATGAGATCTATGGCCGAGGAGACAAACCCACAGATGGAAGTATGACGGGGTGGACAAAACTATACGGCTTCAACCGTACCGATCAGACCCAAGCGGCCTGGTTAGCTGGTGACAATGGTATTTTTGAGACCACGATCCCCCAGATTCGTTACATCCGTATTGTTTGCTACGAAAATTATATGAGCCCCGCTGAGACTGATATGGGGTTTGCGGAAATTACATTTTGGAAATATTATTAATCATGATTATGAAAAATCTTCTGACGAATATTTTAAGTGCAATAAGTGTTTTTATTTTTCTAGTGAGCTGTGGCAAGGACAACCCGTCCTTGCCAACAAAAGCTGAAGAAAAACCAGTAAAAGAAGTCAATCTGCCATCTGCTTCCCGTATATCAGATTTAGCCCTAATATATCATGGCGGCAGTGGCCGTATTCCTTATACACCAGACCAAATGAAACATTATGTATTTCGGGATAATAGCGGAAAGCCGGAGTTTTTATATGATAGCTTTCTTTTTCTGGAAATCTACACGACTATTAATGGACAATTGTTTGACTTTGGTGTAGAGGGGGAAGGAAGAAAAATACCTGGGAAATCGGAGTGGAATTGGCTGCTGAATGAAACATTTGCTAGAGATAGGGGACCTGATGCCATTGAGCGGACCATAGATAGCTTAGTGCAGCTAGGTTATGCTCCGCCAACAAAGAGAAAGGTTGTGTTTGCTATTCCTAATCCAATTTTTGGAAATAAATCATGGGGAATGGTCGATAATAAGTCCTTGGATCTTTCTAAACTGGATGATCGTTTTAAAGCAGCATCTTGGTATGTGAACCAAATTGAAGAACGTTGGAAAAAGAAAAATTATAAATATATCGAACTGGTTGGATATTATTGGTTGCATGAGACAATAGATACCTATAATCAAGATAATTTATTGGTCGATCAAGTCGGCAATCTAGTAAAAAGTATGAAGCGTGATTTTATCTGGGTACCTTATTATGGAGCACAGCGTGCGCATGAATGGAAAGAGCAAGGGTTTACGAAAGCTTACCAACAACCCAACTACTTCTTTGACCTCAATTCGTCTATGAACATCCTGACCGGAGCAATAGATTTTGCTTTGCGCTATAATATGGAACTTGAGTTTGAGTATGATGATCGTGTCAATCAGGATGGTTATCGCAAACACTATTACGATTACATAGAAAAATTTGAAGAAAAAGGTGTTTGGAAAAATAAGCAGGTGGCTTATTATGATGGTGGAGGGGCATGGTATCGGATGAGTATTAGCAAGGATACTCATATGAAAGATATGGTCAAATCACTCGGCGACATTGTCGTTGCACGGCAAAAAAACTTGAAATAAAACCATCTTGTTCATAAAACAAATCACATGCAACAATTACAAATAAACAAACAATACTTTATTCATCTTACACTTGGCGTATTGCTATTATGCTTTGCCCTAAATGCACAGGCGCAATCTAAGAGTGGTAGTAATCATAAAAGACTCCAGTCCGCAACAACGAGTTCAGATGTAGCCTTGATCTATCATGGTGGAAATCACCGTATACCTTATAATACTGCACAGATGAAACACTATGTATATCGGAATGCCAATGAACGGCCTGAATACCTGTACGATAGTTTTTTATTTCTCGAAATTACCACTACCCTGAATGGGCAACAATTCGACTATGGTTGTGAAGTCCCAGGAAGAGCGATGCCAGGGCGCAAGGAATGGGAATGGTTACTGGAAGAAACTTTTGCAGCAGGGCGTGGCCCCGATGCAGTGGAATTTACAATTGATAGTCTGATTAAGTTGGGCTATCCTCCACCAGCAAAACGAAAAATATACTTTGCTATCTCCAATCCTATTTATGGTAATAAAAACTGGGGCAAATTAGATGGAAATCAGTTGGATCTTACTAAAGTCGAAGACCGCTTCAAGGCTGCGAAATGGTATGTTGAACAAATTGAAACCCGATGGAAGAAAAAAAGGTATAAATATATCGAACTCGCTGGTTTCTATTGGCTTCACGAAACGATAGATATTGCCAATAAAGATGATAGTCTGATAAAAGAGGTCAGTGCATTTTTGAAAAATAAAAAACATGATCTAATATGGATACCATACAATTGGGCTGAGGGGGCGGATAAGTGGAAAGAAATAGGCTTCACTAAAGCCTATCAGCAGCCAAATTATTTTTTTGACCTAAAATCTGAACCATGGATTTTACAACATGCTGTAGATTTTGCTAAGGAACATCATATGAATCTTGAGATGGAATTTGATGACCGTATTTCGGAAGACGGCTACCGCAAACATTTTTACGAATACCTGGATAAATTTGATCAGGGCGGTGTTTGGGATACAAAGGAAGTCGCTTATTATGAAGGCGGCGGTGCATGGTATCGGATGTCTATTAGTGAAGATCCTGAGATAAAGAAAATGACCCGTAAGCTCGGAGATATTATTGTAAAACGCCAGTCAAAACTAAAAATTCAATAGACTATGAGAACTAGGGCATTTTATGTTGCGGTACTAGGTGTGATATGCTTGTTCATGCTAAAGAGTAATAGTGAGATTATCCATCAACAGATCTCTCATAAGACATCTGCGAGTTCTCCTGAGATTGTTGACCTAGCTTTGATTTATCATGGTGGAGCACAACGTGTCAAGTGGACTAGCCATTCCCTTAAACATTATATCTATCGAGAGACAGGCAACGGCACACAATGGCTTTACGACGGTTTTTTGTTTTTGGAATTCAAAGCGGATATTAATGGTCAACAAGTGGATTTTGAATACGATGGTTTAAGAGGGGGACGAGCAGCGATTCAATCGGATTGGATTTGGTTGCTCGATCGTACTTTTGCGAAAGGTGAGGGGCCGCATGCTGTGGAATCCGTGTTGGATAGTTTAGCCAAGAAGAAAAAATACCCGCCATTTAAGAGGAAGGCAGTTTTTGCTCTGCCAACCCCAATTTTTGGACAAAAGAATTGGGGCAGACTAAATGGTGAGGAACTTCATTTTGAACATGTAAAAGATCGCGCAAAAGCAGTTATCTGGTATGTAGATCGGGTGATGGAACAGTGGAAAAAAGGTAAATATAAACACCTTGATTTCGGAGGTTTTTATTGGACACATGAAGCGGTTTTGGATAAACATGCTGACAGAGAATTGTTGCGGTTAGTCAAAGAATATTTGACTAAAATCAATCAGCCTTTTAGTTGGATACCTTATTATGGAGCCGAAAATTCGCCTTATTGGAGAGACTTGGGCTTTGATATTGCTTACCAGCAACCAAATTATTTTTTTGAGGAGAAGACCCCAATGGAAATCTTGACCGGTGCCATCCGTTTTGCCCAAGATAATAAGCTTTCGTTAGAAATGGAATACGATGATCGTATTGATCAGCCAGCATTTGCAAAGAAATTTTACGCGTATATCGAGAAATTCGATGAAGTAAAAGCATGGGATCGCCTACCAATAGCATATTACGATGGTGATGGAGCCTGGTATCATATGGCTGTCAGCAAGAGCCCTGAACTGCAAAAGATGAGCAAATTTCTTGGTGATATTATAGTGAAACGACAATTAAATTACAAAAATATAACTAATAGATGGTGATGTTAAAGTCTTATGTTAGTTTTTATATATCGCTCTTGTTATTGATCTCCTGTGGAAATAATTCTTTTATAAATGAGATGGATTTTGAAGGGTATACTGAAACGCATGAACAAGATGATTTAGCTGAGAAGCAGTATGTAAAGATAGATGGAGATCAGGCATATATCGGCGCTAAATTTGACGACACGCACGATATAACAATAACATTTAAGAAGTGCATGTTCAACGAGTTAATGACTTTTTTTCAGGTGGGCTTGGCCGAGAATGCCAATAAATTGCCCGCTATTAATCCTGAACGGAAAGTTGATCAGGTCTTGAATTTGGCAACCTCTGATAATGTTGGTCCCGTCCTCATCCAAGGGGGTAGTTGGATTGGCGGGAATCATAGTTACCAGGAGGGGGGACAGGTTAAAACTGCAAGAACATTGTCTTATGAATTTTATGCTGACGGAGAATTGTTGAAGGCAGGCGACGAACGTTGGGCAAAAGTAATCACCGTTCGTGTGCAAAATGCATTGTATGATCCATTGCGACCTAGCCCACAACCCGATGGTGGGTTGGTGTACTTGGATCATACACTTATTTTGGAAAACGTTACTTATACAGTAGTGTCTGGAAATATACAGATCACATTATCCCACGAATATCGAAATGATGACAAGAGGGTAATTGATCGTTACTATGGGATGCAAAGCATGTTCGTTGGAGAAACAGATCTTATGACACCCAATGGTATTTTTCCTGATTTTCAAAAGATCCCTGACGAGATCTTTTTTTCAAAAATAAGCGGCCAGGGATTTAACCGATTTATCGAATACAACAACAGTACCGGCATCTGTCAATCGACATTTTTATACCCTGAACCACAACGATTCTTAGATCAAGACAATAGGGTGTTTATAAGGGCTTATGGTAAGTCTTATCACAATCTATTGGCTTCTAAAGAAGTTAAAATGGGAGAAACCCTTAGTTGGTTCGGATTATATACCTGGTTTAGACCTTCGACTAACAATCATAACTATCTTGCATATTGTGGTCAAATGAAGGATGAAAAATTACTTTTTATTGATTGTAAACGGTCTTTCCAAGGGGAAATCTCTTTCCCAAATACCTTATCGGGAAAAAAATATCGAACGTTATTTGCCGGACAAGGAATCAGTGTTCAAAAGAGCAAAGATGGGGTCAGGCTAACAGCAGAGCGAAATGGTTCTTTAATTTTAGCTTTTAAATAAATACTAAAAATATAAACATACTAGTTATGAAATCAATATTAATAGGTTGGTTGTTCGGAATATTGTCCATGTCCCTTCAGGCACAGGGATTTATGCCTATAGTTTCTCCACAGACAGATGGTATTGCTGATCTAGCCTTGATCTATCAGGGTGGTGTGCATCGGCCAGATTGGAATCGTGAACAGATGACACATTATGTGTATCGAATGGATCGAGGAAAAGTTGATTTTTTATTTGACGGTTTTCTTTTTATCGAATTTAAAGATGGTAAAGGAAAGGATTATTCAATAGGTTATGAAAAAGAACATACCGGAAAAACTGAGTGGGCTTGGCTTCTCAATCGCAATTTTGAAAAGCAAAAAGCTATACCAGCGCTGAACGAAATATTGGATGATCTCAGTAAGCAGGGAATTCGTCCTACCCAACGACGTAAGGTTGTGTTAACCCTCCCTGAACCTATTTTCGGCCAACAAAATTGGGGTGAACTCAATGGCAAGCAACTTTCTTTTACAAATGAAGAGGATCGTTTTGAAGCCTGTAAGTGGTATATCGATGCCGCATTGGCCCATTGGAAAAGGTCGAAATTAAATCAGTTAGATTTTGCTGGATTTTATTGGGTGGCTGAGCAGAGTTCAGACGGACAGGATCTTATTCCACGTATTGCCGCATATATTAAGCAAAAGGGATTAAAGTTCTATTGGATCCCATACTGGAAAGCAGAAGGCCACGGCGACTGGAAAAAAGTAGGTTTTGATGCCGCATATCAGCAACCGAATCATTTTTTTGAAGAAAATATTCCCGATAGCCGTTTGGATGAAGCATGTGACTTTGCCAAAGCACATGCTATGGGACTGGAGATGGAATTTGACAGTCGTGTCGAACAACCCGGTTTTGAAAAAAGATTGCTGGCCTATATAGATGCGTTTGAAAGACATGGTGTTCTCAAAAATGCGGCGATGGCTTATTATGAAGGTGGCGATGCGATGATGAAATTGGCCGAAAGTGCCGACCCTAAAAATAAAGCTATCTATAAAAAAATCTGCGATTTGATTGTGAAAAGGCAAAAAAAAGCAGATGAAATAAGATAAATAAGATCAAGAAAAACCAAATAGTCGTAAACATGAAGAAATTATTTAATACACTAGCTATCCTAATCGCACTGCAAACAGTCTGTGCCGCACAGCAAGCTAAAACCAGACAAATAAATACAGGAAAACAAATCTCAAAGCTAAGCAAATCAGAAAAGAAAGAAGGATTTACGATGCTTTTCGATGGGCGAAATTTTGATAAATGGATTCCTTCAGAGGCCTATGATATTACTGCAGATGGCTCTATTCGCTCTAATCCTGATAAGAAAGCAGGAACGAATCTCTATACAAGAGAAGAATACGCTAATTTCATTTATCGTTTCGAGTTCAAATTAACTCCAGCGGCCAATAATGGGATCGGAATACATGCCCCATTGGAGGGAGATGCTGCCTATATGGGCAAGGAGATTCAAGTATTAGACAATGATGCAGAGGTATACAAAGAACTAGCCCCTTATCAGTATCATGGATCTGTGTATGGTATTATCCCTGCAAAAAGAGGAGCGCTAAAACCGCTTGGTGAATGGAACCAGGAGGAAATCCGTGTGGATGGCTCAAAAATAAAAATCACGCTCAATGGGCAGGTAATTGTTGATGGTGATTTAAAAGAAGCATCAAAAAATGGTACGATGGACAAATTGGATCATCCTGGATTATTGCGAACTACCGGACATATTGGCTTTTTGGGGCATGGGTCCGAGGTTTTCTTTCGAAATATTCGAGTAAAACGTCTATAAGTAGGTCATTTGAAGGATCAATGTTATGAAAGCGAAATTTTTGAAACAGTATTTTGTACTGTCAATTTTTTTTGGAACTGTATTATCCTGCACAGCACAACAGATTAACATGCAAAAGGAAATCATTCTTTCCAAAAAGGAGTTACAGGATAAAATCAAGGGAGGCTGGGCCGGCCAAGTGATCGGTTGTACCTATGGTGGACCTACAGAATTCCAATATTTAGGACGGACTATAGCGGATACTGTCAACATACCCTGGAACGATCAGGTGGTTTCTGGCTACTACGATAAATTTCCCGGTCTGTATGACGATATCTATATGGATCTTACTTTTGTCGAAGTAATAGATAAATATGGCGTTGATGCGCCGGCTACCCGCTTCGCTGAGGCGTTCGCTGGCAAAGGGTATCAATTGTGGGCTGCTAATCAGATGGGACGTTATAATGTCTTGCAAGGCATAAAACCACCAGAGTCAGGGCATTGGACAAATAACCCGCATGCAGACGATATCGACTTTCAGATTGAATCGGACTTTATTGGATTGATGTATCCTGGGATGCCTGCTTCGGCAACGAAATTGGCCGACAAAGTTGGGCATATCATGAATTATGGTGACGGATGGTATGGCGGTGTATTCGTCTCTACGATGTATACTTTAGCTTTTACATCTCAAGATATACCTGCGATCATTAGTCAAGCGCTTACTGCAATACCTAAGCAAAGTGATTTTTACCAGTGCATTGCTGATATAATAAAATGGCATAAACAGTACCCACAAGATTGGCGAAAGACTTGGCAGGAATGCGAGAGCAAATGGAGTAACGAAGTTGGTTCACCTGATGGTGTGCTGGCTCCTTACAACATCGATGCGAAGATCAATAGTGCATATGTCGTGATGGGATTATTGTATGGTCAAGGTGATTTCTTTAATAGTATAGACATCGCTACCCGTTGTGGCCAGGATTCGGATTGCAATCCCTCCACTGTAGCTGGGATTCTGGGTACAATCTATGGTTATGACCAAATTCCCGAAAAATGGAAGACTCCACTCATCCCTGTATTGGATCGGAATTTTGATTTTACGGGTATTTCATTAAATGGAATATACGATATTGGCTATAAACATGCCCTCACTATGATAAAAGAGCAAGGGGGTAAGATCGGGCAAAATGACGTACTTATAAAAACGCAGAAAATTAAGCCCGTTCGTTATGAAAAATCATTTGAAGGACATTACCCGATCAAGGTTGAATCGTTATTGGGACAGCAATTAAAAGATACATACGAATACAATTTTGAGGGTATTGGTCTAGTGTTCCGAGCAAATGTAGAGGGGCCTGATAATTATGATGCTAAAATTGCTTTTTCTATAGATGATAAACTGGTCGAAACAGCAACACTACCTACCAAGGAGATAAAAAGAAGATACGAGATGTTTTATAAATATCAATTACCCAATGGGAAACATCAACTTAAAGTGAAATGGCTCAATCCGAAAGAAGGTGTCCATGTTAAATTATATGGTACGGTTACATATGGGAATAAACCTTTGCCGCAGCTATTTTTTGATTCTAAGATCTGAACAGATAAAGCTTATTTGGCGGCTCGGGACTGATCCATGTATACATAACAGTTTTTTTACTACAGTGAACAAAAAGTGATTATGTCGTTCATTGTAGTAAACAAAATAACAAAGGGCTCGAATAATTTCGAGCCCTTTGTTTGATAAGTTTTGGGACGTTATTCTTCCCAACGAATTTTTTCTTCTATCGGTGTCCGCACCGGTTCACGTACATCCGATTGATGATGTCCCAGATAAAATAGGCCGATGCATTTTTGGTTCTCTTCTAGATTAAGGAAACCACCCAAATGATTGATTAAGCCTGGTGTTGCCCAGTAACCACCAATATTTAACGAGTGCGCGGCAAGCCACATATTTTCTACAGCGGCAGCAGTACAAGCCAATTCTTCCCATTCAGGAACTTCACCAGTATAGTTAACAATAAGTGCAATAGCAACATTAGATTGTGTCGCTTTTTTACCCATCGTGATTTCAGTCGCTTCTGTGTATTTTTCTGCTGGGGTAACCGATTTATAGATACGGGATAATTCGGTGCCCAAGCGTTGAAGTCCTTCTTTGCGGAAGATGACAAAACGCCAAGGTTGAGTTCTCTTATGTGTTGGAGCAGCATTGGCTGCCTCCAGAATGCTGAGGATGTCTTCTTTGCTGACTTCCTCTTCCGTAAAAGAAGCTTGAAATACCGATCTTCTGTAGTGTATTGCTTTTAAAACGTCGTTTTTCATTAAAAATATATTGAATTTAGAATCTATTTATGCTTTTTCTTCCCATAAAGATACGACATGCAAAATTGTTTTGACAGCTTTTTCCATATCTTGTGCCGATACCCATTCCTGTTTCCCATGAAAAGCATGTCCACCCGCAAAAATATTGGGACATGGAAGTCCCATAAATGAAAGACGAGACCCATCGGTACCACCGCGAATGCTTCTTCTCTCTGCGATCATACCCGCTCTCGTAATGGCCTCCATACCAATTTCCATGATTTCCGGATGCTGATCCAAGACTTCTTTCATATTGCGGTACTGTTCTTTAACAGCGAATGTATAGCTGCAATTTGGATACTGTTCAACAATGGATTTCGCTATTGCTTCCAGTTCATCCTCGTGTTTTTTGAGGTTGGCAGTTAGGTGATCACGAACGATAAACTGAATTTCAGCCTTTTCCACGGATCCACTGATATGTACTGGGTGTACAAAACCATCCTTTTTATTCGTGCTTTCAGGAGAAAGTCTATCGGTTGGTAGTGCCGCTATGATGGCACTCGCAATTTTAATCGCACTTTGCATTTTGCCTTTTGCAAAACCGGGGTGAACCGAGACGCCATGGATGGTTAAGGTTGCTCCATCTGCCGAAAAAGTCTCATCCTCGATTGTTCCTGCTTTTTCGCCGTCCATGGTGTAAGCAAAGTCCGCTGCGAGACGCTTTAAGTCTGCTTTATCAACTCCACGGCCGATTTCCTCATCAGGCGTAAACAAGATCTTTATGTCACCATGTTTGATCTCTGGATGTTTCATCAATAGACGGGCTGCATCCATGATTTCGGCAATTCCAGCCTTATCGTCAGCTCCCAATAATGTTGTTCCACTTGCCGTAATGACATCGTTTCCAATTTGATTCGCCAAGTCAGGATGCTCGGCATATTTGATAACGATACTATTATCATCCGGAAGTACTAAATCTTGTCCCTGATAATTATGGTGTATCAATGGTTTTACGTCGGTCCCCGATGAATCAGGAGAAGTATCCATATGAGAACAGAAACAGATAACGGGAACTTTTTTTGAAGTATTGGATGGAATCGTTGCATAGATATAACCATTTTCATCCATTGCGGCATCCGAAATGCCCAATGATAGAAGTTCTTCTACCAATAATTTACCTAGGTTTTTCTGTTTCTCCGTGGAAGGACATGTTGGTGAATTCGCATCAGATTGTGTATCAATCTGTACGTAGCGTTGAAATCTTTCCGAAACGGAAAAGTCACTTATGTTATTAATCTCAAATGTGCTCATTTTTATCGCCTTAATGTGATAAGGGTGACCAAATTTACAAATTCTAATGGGCTTAGGCCAAAAACAAACAAGACTTGTCAATAAACTGACAAGTCTTGTTAACTATGGGTGAATTTTCGCTAAAAGCCCTGTACCTTTCATACAGGCCTAAAGCTGTTTTTACCTTATTTTTTTTCATCAGCATAGCCGAATACTTTCTGCAAAATATTTGTATTTCTGCTTCCACCGATGTTGTTTCTGATTTTTGACTCTTGATCAGCAACTTTGATAAATAGACCATCTATGGCTTTTTGAGTAACGTAAGCGGTCAGGTTTGTTTCTACTTTATTGCCAAGTGGCAAGTTGTTATAGGCGCTTGTCAATTGAGTCCAATACTGGTCGACATTGTTTACCCCCATAGCGGATTGAATAACCGGGCTAAACTTGCTCGTTAATTCAGTGGATGTATTGGTCTTGAAAAATGTTGTCGCAGCATCTGGTTTACTTCCCAATAAAATATTGGTGGCATCAGTAATTGTCATTTTGGACAGTGCGTTCACAAAAACAGGAGCGGCCTCTTTGACGGCACCTTCAGCAGCTCTATTCATGCTCTGAATAAATTGATCACAGAGCTTGCCCATTCCTACAGCACGAAGTGTTTTCTCAACTTTTTGAGCCTCCGCCGGCATTAAAATCTTTACCGCTGCATCACCTAAAAAGCCATCTTTTTTTGCCAGCGACTCAATACTCAGGTTAAGACCATTGCTTAACGCTTGTTTGATACCCAGTGAAGCATCCTTACTTGACAAGGAAGTTAACGTGTTCGATTTATTTGAACTAGAAGTCGAAGAGCCAGTTGAAGAACCTGTCGTTTTTGTGCTATCGGTTTGACCCTGATTTGCCTTATTCAATGCTTCGTTAATCTTTTTGAAGATTTGAGCTTCACTGTTGTTTGAGTACAAAAGACCCGAAACAAATAATGTACAATATAGTAATTGAAATTTCATCTTGATATGTTTTGCTGTCAAAATTAAGGATATCGACTGTTAATTTTTATTAAAGTTTAAATTGTAGCTATCCCTATCCACTATTTTATGGTTATCCGTAGCAGATACGCCACAACCTCATTGTGACAAAACCGCTGCTTTGTCACAACATCCTGTGTAAGAAAAAACGTGATTAAAGATAATACGCCCCAAAAGGAGCGTACTATTATTATATAAACGCTATTTTAGAATAACAGCGATACCTATTTTCAGTTTGACACAGGGCTATTTCCAGGAAAGTGTTGTTGCAACAGGGAAGTGATCCGAAGGAAATTTACTCATGTATGTATCAGTCAGGATACCATATTTCTTTGCCTGGAAAGGTTTGGTAATAAAGATATGATCAATACGGCCTGATGCGCTAAGGCTCTTACCCCAACCATTAAAAGAAGAGTTTGGCTCATATTTAAGTGTAGATACTTCGTGGACATCTGTGACCACTTTGCTATTGGCTAGCGTAAAATAAGCCTCATCTTTTTCATCCACATTGAAATCACCTGTTAAGATCAATGGGAGATCTTTGGCAAATTCTTTCGCTTTGGCCAGAATCAACTTTGCACTTTCAGTCCGAGCTGTGCGTCCGATGTGGTCAAAATGTGTATTCATAAAGATAAAACGCTTTTGGTTGACTTTGTCCTCAAAGATCCCCCAGGTGCAGATCCGCGGTAAAGCCGCATCCCAGCCTTTATTTGGATGCTGAGTATCTGTTGCTGAAAGCCAGAATGTACCACTTTTTATTGCTTTAAAGCGATTGGTATTGTAATAAATTGCTGAGTGTTCACCTTCCTGTGCTCCGTCATCACGGCCTACACCCACATAGTCGAATCCGGGCAATAATGTTTTGAGGTCCTGAACCTGATCATAAAAGCCCTCCTGGATCCCAAATATATCAAAGCCATGATATTTGATCAAATTGGTTAAAGGTACTTTCCGATCATTCCACATATTACCCGTGTCGACCGTATTCCTTTGTCTTATGTTGTAGGTAGCTGCAACAAAATCTTGTGCATAAGCAATGTAAGACAAGCATACTGCCGCAGCTAGAATAAAATATTTTTTCATTAGTATAATTCGTTTTTAATCTTCTGTTTTTTTCTTGTTGTACTCCGTTCGTTTTACTTAAGGATCTTGCCAGCAATTTTTATTTTTTTAATACCTGAAGTAGTAGCTCTGGCTCATCTGTTGTAATGAAATCTATCTTTTGGCCGATGAGATTGTTCATTTCTTCCTCCGTATTGACTGTCCATGCATTCACTTTCATCTCCAATTGATGCGCGTCCTGTAGCCAGGTTGCATTCTTTTTGAAAACAGAAAAATGGTAATCCAAACCGTTGATTCCTGCTGCATTCACATCTGCAGGTGATTTATCTCCATTGAGATACTGAATATTTGCTTTGGGAGCGAGTTCATGAATCTTTTGACACGCTTCAAAACTGAAAGCGATATAATCCGTTATTTTATCTGCTTTTAGATTTTTTACCATTTCAACAGATTTTGTTGCTGCTTCAAGCGTACGTTCTACGCCAAGTTTGTTGGTTTTTAATTCAAGTATCAGACGTAATCCTTTCAATTTTTTTCCTGCTTTGATATATTCTTCCAATGTTGGGATGGATTCCCCATTGGGATGTTTTTTTGCCAGGAGTTCTGTGTATGTCGCTGTTGCAATATCGATGCCATAAAAATCATTGTCATGATTGACGACAAGAACATTGTCTTTGGTAAGGTGTACATCAAATTCAGACCCAAAAAGTTTGAGCTCATGTGCGGCTTTTAAAGAGGCAATCGAGTTTTGGGGAAGGTGACTGTTTTTCCATACGCCACGATGTGCGATTGCCTTGGTCTGTGCGAAGAGCGCTGAAGATGAAATGACCATAGCTAACGTTAGGCAGCTAAAAATGTGTTTTTTCATATGTGTTAGTTTGAAAGCTGATTTTTAACAGAATAAAAAAAGTGGTACTTTTTATCCTGATTCACAAGATCTAAAGTACCACTTTTATATTTAGTTATTGTTAACTGTAATTTATTTTTTACCATTCCATTCTGCCATGAACTCATCCAGGAACAGGAGCATGTATTGGTGGCGGTGTTCCGCAATTCTCTTTGCGGCTGCTGTATTCATCTTATTTTTCAGCAGAAGTAGCTTTTCATAGAAGTGATTGATGGTCGGTGCTTCAGAATGTTTGTAGGCTTCCTTATCTTTATATTCCTGTACAGGGATGTTGGGATTGTACATTTCTCGGCCTTTATTACCACCGAAGCTAAAGGCACGTGCAATACCTATTGCGCCAATGGCATCCAGACGATCAGCATCTTGTACGATTTCCATCTCTTTGGAATGGAAGGAAACTTCTCCCAAACTAGCTTTGAAAGACATGTTGAAGATAATTTTTTTGACATGGTCAATAATTTCAGGAGAAATTTCAAGACTTGCCAAAAACTCTCCGGCAACGCGAGGGCCAATTGTTTCGTCGCCATCATGGAATTTGCTGTCAGCGATATCATGTAGGAGCGCTGCTAATTCGCAGACCATGATATCAGCTTCTTCATCTTCTAAAATTAACTTCGTATTGTTCCATACGCGTTGAATATGCGACCAATCATGGCCTGCTTCTGCAAATTTCAAACGATCTTGCACAAATGCGACTGTGCGTTCAATAATGTTATTCATACAATACTTTTGTTTTTTCGCGAGTACCCTCGTATAATTCGTATTCTAATAATCTACAATCTAATTTACCATTATAAAATTCTATACGTCTGGACGCACGGAGTCCAATCTTCTTGGCCAGATCCGGATTTCCTGTAAATATATAGCCTCTATAACCCTTGCATTCCTGTTTCATAAAATCGCCCATGCGTTTATAGGTAATTTCCAGCTTGCTATGCGTACCCAAGCGTTCACCGTATTCTGGATTAAATAAGATGACTCCGCCTTCTTTAGGAACGTGTGTTTCTGCAAAATCGCATACTTCAAATGAAATTAATTGTTCTACGCCCGCCGTGCGCGCGTTCATCTTGGAAACGTTGATCGCCTCTTCGGAAATATCCGAAGCTATAATTTGAGGAGTTGCTTTTTTGTTGATTTGATCTTTTAATAAGCGGCGTTCCTGGAAGAAAACAGTTTCATCATAACCAATGAAATGCATGAAAGAATAATTCATACGCAATAGTCCAGGTTTTCTGTTGGTGGCAATTAATGCGGCTTCAATAGCCAAGGTTCCGGATCCACACATTGGATTGACAAAGGCTGATGCACCGTCCCATTTGGATGCGATAATAGTTGAGGCCGCAAGTGCTTCCAGCATTGGAGCCTTGCCAGGAATTTTGCGATAGCCATGTTTCGCTAACGTCTCCCCCGAAGTATCTAGAAAAATTTCTGCACGGTCATCCTTCCAGTAAAGGTGTACGACAGCTTTGTTGTTTTCAGGGCCTGAATTAGGACGCATGCCTTTTTTGTCCTTAATACGATCTACAATCGCGTCTTTTACCTTGACATTCGCAAATAAAGGTGTGCTGATTGTTTCATTGTCCACATTGGAACTAACCGAGAAATAACCATCGAACTGAATCAGTTCTTCCCAGGCAATTGTGCTTAGCTCTTCGTAAAGCTCTGCCGGATTGTTGGCCGAAAATTCCTTTAATGAATACAGGATTTGCGAAGCAGTGCGCAAGTTCAAATTCAGCTTGATCGTATCATTTACGCTGACTTTCAATTCGACTCCAGTAGGAAATGCTCTGACAATGTCAAAACCTAACTCTTTAACTTCCTGTTGCAAATACGGCGATAAGCGTTTATTGCACGTAATGATAACTTTATTGGGGGTGTTGAAAACTTCCATCATATTTTGTACAAAGTTAATTAAACTCTTCCTCAAAAATTGCTTAATTTTACGCTTTAATATTTATTTTTTTGATTATGGAAATTAGAGGAAAAGTACACGAGATAGGAGCGACACAACAAGTGACAGAATCATTCAAAAAACG
>JAITLV010000212.1 GCA_031277685.1 Sphingobacterium sp. | reverse complement strand
AGCGATGAATAGGTTTGGTAAGACCATAGACACAGGGTTCATCCTTTTGTTCCGAGATAAATGTTCCAAACAGCTTATCCCAAATAATCAGGATATCCCCATAATTCTTATCCAAATAGCGTTCATTGCTGCTATGATGTACGCGATGGTGTGATGGCGTTACAAATATCCGCTCCAAAATCCCCAAATTTCCCACGGTCTGCGTATGGGAAAAAAATGGATATACGCCATGAACCAATAATATAGTGGTCATCATAAAAGGCGGAAAACCCAAAAGAGGGATAAAAGCCCAAAAGAGCGAACGAAAAACGGCCTGGAATATGGTAATCCGGGCTGCTACAGTAAAGTTATAATCTTCACTTTGGTGATGCACAACGTGGGCCGCCCACAGCAGGTTGATTTCATGGCTGTATCGATGATACCAATACCATAGAAAATCTGTAAATAGGAAAAGTATAACCCAGGTCCAAAGATTAGCTTCAATATGAAATATTGCAAAGCTCTGATACACCCAAACGAAAAAAAAGTAAAATAAACTAACGGAAAACATATCACACATACGCTCAACGATACCAACATTGAGATTTGAAATTGATTCATCAAAAGAATAAAAATGTTTCTGTTTTTTGAGGCTATACCAATATTCCAACACCATCAAGATTAAAAATAAGGGAATGATAAATGCCAAAAAATTAAGTTTTTCCGTATACATGCAGTCGCTATTTTGAAGATAAAAAATCTACCTCAATCGTAATTCGGAAAGAATCCCCTTTTTTCGATTCCAAAAGACCGATTCTTCCAAACTCTTTATTATTAAACAATCAATTTTAAATCAGGTTTTTGATTTAAGATTTTTCGATTTACAAAAATGTATACCTTCCTATCTGTAAAAAGCGATCCCCCCTACCGAAAGCACTTTTCGGCCTGAAAAAAGAAAGCGCAAAAAAAAGCCCTCAAAAAGTTTAACACTTTTTGAGGGCTTTTGATTGAACGTTGAACTGTTCTTCAGGGAAAGATCTCCCACCATAACAGCGCACTTGAACAATGATGTGTTAATGCACACTGGACATATCGATCTGTGTTTTCCCTTGTTTGATCATCAATACAAAAGGCACACATAACAAAAAGACAACCCCGAGATACAGAAATACATCCATATAGGACAAGACAGTAGCTTGTTTCATAACACTTAGATCTAATATCTGATGTGCTTTGGCTATGGCCTCATTTGGCGAAAAACCCTTCGCCTGAAAGCTCATTTGCAATTGCTGCACCCGCTGTTGCACATCAAACTTACTAGGATCCAAATTAGCGACCAGATCGACACGATGTTTTTGCGTATCACGGGCAATAAAAGTCGTGATTAACGCAATTCCGAATGAACCTCCCAACTGACGCATCATCCCCGTAAAGGCAGCACCTTCACCGATTGACTTACCGTGTAATGTTGATAGAGAAAGCGTCATAACAGGTACGAATAACAACCCCAAACCAACCCCACGTAGAATTAAAGGCCAAAACATATGTTCCGAACCCGTATCATTTGTCATCAGACTATACATCCAAAAACAGAAGCCAAAAAAGATACTAAGCCCCACGGCAACCATATATTTTTGAGGAACACCATTTTGAATCATCTTACCAATAAAAGGCATCATGATACCGGTCATGATCGAACTCGGCAGCAAAAGCAAACCCGCATCGGTCGCTGTCCATCCCAAAATCGACTGCGTATAGATCGGGATAATAAAAGTAGACCCGAATAAACCAAAACCCAAGATAAAGCTCATGACTACGCCAACCTGTAAATTCTTATCCTTCAATACCCGTAAGTTAACAATAGGTTTGTCATACACCAGTTCCCGCCAGATAAAAAAGAGCAATCCAAATACCGATAAGATAGATAAACCCAAAATCAGCGGATCGTCGAACCAATCATCCTGTTGTCCGTGTTCCAATACAAACTGAAGGGATCCAATAAACATAATCAGGAAGATCATTCCAAACCAATCCACCTCTTTTGCGGACTGTTTTTGGCTGTATTTGGGACTACGTACAAAAGATAGCGTCAACAGTGTCGCAATAATCCCTAAAGGCACATTAATATAAAAGATATAAGGCCAGGAGAAGTTATCAATAATGTAGCCCCCCAGCGGTGGTCCTAACGTAGGGCCAACGATAACCCCCATACCATAGATCGCCTGGGCCATACTACGCTTTTCCTTGGGGTAACTTTCCGTGATAATAGTCTGGGCTGTAACCAATAGTGCTCCACCACCCATACCCTGTATAAAGCGAAATGCAACAAGCTCCCACATATTGGTTGCATTACCACATAAAAATGAAGCTACTGTAAATATAATAATCGACGCGGCAAAATAATTCCTCCGGCCAAACTGTTGGGAAAGCCAGCTGGTCATTGGAATGACAATTACATTGGCAATCGCATATGCCGTAATGACCCATGCCACATCTGTCAATGTAGCTCCCAACGAACCTTTCATATCGTTCAGAGCCACATTCACGATTGTTGTATCCACAATTTCCAACAGCGCACAAAGCACCGCAGTAATCGTAATTACAACACGTCGAAAACCATATTCAACCAGACTATCTTGTTGATTTAAATTTTCCATAGTTATTGAACATGCACATCTACGTCAGCATTCATGCCCGGTCTGAGCAAAGCTACATTTTCTGCTTTATTGTCTTTTGTCAATTTGATTTTTACCGGTAAACGCTGCACAGTTTTCACAAAGTTACCAGTCGCATTATCCGGAGGTAACAAAGAAAAACGTGAACCTGTTGCTGGAGAGAATGAATTTACTTCACCTTCAAACTCAATATTAGGATAAGCATCTACCTTAATACCAACCTTTTGTCCAGGTTTCATTTTTTCCAATTGCGTCTCTTTAAAGTTGGCAACGACCCAAGTTTCAATATTGTCTACAATGTAGAATAAAGATTGACCTGGATTGACCATTTGTCCGGGCTGAACCTTAATATTGGACACCTGCCCATCTACCGATGCAAGTACAGCTGTATAAGAAAGGTTCAATTTAGCCGCTTCAAGTTGCGCATTCGCTCTTTTTATATTTGCCTCAGCAACAGAAGTTTGCTTAGAAGCTACTGTAGTCTTACTCACGATTGCATTACGTTGTGAAGCACTCGCATTGCGTTGTTGTTGTAAGATTTCAACCTGCTTATCAGCTTCCAATTTAGCCGTTAAAGCTTGCTCATACTGTTGTTTGGTGATCGATTGGTTGTTGTATAAGTTTTGGTAACGGATATAATCATTGTTTGCTTGTTTCGCACGAATACGAGCAGCATCAATGCTTCCCAAATTCGATTGGATCGTTGCATCAGAGATGGCTACATTTGCCGAAGATGCAGATACATCAGCCTTTGAAACATCAAAGCTGCTTTGAGCTGCTGCCAAGGCGGCCAACGCTTCATCCACACGAACCTGATAATCTTGGCTCTCAATAGTGAACAACGTATCCCCTTTTTTAACCAAATCATTATCCTTTACGTAGACTTTCGAGATAAAACCACCAACACGCGGAATGATCGGACTCATGTTTTTCTCTATCTGCGCATCGTCCGTAGTTTCATGGGCCTGACCATGCATATATTTATAACCGCCATAAGCTCCTCCGAAGATGACCAATGCAGCCAAAATAATTGTAAATTTTTTATTTGTACCTTTTTTTTCAGGTGCGTTTTCTACTGTATTTTCCATGTCTAGATTAATTGCTATTTAATGTTTAAAGACCCATTTGCCAATAGAAGGTCGTAGTATTTTTCAATTGTGTTCGCTTTGCTAATCGCAAGATTGATTTTACTTTGAAGCTGTTGTACATCTGCCGTTAACAAATCGTCAGTATCTGCGATACCGTTATCGTACTTATCTTTGGTGATACGATAATTTTCAACCGCCTGATCTACCGCCTGGTGATAAACTACATCCTGCTTTTGTGCCAACATATAGTTTTCATTTGCCTGTTGAACCTGCACTTTCACCTTATCGTTTAATAATTCAATGTGCTCATCAATTTCCCTGATATGGTTTTTTGCAACATTCACTTCCCTTTTATTCTTGTAAAGCGAACCGATATCGTAGGATACACCGACTCCCACCATGGCAGCATTGGTTACGGTAACCACTTTTTGAAGACCAAAAGCATTGTAACCTGCCGTTGCCGAAACCTGTGGCAATGTGGATGCTTTTGTTACTTTGAGCTGGTCTTCAGCGACCAAACGTTGCGACTCCAAAGATTTTACATCAGAACGCGAGGTTTTCGCAGCGTCATAAGATGCTTTTAAACCCAAATCAACACCGTTCACCTCAGCCAGATTGATCTGATCCAGCTGTGTATTTTCATCAATTTTCAAAAAATTAGCCAATTGATAGTTCAGCACCTTGATATTTTTCTGCGCCTCCTGAAGCGAAACCTGATAATTTGAAAGCTGCAGTTCTGCTTTTAACAGGTCGTTACGTGCAATCAAACCATTGTCCAGCATTGCTTTAAAATCCGAAACACGCTGCTCCGACTGCTTGATATTTTCAGCAATCAACAAGTTGGTTTGCTGAGCCTTATAAAGACTTAGATAAAGATTGACTGCACGTATAGCCAGTTGTTCTTTACTTGCTACAGCGTTGTATTCCTCAGCTTTCAATGCATCTTTCGCAATATCAATACCGCCCTTAATACGTCCACCTGTATAAATTGGCATACTCACCGAAGCCTGTCCTAACCACAATTGGTTTGCAGCAATATCCGGAGCAGAGCCCCCCTCACCTAAAGCCAACTTTAAATTCACATTTGGAGTAGTCATAGCCATGTATTGTCCACT
>JAITLV010000202.1 GCA_031277685.1 Sphingobacterium sp. | reverse complement strand
TTATCTCACTATGAAAATAGTAGAAATAACGAAAGAGAGACTAATGGATGCTCAAAAAGATGGGTATACTGTGTTAATTACTAAGTTAAATTCAGATCCACTATATCCAACATGGATCTTCGACAAGATCGACAACGAAAAAATCGAAACGAACAAAAAAGAACTGCATGAAAATTACCAATTGTGCTATTCCCTCAAAGAAGCGATCCGTACGATTGATAATCGCCCATTTATTGGAGAACTGCAATTGATAAATTAATTAATATAATTTATACTATCCGCTGAATTTACAGCTGTAAATTCAGCGGATTTAAAAAAAAAGACGCTGAGTTTCGATGATGCAATGATCCTGCTCCATTGATTTGTCAGAACCCCTTATAGCTTGTTCTCCGCAGGCGTTTTGCATAACATAGATGATAATTGCATCCTTTTTCGTTACAAAAGAAACATAATTCCTAAAAAATACAGTTTGACACCTATACGCAGGGGAATTAAAGCAAATACGGCACTATCCCAATTGTTCAATCAGTTCCCGCATATTGATTCTGTTCATGTAATTAGTATCCACAAATTTGTAAGTGATACAACCGTCTTTGTCGATAACAAAGACCGCAGGAGCAGGCAATTCGTTATGATCATTTCCGTTGTAATCAGCTAGTCTTATCCCTAGACTATCGTAAACAGGAATTACCGCATCCTGAAGCCTGAATGAGATCCCGAGCCGCTTTGCCAATTGATTATTGTTATCCGTCAAGAGCTCAAAGTCTAACTGATAATTGCCCTTTAATTCTTCATTGTGAACTGTATTTTGTGGGGAAATAGCAATAAGGGTACTATTCGTAGTTGTGATCTCGCGTAAATTATCCTGCATTGCTTTCAACTCAAGGTTACAGTACGGGCACCAATTACCACGAAAAAAAGCAACAATCACTGGTCCTCTTTTTAAAAGTTCTTTCAGTCCGACAATTTCATTCTTGGTATTGAGTAGGCTGAAATCGGGAAAACGTTCCCCTATTCCGATGCTACTTTCTTCGATCCCCAGTGCTTTCAGTTCTTTAATTGACCGACCAAATGCAGTCAGGATTTCCGGTGGAAGTTGTTTTGCCAAGTTTTCATTTAGTTCATCAATTTGTTGCTTTAAATTTTCCATATTTTGTTTGTTATTTTTGCAAAGGTTCGAAAGTAAAATCACAGCCACAATACCGCATATTCTTATCCCTATGGGATAAGAAAGTCAATTTTGACAAAATTGAAGAATAGAAGGTCAACAGGAAAAATTATAGGCATCAAAAATGTAAAAATATATGCGTAAGGAAAACTCCAGCAATACCATCAATGAAAAAGCTTTACGACACTATTGTAATGCTTTTAAAACCTTATCCTACATTAGTGGCCGATGGAAACTTTCAGTTTTATCCAAATTGCTTAGCGACGAAACAAGCTATTCAGCGTTTAAGCAACTTCTGCCCGAAATAAGTGACCGGACACTATCGAAACAATTGAACGAGTTAGTACAGGATGGATTAATTTTGAAGAATAAGAACAAAATTTCATCGATCTACAGCCTGACAAGTAAAGGCCGGAAGCTGGAAAAAATCTTGATCGCCCTTGCCGAATTTCAAGATCAAGACTAATCAAAATCCAGTTGTTCCAAAAATTCGATCACTTCTCCGTTGGGACTATAAACGAGGCTATTTCTCACATGAATACCTTTCGTTTCGGTGGATAAATCCAGCTCAAACAAGCCCTGGCTAAGATCTTGGGCACCACAAGCAAGCGCTTGTTTTCGGGCAAGATCGGCATCTTTCACAACGAAGCAGAGATGTAGCAAAGCATTCTCTATATATTCGTCATCCGGCTTTCTTTTTCTTCCCTGTGTTGGTATATCCGCATGTTCATCACATATCTCTAGATAATAATTGATCGCCCGATGATGAAGCATCACACATTTCTCCAAATTGAAATCAGGTAAAGACCATTTGTGTACAACTTCGAAACCGAAATGCGTATAAAAATCCACTGTGTTCTCAAAATCTTTCGCCTTAATAGAAACATGATGAAAACCAATGATGTTATGTTGTAAATCCATATCTTGTAATTTTATGTCATCAAAGATATTCATCCCTAAAACGCAAAAAAAGAACTTACAAAATTGTAAGTTCTTTTTTTCGTTGGCAAACTGAGCCATTTACACAGGTATTACATGTACGATCGCGCATAACAGTCCATCATGCCATCAATTTGTTTTGTTCATCTTGAATTTAAGGTGTAAAAAAATCTAGCTCAGCTACAGCAAGGGATTGACCATTGCCAGCAATCACTGTAGATTCTATTTTCACAAAACGTGCCTTTTTTGCATTTTTTAATTGAAAAGTACGAGTTGAAGGATCGTTGATCAAATTACCAAATTCAAAACTTCCCGCATCTTCCCATTCCTTATTATCTTGGCTAACATAGACTTTTCCACCTTGCATCATCCCCTCAGCGTGCTTACGCTGAGGCGTATAACTAAATGATCCGATCACATAGTCTGCGCCTAGATCAACGACCAAGTACTGTCCTGGTCCAGTCGCTTGAGACTGCCAATAAGACGCTATAGACTCATCGAAAGCTTCCTTTCCAGTTTTACCTTCGACTGCGCTACTTGAAGACGCTAGTTTCCATCTTTGTTTTGAAATACCCAGTTCTTTCTGTGCGAGTGGGCCCTTTCCACCATTTACATCAATCGCCATCGCTTTGATGAATTTACCCTTACTTTCAAAGGCAGCCTTATATTGCTGAGATTCTTTGGATGGGGTTGTACCATCCTCGGTATAATAAATATCGAAGGCGTTATTTAGATTTTTAAGGATGTCTTCATGATGAGGCTTCCAACCAAACTCACTTTTTGAAGGATGAATCGTTACTTTATCAGTTTGATCCCTGACAATCTGTAGTTCTGGGGGTGTCATAGGCACATAATATGCGCCTATATTGGCCAAAACAGGAGTTGCACGACTTTCCATTATGCGCAGCCTGATTCGATCAGTTTCCTGAGTAGAAAACCTCAATATACGTTTATAGCCAACATTTGTTGCTGTCGCGACCTGTTGCCATTTTCCATTTTGCCAAACATCAAGGGCATGTTGCTCAATGCGTTCACCGTTGCTTCGGACAGCCTCCTGTATCACAAATCGATTCAATTTAACTTTACCTGGCAACGAGACAATGAGCTCCCCCGTCTGTGCAGGAAATACTTTATTTGTTTTATCACTATTGTCAAGAAGGGATTTGTCGAGGTCGCTCCCGACAAGCAGATTGTTTTTATAACCCGACTGAATTCGCTCGCCCACTGATTTCAAAACTTTGACATCTTCATCTGAAAAACGTCCTTCCCGATTGGGTGGTATATTCAGAAGAAATGTCGAATTCCCCCCTACCGAACGTTCGTAGATATCAAACACATCATCTGCTGATCGCACTTTTTGATAGATATCATCTCGGTAAAACCATCCCTCGCGGATCGAAGTATTGGTTTCTGCTTGCTGGTAATGCAGAAATTTAGCATTAAACAGCTTTGCTCGGCTTCCCAGGTCTTCATCGGTCAGGTCACGAAATCCTTCCATTTTGATGGGATCTGCATCAAACGGAATTACATTCCATTCGGTATCACGTGTTTTTCCGGCCTCATTTCCACACCAGCGAATATCCTCTTTACCAAAAATTACAGCTTCAGGTGCCAAAGTTGAGATCAGATCCCGCCAGGCCGCATAGTTATACTGTTGTCCACCCTTTGTTTTTGGGTGTGCCCCATCAAACCAGACTTCATGAATTGGACCATATTCAGTCAATAACTCAAAGAGTTGATTCAGAAAATAAGTATTATAATCATCTGCTTTGTAGCGAAAGGTTCGCTTGTCCTTAAAGGGTCTTCCCGCCACCTCGGTTGGAATGGTACGTTCTATATAAGGACTTTGATTGCCATAGAGTCCATTCGCATCTTCGATCTGATAAAGATCTGCTGGTGAAAGATATACCCCCAATTTGAGTCCATATTTTTTGCAGGACCTGGAAAGCTCTCTTAAAATATCTCCCTGACCACCTTGAAATCCGGTCGACATGATTCCATGCTGGGTGTAACGGCTTTGCCAAAGCACAAAACCATCATGATGTTTGGCCGTGAAAATCACTTTTTTCATACCAGCAGATTTCATTGCAGCACACCACTGATCGGTATCTAGCTGTTTTAGATCAAATATTTTTGGATCTTCCTTTCCACTTCCCCATTCCATTTTAGTAAAGGTATTCGGACCGAAATGAATAAAAGCAATAAATTCATCCTGTAAAGCTTTGTATTGCTTTTCAGTCGGCACGACATGTACAGCTTTGGACAAGATATCACGCTCATTGTCCTGGCTTTCGATCGCGTAGATATTTCTAAATACCTGAGCACTTGATATCGTTTGTTTCTGCGCATGTACCTGCATACAAAAACTACTTACACACATCGCAAAGATTAATTTTTTCATAGTTTGATTATAAAAGGCCCCATCCCTATGGTTCGAATTTAATAAAAATTTAACAGTACGCAAATATAGTATAAATAAACTTTGTTTAGTATTACAGAACTTATATATATTTATATCAAATGAAAAAATTAGCAACATATTACGTTTTCAACACTGCTAAAACACCACTTACCAAAGTCAATAAACCTATTCCCTCATTAAAGGATGGTGAAATTTTGGTCAATATCCGTTACACAACATTATGTGGAAGTGATCTTCATACCTACTGTGGCCTCCGTCATGAGCCTTGTCCTACTATTTTAGGGCATGAAATTGTGGGTACCATCGCCGAGATAACACCGGCCCACAGTGGTCTTGATGCACAGGGCAATCGACTTCAGGTCGGTGATCTGATCACTTGGACCGTTTTTTCCAGCGACCCAAACACCCTAAGCTATCAACCTGAAATACCACAAAAAAACGACAATCTCTATAAATATGGGCATCGTCAAGTTACTGAAAAGGACAACCTTCATGGCGGATTGGCTACGCATATTATACTCCGACCACATACTTGTATACGTGTGTTACCCCACACTATTTCGCTGGGCGTCGCAGCTACTATCAACTGTGCGGTTGCCACATCTGCGGGAGCCTTGCGGTTGGCTGGTACGATCAGCGGAAAAAATGTACATGTCACAGGCATCGGACTACTGGGGCTTGTCACGATTGCGATGTGCAAAGAACTGGGTGCTACAACAATTATCGCATCCGATATCAATCCAGCCCGTTTGGCTATGGCCAAGCAATTTGGTGCTACGCATACGGTCAACCTTGGCGAAACAGAAAACAACAGCTTAATACACGAACTACACATTGACCGGTTTATCGATATGAGCGGTTCACCCGATGCCATGGAGCTAGGTATCGAAACCTTAGATCTCCATGGTCGCGCCGTCCTCGTCGGTGCTGTTTTCAATCAGCGTAAGACGGGCATCGATGCCGAAAAAGTTATTCGAAAGATGCTGACGATCCAAGGGCTCCACAATTACAATTATACAGATTTTTCCACCGCCGTAGATTTTATTGTGGACCATTGGCAGCAATACCCCTTTACTACACTGATTGAACGTGAATTTCCATTGGCCGAAGTCAATGCCGCAATTGACTATGCCCTCACACACAAGCCCATTCGGGCGGGTGTATATATGGACCATTCAACAACGTCACGCTAATGGAAAAGAAATTCAGAAAAGATCAATGGAAAATGTTGTTTGTCACAATGTTTTGCTACCTATTCTTTTACACTGGTCGTCACAATTTTGGTTGGGCAGCTAGAGGTATCGCCAAGGAGCTCGACATCAGCTTTCAACAGGTGGGCTGGATCAGTTTTGCCATGTTAATGGGCTATGCTATCGGACAGCTGATCAACGGAAATCTAGCCGATCGTCTGAGCCCCAAATTGATGATTGTCACCGGAGGTGGTCTATCCATTCTATGTAACCTAGCCATCAGTTTCGCGGATTCATATACAACTATTCTCGTTCTTTGGACATTAAATGGTTACTTTCAGTCCATGGCATGGGGTTCGGGAGGCAAGCTGATCTCCAATTGGTGGAACAGTTCCGAACGAGGGAAAGCTTTTGGCTTTTATACCATGGCAGCGGGAAGTTCCTCCGTCCTCACTTTTTTGATGGCCCTGCTGCTCGTACAACAAGAACAAAGCTGGCGTACCCTTTTTAGGTACCCCATACTATTTCTTGCTGCTGCACTACTCGTCTTTTTGTTTGTCGCCTACAGCGATCCAAAACGAAAAGGCTATACAATTCCCCAAGAAGAGGGCTCTACTATTACCGAACAAGGAAACTGGAAACAGTCCTATCAGCAAGTTTTTCAGAACCATAACTTTATGATCGCCTCCTTCGCTATCGGCTTCCAGAGCATGGCACGTTATGGTTTGATCTTTTGGGTACCTATTCACTTTTTAGGTAACAACTATAAAGCGTCTTCTGGCAATATGTGGCTTACCCTATTGATTCCCATTGGCATGGCCTTAGGTGCAATTTCTTTTGGATACATCTCAGACCTCCTTTTCAACAAAAACAGAAGCCAATCCATTGCTGTCGGTATGGTCATCAGCTGTGTCATTGCCATCCTGATCTACAGTGTCCCCATTCACAACCATTTATTGATCGGTATACTCATGTTCACCTCCGGCTTTTTTGTCTATGGGCCACAGGCTAACTTTTGGACATTGTGCCCAGACCTTTTAGGAACAAAACTCGTGGGTACTGGTATTGGGGTCATGAACATGTTTGCCTATGTTTTTGCCGCCATCGGTGAACCCCTATTTGGCAAACTCATTGACTATACTGGTAATACGGCCAATATATTCTTATTTGTCGCGCTGATATGCGCAGTATGTGCATTCATTATAAGTTTTGTAAAAACTACAAAACCAACAATCACCAGTAATACATAGAGTTAAATTAATCTCCTCGATATGGATAGAACAATTGTCCAAGGCAAGTATAAAACTGAGAAAATCAACGATATATTACTAATAATCAAGAACTAAAAATATGAACATGAAATCACTACTTTTACTCCTACTTGCATCGGTCTGCATGACGGTGCACGCACAACGTATCGTTGTCATTGGTTTGGACGGTCTGAGCACCGAGGGCTTTAAAGGCTCCAAACATCCTCATATTGATGCACTTTTTGAAAAGGGGCTGATCACACTGAGCAGCAGACCTGTACTGCCATCCGTTACCCTACCCAATTGGACCAGTCATCTGACCGGTCAGGGTCCTGAAGAACATGGTATTACAGCCAATAATTGGACCTTGACCAATCATCCGCTTCAGGCATTGGAAACTGATGCCGCCGGTTATACACCATCTATCTTTAAATTACTAAAAGATAAAAAACCAGATTCCAAAACTGCATTCTATTATAATTGGGCAGAATTGATCAATCCGATCAATAAGAAATACCTGGATGAAGTTTCTTTTGAAGAGGACGACAAATATCAAAAAAACTATGCTAAAGCACTACAATTCATCGCCGAAAACCGAAATCATCCTACCTTAGTTTTCTTATATTCTGTTCACACCGACCATGCTGGGCATGGACATGGCTGGATGTCCCCCGAATATATCGCAGCCATCGAGGAAGTTGATGTTGAGATTGGCAATTTCATCAGACAACTAAAAGAACAAGGACTGTATGATGACACCCATTTCTTATTGCTCTCAGACCATGGCGGTATAAATAAAGGACACGGCGGTGTGACGATGAATGAGATGCAGATACCCTTTGGTATCACAGGTGGAAAAATAAAAAACCTAGGCAATACAGCTACATTCTTTAACAGTAATAGAAATACGTCCTGGATACTGGCAAAGCTCTTTGGGTTAAAAGATCTTCCAAAATCATGGACAGGAATTGCACCTACCGAAATTTTCAAATAAGCTTTCATCCCCGAAAATGTACTGGTTCCAACTGTATTGTAAAACCGCTTTCTTTCGGGAAAGCGGTTTTTTATCTATCCACTTCAACACAGTTTTAGTGACACCAACTTCTATTAGCGCATAGGCTATTGCTATTTAATAATAACTGTTTCTTTCTTATCGAAAGAACAGCCTCCAGTTAGGCCCACCTTAGCAATAACCGTGTATGTGCCCACCTGTTTGTAGGTATGGCTGGCAGCAGCTCCATTCAATGTTTCCGAAGATCCATCACCAAAGTCCCATTTTATTGAATTGTTGAGCTCATGTTCGCCATGGTAACTGACATTAAAATCAATCTTTAATGGATCGTCATTTGTCGCTTTATGATTTACACCGATCAATAACGATTCACCAAGGCAGTCCACCATACTTTTCTCTACTTTATCACTACAAGATAAAACACCGAACAGACCTACGAGAAGAAAAAGTTTAATAATTTTCATAAAAGACGTCAGATATAACATGTGGAGCTAAAGTACACTTTACTTTGTTCCCTTTTACATTAAATTTTTCACCAGCGTATTTTTACTTATTAGGAATACACTATTCGCTGTAGCTAAATACATCCGATAAAGCAAACAGTACGCCCACTTATTCATCTTCAATCTTTTAACCCTTAAAGACACTGTATTATCCTATCTTGCAGTATTTCGATAGCAGTACGGCCAATCTTCCCCTTTTGATCGCGATCTTTGCGATAAGGCCAAAGAAAGGCTGAAAAATTTTCAGGAAACCCATCATTTTTGAATTATTCAGATAGAGAAACAAGGCCAGGTCGAACAAATTGCTAGGTATACCATTCGCGTTTGTCAGACCATCGTTTGTTAGCCCCAGCAATATGCGGGAAGCTTGTTCAAATTGGATATTCCCAGGAGTCAATACGGTCCTTACCCGGCATTTTTCAGTAGACCTGTTGTTAAAAAGATGGGATTCATTAGGTAATATGGTAATTTCATCCCCTTCTTTGAGCTGATAGATTACGCTATTCCTACCAACCTCCAAATTACCTGCCAGCAATTCGAATTTTTCTGAAAATAAAGTATGGTAATGCCATGGTGTTTTTGCTCCAGGCAACAAGTCACATTCGGTTATTGTTGAGCCACCTGTTTCCGCAGATTGAATAATACGGAAAGACATCTCAGGAGCAGTAGGCTGCCGCCCCTTTTTTCGCATCAGTAGGATTGATCCTAAGATGATACAAATTCCTATTGCCAGCAGATGTGCGATCGTAAATTGCCAGTCATTCCCACGTTGTCCGAGAACGATAATAAAATCACCTAATGGGACAATAGTAGCCGCAAGTAGGACAATGGCCAGTGCACGCCGCTCTTTCATCAATACCAAGAGCAACAATAATAGTCCAGAAAAAATATCTCGAATTCCTTTCACATAATGAAAGGAAAAATCCCCCTTTGTATTTGTTAGCATGCCATAATCAAATGCCGCTTGAAGCGGCGATAGCAAAAATCGGGTTCCGATAAAGAGTAAACCAATTCCGGTTAAAAATGAAATGAAGTAGCAAATTTTCGTTGTCATAATTTTTTCTTTTGAGTTGACAACAAAGTTATTAGGCTATTTCTCCAAATTCATGCACCTGAGTTAACAAATCAGATAGTCTTGTTATTTCGCTTTCGTATCCGGCTAAGCGACTGAGGTTTTACGCCAACAAATGAGGCTATATAATATTGTGGGATCCTTTGCAGTAGATCCGGATAATCTTTTATAAATTTCTCGTAGCGAAGCTCTGGGGAATCTGTATAAAATGAATTAAGTCCTTGGAGTGTCTGGATAAAAACCTGTTCAATGATAATCCGGCCAAAACGTTCTCCATTTTTTATTCCTTGATAAAACAATTGCAAATTGTCGTATGAAATCACCAGTAATTTACAGTTTTCCAAGGCCTGGATACGCTGCACTGAAGGTTTTTGCGGAATAAAACTTTCATTGTTACAGACAAAATCCAATTCTTTTCCAAAACCATATGTTTTATCCTCCCCATCAGCATTGATATAATACCGCATCATTCCGCGAATGATAAATCCCACATACCGGCACACAGCCCCTTCTCTTAAAAAGTATTCTCCCTTCTGGTATTCCTTTTCCGTAAATAACCTGGCTATCAACTTTTTCTCTTCCGCATCAATACCGACTGTTTTTTCGATTACCTGTAACAATTTATCCATCATGATGATTCAATTTACAAATTTTTGCTGTCAAAGTGCACATCAATTGAAGATAATTCATTACACAGGTCATAAGTAACTTTAATCAAATGATACGATTCGTAGTATATTCTGAAACAGTTTGCCGTTAGTCAAATACCTGTGCTTAATCTGGAGTATCAGCCAATCCACGCATCCAATTATTGAAATCAGCGTCCGAAGGGATTTCAAATTTTTTACACAGTCTATTCTTCCTGATTTGTACCGCCCGAATCGTAACAAAGGTATATTCCGCAATATTTTTTGTTGAAAGTTGAGAAAGGCCGTGGCACACAACTCTTAACCTACGACGCATCTAACTTTTCAAAGTTCTTTAAAAAATGGACTGGAGAAACACCGGGGAATTTTAGAAAAACGTCGAATGGATAAAGAGATACTATTTTACGCCCCTAAATTATTTATCGACAGGACGTTTGTACTATGGGAATGTTAATAAATTACTCTTTTCCGTTTCAGTCTCAACAAAATGGAAATAATAATTCCCTAGCCGATGTAGCATATTCACAAAAGCTTACGTATACTACTACACCAAACAATTATACAACAAGATAAATATCATGATTAAATCACCCCAATTTACGTTCAAAACCTTTTTGATGGTTCTGGTCACATTGCTATTCGGCTGTAAAAAGGAAGAAAAGAGAACCTTTGATTTCATTTTTACCTCCAGTATAGAGTCTCGCCTTAATATGAACGAATATTTCCCAATTACGGTCGGCAATGGAGACTATACCATCAAAGTAAAAGATGAAACCATCCTTGATGCATATTTTACAAATACTGCTAATGCTCACTTTGGCGCTATTCGAATTCAAGGAAAAAAGAAAGGGGAAACGACAGTAACTATTACGGATAACGTGATTCAAAGTACACGAGAAGTCCAGGTTAAAATAACGGATTCTTATCTGCCGTTCGCTATCTCGAAGTCTAATCATCCTACTTTAACCAAAGCAATGCACATCTTTTTGGTCAACAATACTAAAAAAGACGCTTACTTCTTTTTACAAAAGGGAAACGATTTGAATTTTAAACAAAAGGGGACTTTTGAGTTTATTGCAGAGCTAAAAGAAGGGGTTAAAACGCCATTTTTGTTACTGACCTATTCTACGGATGAAAAAGGACAGTTAACAGCATCTAGTGATAAAGCCGTTACTCACAAATTTGATCTGACAGGAAGTGATCGTCAAGTTTATAACGCTTTGGTCTCAATTTTTGGTGTAAATTGGGAACTAACACCAACAACAAAAACTTCACCTATTGACATTCCCTATCTCAACATGAAAGAGGTCGGAACAGATTTAAGAGTATCGGGACTTATTGGTGGAACTAGCCCATTTGATTATATACCACCAGGGTATTTGGATTAAAAAAAACAGGCATTCTAAATAATAAAAAAATAGGCTAGGTCACTCAATACCTAGCCTATAAAAAATACAATAATCTAACCTGTCTGGATGATTGAACAACCAATTTCAACGCAAGAAAGTTTTAAAAAATCGAAATTTCTAGCGAATAATAAATAGCATTGCTATTAAAACGATTAGCCAAAGTCCACTCGCGCATGCCCTAAAAATGTGAACCTACAGGCGAGCCCAACAAACAGCAAGTCATCAATCTATCAACCACTTTTTCTACAAAGCGACCAGACGGACATGATCTCCTACGGAGAAAAATGCATTTGAGAACGAATATGGTCTTTCGAAGAACAGATTTCAATCGCCCCAAATAGTTATCTTTTATTGCTTATTAACAAAGGATTAAAAAGGAATCACCACTGATGTATAGAGGCTACAAACTTTCCATCCCAAAGACTGGTAAAGCAATTTTCCTTGTTCCGTTGCGACCAAAAAATTTATATAAACATGATTTGACATTGCAATTCTTTCAAGCTCGCGAATCAAAAAAGTTGCGAGACCTTTCCTTTTATATTTTTCTTCCGTAAAAATCCTATCATAAACAGCTAAATCATCAACGATAACAAGACGTCCCATGCAAGCTAGTTCACCATCTTTAGTCACAATTTTAACAACTGTTATTGAATGATTGCCATCAAATTCTATCTTATAACCATCAGGTAGACTTTTATTTGGATTAGCCATTGGTGAAATACAGGTCATCATGTATCCTTGCGGCTGAATCACCCACCTCTCAGCAATTTTATTTTTGACTTCATTAGGAGAAGCGCAAACTTTTAAGAAAACCCAAGCTTCATTAATTGTTTCGGAGAGCTGGAGAAAGTCATCATTTAATTCTCCAAAGACATAACGAGTCTTTTGTTTCTCATCACCAACATCAAGCTTATAACCCGACTTAAACTTAGTGGCTGTTGGTAATCCTCTGGATAAAGACCAAGCTGTGAGCCACTTCTCTAAAATAGCAGGAGAAATATTATTTTTCATCTATTTAACCTCTTAAACTTTACATAAATGTAAAAATTTATATTTATACAGCCTGCTTATGATACGGGATCAATGGACGGTTTGGGTAGGTTATCTATTTTTTCAGTTTTCTAAAGATCTGCGTTGCCGTCTCCATATCCAATGCTTCCATATCCACAAGTTTTAACGATTTGACCATATGGATCGTACCTGTCTTGTACTTTTGAAAATGTTCGGTTTTCAAGTGGGACTGATAGGCGTGCTGGTCTTTATAGATTTCAATAATCCTGACCTGCGTTGGATTTTCCTTTTGAAACATGGGGAAGATGGCGATCACACCCGTTTCAAGCCTCACGGACGCTTCGGCCTCGTCTTTCAATATGGTCTTGTATTCTTCCAAGTGTTCGGGATGTATTTCAATTTCTGAAATACGCAGCATGGTCTCTTGCTGTTGACCTTGGGCAATGCTGAACATACAAAAAAGCATGGCCATCGCCAATATAGTCTGTAACGACAAGCTAACCCAACTATGGTAATGAAAATTATTTTTATCCATATCACTTGCTTATTTAACTAGTTTTTTACTTTCTCATATTAACAATAAACACCCTGCGAAGTTGCATCTTAGGAATTTATAGCTGAGTCTATTTTCCGATATGAACTGTTTACTTCACGGCTGCCGTATATTCCGCATCGCTGACGGGTTCCAGCCAAATATTTTCATTCGTTTGCGGATTACAAGCCACACCGATATGGGAAAACCAACTATCGGGCGCTGCGCCATGCCAATGTTCAACATTTGGAGCGATTTCAACTACATCTCCGGGATTTAATTGGCGGGCTTCTTTTCCACGCTCCTGATAATACCCTATACCACCGACACAAATGAGTATTTGACCACCTGTGTGCCTGTGCCAATTATTGCGACAACCTGGTTCAAATGTAATATTGTTCATCGGTACATTAAGGTCTTTGTTTGATGTAAGGGCTGCATTCCACGATTTCCCCGTGAAATATTGTGCGTAACCGGTATTTTCTTCTCCCGTTGGGAAATCACTGATTTTTGGTACTGTCGTCTCCATTCTATTTGATTTTTTAGTTGATTTTATCTGACTGAATGTTTGCGTAAAGGCAAACAATATAACAATTGTGATGAGGACATGTTTCATTTTTGTATTTCAAAAGGAATAGCTGCACTTCCCCGCCCCAATACGGTAACTAAACCGTTGATGTTACCTTCTGGCGGGTTACCTGATTACTTAACTGAAAGGTGTAATGTACTGTTGTTGTTAACATCTTGTCTAATTTTTTAGTTGAGTTAGTCTGACTGAACTGAATGCTTGTGTAAAAGCAAGCATCACTGCAATTACGAATAGTGAGATCTATTTCATCGCTATTAAATTGATTTAATAATTTTTGCAGGTATCCCGCCTACGATCACATTGTCGGGAACATCCTTTGATACGACTGCTCCTGCTGCCACTATTGCATTCGCGCCAATAGTTACTCCGGGCAATATCGTTGCATTTGCGCCAATCCAAGCGTTCTTTTTAATATGAACACGACCTGGAACAAGAAACTGCCTATTCTCCGCTGCCCTGGGATGTCCCTCTGATAACAAACTGACTTTGGGAGCAATGAGCACATTATCTTCTATCGTAATGCCACCTAGATCCAACAAGGTACAGTCAAAATTGATAAACACATTTTTGCCGATTTTGGTATTTTTACCATAGTTGATATAGATGGGGGTAAATATGGCAACACTTTCATCAATTTCACTTCCCGTTATTTGACTTAACAGACTTCTGATTTCAACCGGATCCGTTGAGTTGTTTAGCTGAACAAGCCGTACTTTTGTAGCGTAAGAAGCCTCGCGCATCATGTATGCCTGTGGGTCATCGGGCGAGATGATTTCTCCATTTCGTAACCGCTGAAAAATATCTGCTAATTTTGAATCCATGTGCAAGGTGATTTTTGTTTAATTTATAACAATAAGCAATCTTCTATTTTACGGTATAACCACCATCAACTGCAATTGCCTGGCCAACTACCAAACTTGCCTGCGGGCTGCAAAGCCATAAGACAACATGAGCAACTTCCTCCGGCCGCCCTAATCTTTTATTCGGCAGTTCATTGATTAGTTCTTCCATTGCATCAGGTTCCCTTTCCAACATTTCTGTTACCATTGGCGTGGAAATAATACCTGGACATACAGCATTAATGTTGATTCCCCGTGCGGCATATTCAAGGGCCGCACTCTTTGTTAATCCAATTACTCCGTGTTTGGACGCATGATAAACACCACGTTCGGCAATACCAATCAAACCACCGATCGAAGAGCAATTAACAATAGATCCATTTCCCTGTTTACGCATTTGCTGCAGCTCATATTTCATACAGTTCCATACCCCCCGCAAATTAATGGCCATCACCCGGTCATATTCCTCACCGCTTGCATCTGCTGTTTCTGCTACTGGGCTGTTGATCCCTGCATTATTAAATGCAGCATCTAGCTGGCCAAAAGAGGACACGATGTAGTCCATCATTTCTTTCACGGATTTTTCATCCGTCACGTCGCAGCACAATGCTGTGGCTAGATATCCCTGATCAGTTAATTGTTGTGCCTGTTCTTTAGGTTCGTTTATATCCATCAAAATTACCTGTGCCCCTGCTTCAGCAAATGCTTTTGCAGAAGCCAGTCCTATCCCCTGTGCTGCGCCCGTAACTAATACGACTTTGTTGTTCATTAAATTCATATTTTCCATTTTAAAAATAAAAAGTACCATCATAAGACCTGAGAGCCGACTCCCAGAATGATTATACAAAGTTCATCTTTTAACCCGCTTGATCATTTATATAGGATACGGATTTATTTACCAGTTTTACGGATTCTGCTTGTCTATGGGAATAAACAGATTTAGGTTTAGTAAATTTGAATCAAAATTCATTGCATGATGGAGCAGGTCGAAAGGTACGATACAGTAAAGCAGTACAATGACAGTATGGGAGTGGATACCTTGCATCCCCAGGTCAGTGTGGTCAATTTCAATGAGATACCCATTGTACAAAATTTTAGGCGTTATATGGGTATTTATGCTGTATTTCTAAAAAACATCAAATGTGGCGATATGCGATACGGATGCCAACCTTATGACTACGAAGATGGTACACTCGTATTCGTCTCCCCCGGACAGATTTATGGAATTGACAGTAAAGGTGTCGCCCTAAAACCATCTGGATATGGGTTGGTATTTCACCCAGACTTCATTAAGGGTATCCATCTGGGAAAGAATATGAAAGACTATACCTTTTTTTCCTATGAGGTGAACGAGGCCCTGCATTTATCCAAAAAGGAACGCAAAACAATTGTAGACTGCTTTGAAAAAATCGCGGAAGAGGTTAACCAAAATATTGACAAACATAGCAAAACGTTGATTGTCTCCAACATTGAGCTGCTGCTGAATTACTGCCAGCGTTTTTATGACCGACAGTTTATAACACGCAGCAATGTCAATAGCGATATTTTGGTGCGATTTGAAAAATTATTGAACGATTATTTCAAGTCGGACAAAGCATTTGTACTTGGGCTTCCCTCAGTCAGTTATTGTGCAGACAAACTTCACCTTTCTTCGAATTACTTTGGCGACCTGATCAAAAAAGAAACAGGTAGTACAGCGTTGGATTATATCCAGTCCAAACTGATAGACGAAGCGAAAGAACGCATATTTGACCATTCCAAAAGCATCAACACTATCGCGACTGAACTTGGCTTTAAATACCAACAGCATTTTACCCGTCTATTCAAGCAAAAAACCGGTGTCACACCAAATGAGTATAGGAATTTGAATTAAATACTGCTATCTGCATAAAGCGGACAGCAGTATCCAAGATCCCCATATTTTTCTGGATAATGTCTATATGGCCATATCCAGCAAGCCAAGATGCACTACTTCACCAAACGCAGGATATCATCTGTCATCAACTTAACAGATGTAAGCCCACCACCAGAAATAAACCAGACATTTGGATCCAAATAGTAAATTGCCTGATTGTGATAGGCTTTGGTTTGTTTGATCAGTGGGTTTTCAATATCTGCCTTATTGGCAACCTTACCAAGTACTGCTGCATTTCTATCTACAATAAAAAGATAGTCGGGATTAGCCTGCGCAATAAGTTCATTTGACAGTTTCTGCCCATGCACAGATTCGTCCTTGAGATCCATCACCGGTTTAAACTGCAACACGTCATAGATAAATCCAAAACGGGAACCTTTACCGAATGCGCTGAAACGGCCATTGTTAAATAGCACAAATAACGCTTTATGTTGATCTTTGGCATATTTCTCGCGGGCCTGTTCAATTTGACGCTGTATTTGTTCGAGTTTGGCTCTGGCTTCATCTTCCTTTCCAACAATGCTTCCGAGCAACAGCGTATTATGCTCAAAAGAATGGAGGTAATCTTTATTGTCCGTCCCAATAAAAATTGTCGGAGCAATATCACTTAATTCCTTATAAAAACGCTCCTGCCTGGTTGAAATCAAAATTAGATCAGGGTTTAAAGTACTGATGGACTCAAAATCTGGTTCAATGACCGACCCGACATCTGCCACCTGTGCATCATTTTTAAGATCATCTAAATAATTAGGCATAAATTTCTTGGGGATACCGGCAGGTTTTACCTGGAGCTCACGGAGTGTTTCCAGTGCACCGATATCCAAGACCACGATTTTACCAGGTATCTTTTTGATCTTGGTCTTTCCCAATCTATGAACGATTTCTACTGAATCTTGCGCTGATCCGCCACCCTTGCCCGTAGAACTGCAGCCTACACAAGCAAATAAAACAATACTTAATAGGAAAGTCGCTACTTTCTTTATACATACATCTACCATATCTTGTTAGAGGTTAAAATAGTTACAAATTTTTTTATTGTGACGCTCGATGATATCAAATTCGATTCCAAAGATATCCCTGAGCACAGGTGCTGAAATTACCGTATCGGTACGATCATGGTAACAGATCCGCCCATCTTTCAATGCGATAATATGATCTGAAAACTGGGCTGCAAAATTGATTTCATGAATGACCAGCACCACTGTCTTACCTAAATCTGCCACCAGCCTACGGAGTGTTTTCATAACCTGAACGGAATGTTTCATATCGAGATTATTGAGCGGTTCATCTAAAAGAATATAATCTGTATCCTGAGCAATAATCATCGCTATAAAAGCCCGCTGCCGTTGTCCACCGCTCAATTCATCGACAAACTGATGCTGAATATCCCCTAAGTCTGAAAAAGCAATTGCTTCATCAACTTTTTGCCAATCGAATTCGCTCAAGCGTCCTTTGCAATATGGAAATCGGCCAAAAGATACCAGATCACGGATCGTCAGTTTCAGGTCGAGGTTATTGGCCTGTCTTAAGATAGACAGTTTTTTTGCCAGTTCATTGGAACCATAATCTTTTATATCCCAATCATAAAAACTGACCCGACCACCATCCTGCTGCAACAGGCGGCTCAAAATCCCCAATAGTGTGCTCTTTCCGGCGCCATTGGGACCTATCAATGAAGTAATGGTCTGCGGAACGATAGAACCGGATACATTGTCCAGTACTGTTCGCTTGCCATACAGCTTTTTGATGCTGTCAAAAATCAACGGATTATTTTTCGCGCTTTCCATAGTAAAAACATAAAATATATAGCACCTATAAAATTGATAACAATGCTGACCGTAGTTGAAAATTTCAGTACATGCTCGATCAGAAACTGGCCCATCACCAGAAAGATACAGGATGACATAGCACAGAAAATCAGCATCCACCTATGTCTGTAGCTTTTCAAAAGTTCATAGGTAATATTGCTGACTAGAATCCCTAAAAAAGTAATTGGCCCCACCAGTGCAGTCGATACGGACACCATTAAGGAAATGAGCAACAACAGCTGTTTGATCAATCGGTTATAATGAATGCCCAGATTGATGGCCTGATCTCTTCCTAGCTTGAGAACATCCAGGTAGGGCATTAAGCGCCAAAGATAAATCAGCGCGATCAATAATGTTGCAGCAGCAATTCCCAACAACTTGGTATTCATTTTTGAAAATGAAACAAACATAAAATTCTGGATTACCGAAAATTCGTTGGGGTCAATAAGAATATGCATAAACTGGCTCAAAGACTGAAACAGTGCCCCCATGACCATCCCGATCAGGAGTAGCTGAAACATATCTCGCCGCTGGTTATGAAACACCAGCAAATACATCATCAGCGAGAACAGTAGCATAAGGACTACGGCGAGGAAGAAATTCATTTCCTGTGAAATGGTCTGTAGCGCCTGGTCCCCAAAAGAAAATACAATCAAGGTCTGGAAGAGAATAAAAATAGATTCATAGCCCATAATAGAGGGCGTAAGGATGCGGTTCCCGGTGATGGTCTGAAAAATAATAGCCGAAATGCCCACACTTGTCCCAACAAGTAGCATGGTGGCCAAACGAATAAATCGTCGGCTTATGATATACTCCAAATTGCCTTTGAGGTCATAACCTATGAATAGCAGCATGACAAACAACAAGCTGCAGGCGAGAATAATCAATTTAGTACGATCTCTCATCCCCGCTTTTTTAAAATAAAAAATAAAAATAACAATCCACCGATCACACCCACTGTGACACCGATCGGAATTTCGTAGGGATAAACGACGAGCCGTCCAAAAATATCACAGAGCAATAAGAAAATTGCTCCGGATAAAGCGATAACTGGCAAGGTCTTCCGGATGTTATCTCCCCAGAATAAGCGTACGACGTTTGGAATAATAAGCCCCACAAATGGGATAACTCCAACGGTGATGACCGATACACTGACCACCATGGAGACAGTGAGTAATCCGATGTTGACGATACTCGTATAAGAGAGTCCAAGATTGACCGCAAAACTGCGTCCCATTCCGGCCAAAGTAAACTTTTCAGCGTAGAGATAAGCGATTACAACCGCAGGTAGCATAAAATAAATAGCTTCATATTGCCCTTTCAATATCGCTGAAAAATCACCCAATAGCCATTCTTGAACATTCTGAACAATATTATTTTTAAATGCAAAAAACGTTGACAGCGCATTGAGAATACTACCGAACATGATCCCCACCAAAGGGATAAAAACACTACTCTTCAATTGTATTTTACTCACAAAAAGGATAAACAGAAGCGTGAAGAGAAACGTAAAACCCAATGAAGACAATAAACGAACGAGCAGGGACGCATCCGGAATTCCTATCATTGCCATTAATATTCCCATTTTTGCAGCATCAAGCGCACCTGAGGTGGTTGGTGATACAAAACGATTCTGGGATAGTTGTTGCATAATCAAGCCCGCTATGCTGCTGCCTATGCCGACCAGTATCAGCGCCGCCGTACGCGGAATCCGGCTAATCAAGAAGACCAACATGCCATCCCGATCATTCCATAAGGTTAAAAAATTAATATAACGTGCTCCTGTAAAGAGCGAGATCCAAGCTAGGATCAGCAAAATAACTACCGCGACGATGGTCACCAATCCGCGATGAGGCTTCTCCTCCCACACATTTTTATTCATTCAAATTCGTTCAAGGCCCTCCATTCAACAACAAAGTCTTCAGGCTTTCCCCAACGGGGATCATCCCGAAGACTATCAGGTCAACTCCTTATTATTAATCTACAATACGTGTGACCGTGTCACCGTTTGTATCCTTTACCATAGCTTGTCCTTCAACGGGTTTCCCTCCCTTTGTCTTATTGACAACATAGGCTACACCTGTTTTAGCATCTACTTTCACATGGTTGGGATGCGAACCTGTTTGCAGGTCAGCAACAACCTGGAAAGTCTTGGCATCAATGATTGATGTAGTACCAGTCTGGCGGTTGGCCGAATAAATTCTATTCTTCACCGCATCATAAGCAATGCCGATAGCTCCTGCACCGGTCGGAATGCTGTGAATCATTTTACCATTATCGTCCAATACGGTAATCGTTCCCGATTTTTGATTGGCGACAAACAAATGCTTACCATCACTCGCGATATTAACAGGAGCTTCACCACCCGACGGGAAAGTTTTCTCAACCTTGCGCGTTTTGGTATCTATTTTAGCAATGGCGTTGTCACTCATAACGGTAACGTAAAGCTTATCGGTAGTACCTGGAGCGAACACCATACCAGTTACGGTCTTTCCGAGATTTTCCAGGGAATGCAGATATTTATTTGTTTTTCCATCAATAACCCAAATACTGCTTGGATCACCTACATCGGAAACATACACCAGGTTATTTTTTTCGTCGACAAGTACTTCTCGTGTATGGGATTTTTCGCCACCATGAGTGATTGTGGCCAACAACTTTCCTGAACGAATGTCTATGGCACTTACCGAATTACTACGCGTATTCGTAGTATAAACAGTCTGGGTCTCATTATTGATGGCTATACCAAATGGTGGATTGTCCTTTAAACTGATACTGTCGACGATGGATAGACTATTAGGATCTAACTTATAAATTGCTCCTCCTGGCACATTTCGAGATCCGGCAGCTGTGACATAGATATGTCCATCCGCACGACTGATTACCGCCTCGTATATACCTGTTCCCGCAGGAGCCGATTTGTCTACCTGCTGTGCAGAAGCGTTTATTCCAGGTAGGACGAACAGACCAAGTAAAGTCATATTACGGACCATTTTACGGGTAGCATTGTTACTGTTTGTGTGCATAAAACGAAAGTTTAAAAGTGAATAAATATTAAATAGCTAAATATGTTGTCGTCCACCATTCGTAAAACCGGGCAAAAGCACGTTGCCAATACAAGGCACCGTGTTTTCCATGTGGATCTATATCTATGTTGAGTGCCGCTGGAGCATACTTGGTGAAACGCGCTACAAACTCCTCCATATCCTGCGCTAGGTCGACCTTCCCCAAAAGCCTATCCTGCCGTACTTCACGTCGACCGGCATAAAAATAGTAAGCCTGTTGTGCTAGATGTACTTTCTTTTCAGCAGACATCGCATCATAGCCTTCGTTTAAATCGTTCCCCATCCAAAGTGATGGAGAAAATGCAGCCACAGTTCCGAAAATTTCAGGATAACATAAGCCACCATAGAGTGAGATCAATCCACCCGCTGAACTTCCAGCTAAGGCTGTATATTTTGATGAAGTCAATGTGCGGTAGTGCCCATCGACAAATGGTTTAATAACTTCGATGATATCGCGCAGGTACAGCAGCCCCCGAGGTTCTTTCAAGGTATCAAAAGGTTTTACGAGATATTCGTCCAGTCGCTCATTGTACGAATCTGCATGGTCTATCCCAACCACAATGACCTTTACTTTCGCGGCATCGATCGTCTCATCGACTTTCCACTCAACCGGTCCCGCACGGCCGATTGAAATCGCTTCATCAAACAGCTGCTGCCCATCATGCATATAAAGGACGGGATAGCTATCTTCATTATTTTCATAATCCTCCGGAAGGTAGATCCAGATCCGCCTATGGACGGCAAGATTCGGAAGATAGAAGCCTGCATCGAGTAAGTGTACCTGTGGGCTCGCCGTTGATTTGGGGAATTCGTCACGCCAATGATTAGCCCGGATACGTATATGCTGTTTTTCCGGAACCTCAATCGAAATTGCGTCAGCAATACGTCCATCACCATAGGCAAGACAGGACTTCCAGTCCCCCCGATTGAGTTTTACTTCCAACGTACCCGCAGCAATATCAGCAATCACAGCATGCAGATCTTTTCCAACAGCAGGGATGGTTCCAAGTTTATACCCTGGCATAGCCCAACCATTAAAATTGCCCGTTAAATAACATTCCGCTCCCACATAATCAGGGTTGGTACTATGCACTTCAACGCTGACTTCATATTTTTCACCATCTTTTTCAGACTGCATCATCTTCTTCTCTGTAACTAATTACTCCTGCTTAAAACACTCGCAATTTAGATATATTCTAAATAAAATTCAAATATTATTTTTAATCATTCTAAATAAATATATATTTGCAATTGGCTTTACGTAAAATATACCGCAGAAATTTAAAAAAACATGATACGATCCACACTGCTTACAAGTATTTCCATAGTTGCCATTCAAACGACAAACCTGTTCGCCCAAGAGCAGCGGGCTATCAGTGGATACATCTATGATGTAAATAAGCAGCCGGTCATAGCAGCCACCATACGTCTTGGGGAGTTGGAAAGTCAGAGTGATCACCAAGGCTATTTTTCATTTGCTAAATTATCAGTAGGAAAGTATCGGCTGAAAGTCTCAGCTTTAGGTTACGCGAATAAAGAGATACCGTTGGAGAAACTGAACGGTCAGCAAATGACCGTTGAGGTGCAGCTTCTTCAGCAAGCAAATACGCTTGATGAAGCCCAAGTTGCAGGCCGGGTCCATCAGCAGCAACGTTTACAACCTATCAAAACTACATTGATCGATACAAGGGCCGTTTCGACACAAGCTACGAATCTGACCGAACTGATGAATCGAGCACCAGGAGTCCGTATTCGTCAAAGTGGTGGAACGGGCAGTAATCCCGATGTTTCAGTCAACGGTTTTCAGGGCAAAGCGATCAAATACTTTAAAGATGGTATCCCTTTGGATTATCTTGGCGATGGCTATTCCATTGCAACAATGCCACTGGAAGCCATTGACCATATTGAAGTCTACCGAGGTATACTGCCGATCTATCTTGGTGCTGACGCACTGGGGGGAGCCATTAATCTAGTGCCACGCAAGGCCATTGGCACACAAGCAAATGCCTTCTATGAAATAGGTTCGTTCGATAGCCATCGGCTTGGTTTGAGGGCTAGCCGGTTGAGCAATGATGAGAAGTGGTTATTTGGTGGGGAACTGTACTATAATTACGCTAAAAATAATTATAAGGCAATAGTCGAGGTGCCTGATCCTATTACAAAGAATCCCGAACTGGTACGTTTGCCATTCTTTCACAATGGCAGCAAACACCTATATGGAGAAGTATTTGCCCAGCTACAAAATCGAAATTGGGCGGACGAGTTACGTATTAGCTTGATCGGCTTTGACCTTTCACGCGAACAGCAACATCCCGCCATGATGACCGATGCTTACGGTGCTGTGCGCTCCAAGCAATATACGTTGGCACCGAGTTTACGTTACAAAAAAGCATTATTGGATGACAAACTCCATTTTGATCAATTTGTATCCTATAATAACCTTCAAACGGAGCGCATCGATACATTGCGTGGCAGCTATGACTGGTATGGAAATTTGACGCCAAAAACAACTATTGGCGAAACACGGTTGCCTTCACAATCGCATATCAACGAACATCAGCTGGTATCGCGCAGCAACCTTTCTTACCGTGTCAATGCGCATACGCAAATAGGATTGAATTATGTGTTTACACAAGTCAACCGACGTGGAACGGATCCTTACGGTCCTACGCTGGAGGAAAACGGACTTGATGTCCTCCAGCTCAAATCCACTTATAAAAAGCAAGTTTTGGGTCTTAGTCTTGACAACTACTGGCTTGAGGAAAAGCTACAGAACCAGTTGATGGCTAAATATTACAGCTATAATGCATCAGGCGTACAAAATACATGGCTCTCGGCCAATGTAGGTGAAAAAGACCGTCGTACGGTCAGTGGAAATTATTGGAGTCTGGCCGATGCTATACGCTATCGCCTGACCAATTCATCCCTATTTCGTTTAGGCGCCGAATATACCTATCGTCTTCCTGAGCGTGAAGAACTTTTTGGCAACAATATTTTTATTGTTCCAAACTTTGAATTGAAACCTGAGCAGAGTCTTAATTTTACGCTCGGCTATCAACAGACCTTCTTTTCATCACTCGATATTGAAGCAAATGCTTTCTATCGACGTACCAAAGATCAGATCTTATTGGTGACGATAGATGCGCCTAATGCGCAGTACAAAAACCAGGAAAATGTCCGGGGATATGGCTTTGATCTGGATGTAAATTACCGCTTTTGGAAAAACTATCGTTTCAATGCTAATGCAACCTGGACCAATCTACGTCTTTATGGTATTACAGCTGAGAAAGATCAATGGATGAATGAAGCTCGCCTGCGCAACACGCCATACTTCTTTGCCAATATTGGTCTGCAGGGTAGCTACCGTAATCTGCTCCGGAACTCGGACAAACTTGACCTCTTTGTCTACTACAATTTTATGCGAGAATTTTACTTGGAGACCATTCCCAAATCGTGGGAACCAAAAGGCTTTTTGGGTCTATCGGGTAATTCCAATGTCAACTCCAACCTGATCATACCAAACCAGCATTTGCTGAGTGGCGGATTTACATACAAACCTTCAGCACGAGGCTTTACCATCGGAGCCGAAGTACGTAATATTTTAAACAAAAATTTATACGACTACTACCGGATTCAACGCCCTGGAAGAAGTTTTTATTTAAAACTTAGTTATCAAATACCATAGTATCATGAATGCATTCAAACAAGTAAAAAAATTAGTATTACTTTCAGTCATTGGAATAGCAACAGTTAGCTGCAGTAGTAAAGACACTATTGCACCTGAACCTTCCCCATCGACCGAAACAACCAAATATGTATTGATCAGCATGAGCGAAAATACGCTTAACAAACCTGGCTTCGCTACAGCATTTGACGCTTTGCCCAGTGGCAATATCATCAACAATGGAACAAATAGCCTGCAGGGATTCGGTTTTGGCGGTTGGCGTCCGTATGGCAATTGGCTGTTAAAAATGTTCAATACGGAATCCAATGCCTATGGTATTCAACAATTGATGGTCAATGCATCGGGCAAAATAACAAACGGAAAATTTATTGCCGGTGACAACACGACTAATGGCACAGGCAATTTCGTTATCCTTGATGACAATAAAGGATTTTATTGGGATGCTGTTGCTCCCTTGAGAATACAGACTTTCAATCCTAGTACTATGAGCCGTACGGGAGATATTGATTTCAGCGCTATTATTAACGAAAGAGGCCAAAATGAAGCCGAAATCAAATACCGCTCTATCGGCCAGAAATTTTTGGCCGTTAAGCAAGGGAAACTCTACGCCAATGTCACCTACGCCAAAACAGACGGCAGCCAAAAGGGCTTTTTCGATGATTTTTTCCCGGATGTCTATATTGCTGTCATTGATATTGCCAGCGGCAAATACGAAAAAACCATCAAAATCGACGATACTGGATCAATCGCTTATATCAACGACAATACGATGTATGATTTTGACAACAATGGAGACCTCTATATCGTTACACAGGGTCGTAGCGCCACCGGCGGAAAGTCAAAGATTGTCCGGATTAAAGCCAATGAAACTGACGTTGATAAGAGCTGGTCACTAAATATGGATGATATCACACCTGGAGGAAAGTTTGTTTCTGTTTTTGC
>JAITLV010000107.1 GCA_031277685.1 Sphingobacterium sp. | reverse complement strand
AAAGGGATTTTATGCCATGTCTTTTTCCTTAAGTATATTCTCTGCAATTGCTGTTCAGAAAAACACAAGGGATGCTAAACTTATCGATGATAATGAAATAAAACTTTAGCGGTTTGCCGGTCCTGCGGCCGCTGGCTAACATGCTGCAGGATCTTTTGTAGATCATTAAAGAAAATAACAGGGATCATATCAAAAAGCCAGTTTCAACAGATGAGCTTTAGGATAGATCCCTTTTTCTTTGCTTATTTATTACTGTTTCTTTACTTATTCTCTGCTGTTTCTAGGCTCTTTCTTCGGGCTTTCTAGGGTATTTATTAGCTTAGTACTTCTTGGCTATTTCGTTGGTGTTTCGTTGCTTATTCATCGGTGTAATAGCAATAAAATGACTGTGAAACAGTAGAGAAACAGCAAAGCGGATAGCATGCTGTCCCAGGTTAAGTCATAAGAAGTTCAGATAAAACAGCCTCAAAACCGAGGAACGACGGGTATGGAGATAAAAAAACAATAGATAGACTACATCATTTAAGCCACAGGAAGAAAAAACGAAAATGTACTTCCAGTGCCATACACACTCTCTACGGAGATACGTCCGCCCATACTTTCAATAAATTCTTTACTAATGCTGAGCCCCAGACCGGTTCCTTCCTTATTCAGCCCAGGAACACGAAAGTATCGTTCGAAAATTCGGGAAAGATACTGTGGTGCTATACCCGGACCGCTATCGAGTACTGTTAGATGTACATCAGTTTGCCGCTTTTTGACAATAACGGACACAGTAGTCTGCTCATCGGAGTATCGAATGGCATTGGACAACAAATTTGTCAGCACCCAGGCAACCTTCTCAGTATCGGCTACAATCAAAGGTATATTCGGAGCAAGATCAACTTCAACACGAATTTTCTTCTGTTCGGCCATTGACTTATTAGCCAATAGCGCATAATCCACGATCGGCCCGACAGCGACAGGAATCAGTTTCATTTGAATTGTACCACTTTCTACCTGGGTCATATTCAGCAATTCGCCCGTAATCCGCAACAATCGATCCGTGTCATCAGCAATTCCATTGAGCAGTTCTTGTTGTTCATCATTCAATGCTCCTATTTTCCGATTAGCCAATAGCTGGAGCCCCATTTGTATCGAAGCAATAGGTGTTTTCAACTCATGAGAAACTGTGCCAATAAAATTCGTTTTGGCCACATCAAGTTCTTTGAAGCTGGTTATATTCTTTAATAAGATAAATTGACCGATAAATTGAGTTTCGTTTTCCCCTGTTGGAATAACAGCAATAGGAATAATCTCCACCTCAAAATAATTCTCCCTACCATGAATAAACACCATAATTGGATCAGGATCTATTTTTTCACCTTTCTGATCGGTTATGCTCGGTAACAAACACGTCAGCACATCGTTATCCGAAGCTATCTCTGTCATTTTTTTCCCCTGAAAATCTACCAGTTTTAGTCCTGTAATTAGATTCGCTTGTTCATTTGCAAAAAGGATTTTCTCCTCTTCATCAACTCCAATAACAGCATCATGCATATTGTTAATCAGTGCTTCAATGCGTTTTTTATGCTGCAATATTTTACCTAGCTTACTTTCAGCATATTCTTCAAGCTTTTGAGACATCGTATTAAACGATTGGGCAACCAGTCCAAATTCATCATTTCTTTCAAAATGCAAACGTCTCCGGTAATTTCCCTTTGCAATCTGCTGTATACTCTCGGTCAGCTGCACAATTGGATTTGCAATGCTAGCTGGAAGATTCACAAGCAACACAAAGGCGATCATAAAGCAAATTGCTCCAGCCACTGATATGGCCAAAATCGCTTCTTCTGCCGTATCATTTGCAATTTTGCTTTTTTGCTCAATCGCTTCCATATTCAAATACATCAATTGGGATATATCTCTTCGAAGAACTGCAATGACAGTGGTGTTGGAGGGTTGTCTTTGCAATATTAAAAAATGTGAATTGACCAATGCGGTTGCTTCCTTTTCGCCATTCTCAGTCACATTTTGCTGTTGTAATTTCAAATTTCGTTCAAAAAGATCCAGGCCTCTCAAATCTGGGTGAAGCTGATCCAATGCAAGCAGCATGTTTCTTGAATAATGTAGCGTATTATAGTTGGCTACTAAAATATTATTCGTATCCTGTTTCAAACGATTAATTTTCCAGCCGCTTAAGACAGCTAAAAATAAAATCATAAAAAATAAAAAACCTACCCCGAAAGTTAGCCTCGTCTTAAGTTTCATTGAATTTTATACTCCTCAATTTTCCGGTACAATGTCGCTATGCCGATTTCCAATAAGCGCGCAGCCTCCGCTTTATTTCCATTTGTATGTTGCAATACGCGCTGAATATGTTGACGTTCGATAGTTGCCATAGAAAAGTTAGAAGGCAAATTCTGGTCAGATTTTAGACGATTTACTCCAAAAGGGAGACTCCCTACATCGAGCTGTCCATCTTCACTCAATATGACACTACGTTCAATCACATTTTTTAGTTCACGAATATTTCCCCGCCAAGGATTTTGTTCGAGAGCCGCAACAAATTCAGTCGTCATTTTTAGGGGTTTGAGATTAGATTTTACCGCAAAAATATCTGCATAATATTGCGCCAGTAATCGAATATCCTGAACACGCTCACGCAAAGATGGCAACTGAATGGTAAAGACTGACAACCTATAAAATAAATCACTTCTAAAATGATCAGATTCAATTTCTACCTCAAGGTCTCTATTTGTGGCAGCGATAATACGAACATCCACTTTCGTTGGCTTCGTGTCACCAACCTTTAAAAACTCGCCAGTCTCCAATACACGTAAAATTTTGGCCTGAAGCTCAATTGCCATCTCACCGATCTCATCCAAAAAGATTGTCCCCGCGTGAGCTTCTTCAAATAAACCACGCTGATCTTTTGTTGCACCTGTAAATGCCCCAGCTCTATGTCCAAACAATTCGTTTTCCAGCAGATCTTTTGTGAATGCAGCACAGTTAATTGCAACAAAACTGCGCTCTTTCCGTGGGCTGCCTTGATGAATTGCTTGCGCAAATACTTCTTTACCCGTCCCCGTTTCCCCGGTGAGAAGAACTGTTGTATTTGTCACAGCGACCTTTTGAGCCAGTGCGATTGCAGATTTGATGGCATTAGAATTACCTATAATTTTATCAAATGAAAGCCTACTGCCCAATTGTTTTTCCAACTGCCTTACCCTCCTGGCAAGTGCAACTTTCTCACATGCCTTGTACAGTAATGGGATAATCCGGTTGTTATCATCGCCTTTGGTGATATATTCAAACGCCCCGTTTTTAATCGCCTGAACGCCATCTGGAATATTTCCATAAGCAGTCAACAATACAATTTCGACAATTGGATAACGTTCCTTAATCAATTTTGCTGTTTCCACACCGTTGCCATCAGGCAACTTAACGTCGCATAATACAACATCTATATCAAAAACCTCAAGCTTTTTCAGGCCAGATTTGATATCGGAAGCTTCAATTACCTCAAATCCTTCCAGGCTGATAATCTTTGCCAGCAGCTTACGAAGTTTCTCTTCGTCATCTATAAGAAGTATTTTATTCACAATTTTTTTCTCAAAATTACGATTTGTTCAATGCAAATCGCAATAATTTACGCTTAAAAACCAACGTATTGCTATACAAATTTGTGTCTAAACATTAATGAATTTGACTATGGATCAAAATACCTCTTTTAAGATCAAAAATAAACTGGTATATTTGCTGCATCACATCATAAATAAAACTGTATGTAAGATTAAAATTCTTTAGAACGTAATAAATACCACCGATAAAAATCTCGTCGGGTTGGTCTGTTTTTAGCATTTAAAGAATTTTAGCATGATTTCATTACAACAGATATCCTATATACATCCAAATAAAGATTTATTGTTTGAGAACATAAGTCTAACAATCAACTCACATGAGAAAATAGCATTGATCGGCAATAATGGCGTCGGAAAATCAACATTATTACGCCTTATCGCTGGCCAGCTATCACCTACAGCTGGGAGTAAACACAGCTATACTCCTTCTTTTTACGTTCCGCAGATCACGGGACAGTATGATGAACTTACCGTGGCCCAGGCGTTAGGTATCGACAAAAAACTGGACGCATTTTATGCAATTTTAGATGGCAGTGCTTCAGAAGAAAATTTTAATAGCCTCCAGGACGACTGGACCTTGGAAGAACGTTGCCAAGAAGCATTTGACTATTGGAACTTGCCTGAGATTCATTTGAAACAAAAAATGGCAGACCTCAGTGGTGGTCAAAAAGCAAAAGTTTTACTCGCCGGAATCCAAATTCATGGCTGTGAACTTATCCTGTTGGATGAGCCAAGCAATCATTTGGATATTGACAGTAAAAAATTGCTTTACCAATGGGTACAATCCTCAAAACAGACCATTGTTGTCGTCAGTCACGACCGAACTTTACTCAATCTCCTTGAAGATACGCTAGAGATGACTTCACATGGTATAAAACGATATGGCGGAAACTATACATTTTACGAATCGCAAAAAGAAATCGAACGAAATGCTTTACAACAGGACATTCATCAGCAGGAAAAAGCGATCAAAATAGCCAAAGAGAAAGAAAGAGAAACCATTGAACGGCAAAACAGGCTAAACAACCGTGGTCAAAAAAAACAAGAAAAAGCGGGTGTTGCCCGCATCATGATGAACACCTTGCGAAATAATGCAGAAAAAAGTACAGCTAAAATCAAAAGTGTTCACCAGGAAAAAATTGGAGATATTAAATCCAATCTACAGGAGCTCAGAAGTTCGAAAGCTGCCCTAGATGAAATCAAAATTGATTTAGGAAACAGCACGTTTCCCCTTGGAAAAAGTATTATTAAGGCTAATAATATCAATTTCAAATACGCTACACATGAGCTCTGGACAGAAAACATTAACCTACAACTGTTCAGTGGAGACCGTGTTATTGTCCAAGGCAAAAATGGTTCTGGCAAAACGACATTGATCAAAATGCTATTGGGCCAGCTCACGCCTTGTCAGGGCCAGATTGAACGACATACCTTTAGCACAATCTATCTCGATCAAGAATATTCGCTGATTGACCGCCAATTGAGTGTTTATGAACAGGCCCAATCTTATAACAGTGAGTCGCTCGCAGAGCATGACATCAAAATCAGACTGAATCGTTTCCTATTTGGGAAGGATGATTGGGACAAGTCTTGTCAACTGCTCAGTGGCGGTGAAAAAATGCGTCTCATCCTGTGTTGCCTAACAATTAGGCAACAGGCTCCAGATTTAATTGTATTAGATGAACCCACCAATAATTTGGATATCCAAAACATTCGCATACTCACCCGTACGATTCAACACTATAGAGGTACACTCTTAGTCATATCACACGATGAAATATTTCAGCAGGAAGTCGGTATCGATAAAGTAATTGTCTTAAAAAATCAGGTAAAATAACATCGCACCAAAAGCTAACAGATAAGCGACCTCCATACACTATAGATCGGGGTCGCTTAAACCAACATCTTTTTTGTTCAAACAAACGGCATCTTTTGTAACAATCTCGCATTCTTTATTTAAAAACATGCTAAAACGATAAATTAAATTGAAAAAAAATAAAATTTTATCAATATATTCACGATGATTTTAAATATGAAACAATAACCATTAATTAATTGAACCTCCCCAGATATAACAATTATCAAAAAAATGTATCTCTCAGGCTTTTCAATTAATTACTCAATTTAATTATGTCAAATTATCAAATTAAAGAGAATCCCGAATTGTTTGACGCGATCGTAGTCGGCACAGGTGCAGGTGGCGGTATGGCTGGCTACATACTCGCCCATGCGGGGCTCAAAGTATTAATGCTTGAAGCTGGCCCATTTTACGATCCGGCAAAAGATTCGCTACAGTTACGTTGGCCTTGGGAGTCACCTCGTAGAGGTGCCGGTACCACACGACCTTTTGGCGACTTTGATGCTGCCTTTGGTGGATGGCAACTAGAGGGAGAGCCCTACAGCAAAGTGAGCGGAACCGAATTTGAATGGTTCAGGGCAAGGATGCTTGGCGGTAGAACCAACCACTGGGGACGTATTTCATTGCGTATGGGTCCTGATGATTTTAAACCCAAGGATGGTGTCACCGATGAATGGCCGATCACCTATGACGAAGTCAAACCATTTTATGATCGCGTAGACCGTATGATAGGCATCTATGGTACAGCGGAAGGTATTCATAACGAACCGGATGGTATTTTTATGAAACCTCCAAAACCTCGTCTTAACGAATTATATATTGCAAAAGGAGCCAAGAAAGCGGGTGTACCTGTTATTCCTGGGCGTGGCGCTGTACTAACCGAAGTATCCAAAGACATCAAGGACCGTGGTACCTGTTTTTACTGTGGCCAATGCGGTCGTGCCTGTAAAGTTTATGGTGATTTTTCATCCTCTTCCTGTCTGGTCATTCCAGCAATGAAAACAGGAAATTTAAAGGTAATAGACAATGCAATGGTTCGGGAAGTATTAACCAATGACGAGGGATTGGCTACTGGCGTTTCCTATGTTGATACAAAAGACTTGCAAGAGTATACCGTCAAGGGAAAAACTGTCATCCTTGGAGCCAGCGCATGTGAAAGTGCCCGGATTATGCTAAACTCCAAGTCCAAAGCGCATCCAGGTGGCGTAGGCAACAGCAGTGGCTTAGTCGGCAGGTATCTTCATGATTCTACTGGTGCTAGCCTTTCTGGTTATCTACCACAGCTACTTGACCGTAAAAGATATAATGAAGATGGTGTCGGAAGTGTTCATATCTATTCACCCTGGTGGGAGGACAATGCGAAACTAAACTTTCCAAGAGGATACCATATTGAATATGGCGGCGGTCTACATATGCCATCCTATGGATTCCTTAACTGGGTTCCAAAGGTAAATGACGCTGGAAAAAATGCTGATGGAAAAACAAAAGCAAAAGGAGGGTATGGCACAGCACTTAAAGAGGATTTCCGCAGTTACTATGGAGCAAATGTTGGCATGGCCGGTCGGGGTACAGCCCTGGCCAGAAAAGATAATTACTGCGAAATTGATCCTAACCAGGTAGACAAATTTGGAATCCCGGTGCTTCGCTTCAATTATAAATGGGCAAATGAAGAAATAGCCCAGGCTAAGCATATGCAAGAAACATTTCAATCCATTATGCATGAAATGGGTGCCGTTATCACTTCAAAAATCCCAGGTGCAGATACCTTATATGGTCTAGAAGCTCCAGGGAAAATTATTCATGAAGGTGGAACAACCAGAATGGGGAACGACCCGAAAACATCTGTATTAAACAAATGGGGACAAGCGCATGATTGCAAAAATCTATATGTAGTTGACGCAGGACCTTTTGTACAACAAGGGGATAAAAACCTGACATGGACTATACTTGCTTTATCTATGCGTACTGCGGAATATATTTTACAGGAAAAGAAAAAATTAAACGGCTAATAGATGAACAGAAGAGAATCATTAAAAGCATTAGGATTTATCGCTGCTGGATCTAGTCTTCTAACCGCAGCTTGTAACTCGAAAGACAACAAAAACGTAGCAACCGCGAACGGCGATAAGCTTCCCGGTGTCCAAGACTTCGAATATGAACGTACCGCACAATTAAAAGCAGAAAAGTTTTTTGATGAACATGAAATGGCAACGATTACCGTTTTGGCCGATATCATTATTCCCAAAGACAGCAAATCAGGTAGCGCTTCCGAAGCCGGAGTTCCAGGTTTTATCGAATTTATCGTTAAAGATTTACCAGACAATAAGATTCCTATGCGCGGCGGGTTACGCTGGTTAGACCTCCAGTCTAAAAGACGCTATGGAAACGTATTCATAAAATGTGATGCAAAAAATCAGCTGGCGCTCGTGGATGAAATTGCCTATCCTGAATTGGCAAAGCCAGAAATGCAACAAGGAGCAGCATTTTTTTCACTTATGCGCAATCTTACGTCTTCTGGTTTTTACACCAGTGAAATAGGAATCAAGGATATCGGATATGCTGGTAATAAACCGGGTATATGGAACGGTGTTCCGGATGACGTGTTGAAAGAGCATGGTTTTGATCCGAGTAAATTTTTCGGATAACAAAAAAATCCTTTCCAGAAACATGGAAAGGATTTTTTTGTTATAGATCGTTTTACTTATTGTTCTGCTGTTACTTCAGTCGGTTCCGGAGCTTTATCAATCAACTCCATAAATTGATCTAACTTTGGCGTGATGATAATCTGTGTTCTCCGGTTACGTTGTTTTCCAAGAGCCGTTGAATTATCAGCTACAGGATTGTACTCACCCCTACCACCAGCAGTCAGTCGCTTTGGATCGACACCATACTTAGTCTGCAACGCCTGAACGACAGAGGATGCTCTCAGCGTACTTAAATCCCAGTTGTTTCGAATATTTGGTTTCGAAATCGGATCTGTATCTGTATTACCTTCAATCAACACTTCATAATCCCGGTAATCCTGAATGATCTTCGCTATTTTGCTCAAGGTCTGATCAGCCCTATCACTGATTTCATAGCTACCAGACTTATATAGCATATTATCCGCAAGCGAAATATAAACAACACCTTTCAATACCTGAACATCCACTTCCTGCAATTCTTCACGGCTAAGTGATCTTGTCAAATTGTTTGTCAACACCAAATTCAACGAGTCAGATTTGTTCTTCGTCTCCACAAGATGTTTGATGTATTTATTTGAGGCGTTGATTTCATCAACCAATTTGGAAATATTGACATTCCCCTGTGAATTTTGATTGATACTTTTATCCAAAGATCCCTGTAGCGCAGCGTAAGCCGCCTTCAAATCGGCATTATTTTGTCGTTCTGAAGCCAATTGGTCTTCCAAACTCTTAATCCGCGACCGGCTTTCTGTCAATTGAAGTTGACTATCCTGATATTGCGTTTGCAAGTTTTTATAATCTGTTTGCAAACCCAGATAAGTTTTTTTACTGACACCACATCCTGTAAAAAATAAACTTGCAGTCAGTATGGACATCGGAAAAACTATATTCTTCATAGCGTTCTAATTTTGTAGATGTTGAATTAATTCGTTCAGCTAAGATAAAGCAATATCTCAGCCAAAAAAATAACGTACTTGTGAATTAACATCCTTTAACGTCTATTGCCCCAGCTCTTTTAACTCAACAGTAGTGAATATTTGCTCTCCTTTCAAGTAGGGGTTAGCTCCTTTCAGATAGTTATAAATGATTGATTTAGCTTCTTCATTTGGCAGCTTATGGAGGTTTTTGACCAAAAAGTTCTTGTCTTCTATAATATTGTCCTTATACCCCAGAAAGGAAGGTGCATGAACCTGTACACTCCATCGAATAAATCTCGCTTCAATATGATTGGGATTATCTTTGATGATTTCTTCTAAATGCTTCTTACCCTCTTTAAATTGTCCAACTTTCTTAAACGGGTTTCCCATATGTTTCGCCAATAATATCTCATAAGCTGCACGATAAACCTTTTCTGTAGTCGATTTAGCTCCCTCATCAAGTAAATCAAAATTACGCTCACATAAGTCTTCATCCTTTACGGCCTCAGCATAATCCTTTCGGATCTTATCAATATTCAATTGCTGTCCAAGCCCCATCTTTGCTATGGTAAATAGAAATACTGTCAATACTATTCGTGTCATCATAATTATACATCAGGCTATTTCAAAAATTTTATTTTCCGACTTAAATTACTAAAAAAATCGAATTCAAATATTAATTTTCAATTATCATACCACAACGTTTAAAGCCCCATGTCATCATATCACTACAGAGTGCTTTTTACTAGAACAATTTCTTTCACAAAGGATATTTTTCAACCACTTTTGCGCCATGAAATTAGTATTAAAAACAAGCCCGGTCTGGTTGAAGGTAAGTCTGTCCATTATTTTCGGTGTTCTATTGGGATGTCTTTTGGGCGAGATGGTTTTTACACTGCTACAGACATAAAGTCTTCGCTAAATATTGCATCAACTAGATAGCACCTGCACCCTTACTGTCTCAACGTCAAGTTCATCATGACAAACATCCCCTGCACGATTGAACGAACAATATTCAGGTATGAAGTTTGGATATCATTGCTTAAAATAGAAATATTTTTAGTATATTGGTTATACCAATATAAATTTAAAACGAGCTATGGAGACAAAAGCGGAGTATCAGATTTGGGACACTATAGTCAATAGTGCAAAAACTAAATTCGATTATAAGCATATTCGTGCTATGTTCAAAAAGGAAGATGACGAAATAACCGATAAATTTCTATTTCATATTATTGCGGGGTTTGCCTGTGGAGAAAACCATCAGACAATCTCGACAAACTTATTCAATGAGTTGCAAAGTATCAATTTTGAATGCAATGAACAACAGATTGATAAGTTTATTGCTGACAAACACGTTAAATTTAGTCCTGAAATCTACGCAACATACTTAGCGTTTTCGATGTTAGAAGATGGCGAAGACATTGATAATATCACCGAAGTCATTGACAATCTTCTCCAGATAGACAAATAATATTTTTGGCAGTATCGTTTAATTTTGGCTAAAAACTTATATTCGTATACAAATTACGCCTAAGTTATGCGCCATTTTTTAACGCTATTTTCAATATTTTGTGTTTGTTCGAATATTTTTGGACAGAATTTCGAATTTGGAAGAATTTCCAGGTCCGATTTCTCGGCTACGCCATTGGATAGCAATGCCAATGCTATTGTCCTCAAAGAATTTGGACAAAGTTCGGTTTTCGTTGATGATTACGACCATCGGATAAAACTCATGCACGAATACCATGTAGTTATTCGTATAAATAATAAAGAAGGCTTCAAAAAAGCAAATTTCGAAATACCTTCCTACAAAAGAGGTAGTTATATACGTGACCACCTGGACGAACTAAAAGCTGTCACCTATAATCTAGAAAATGGGCAGATAGAACAGACTGAACTCGAGAAAAAGAAGGTTTATAAAGAGAATTACTCCGCTTACCTAGAGCTCAATAAATTTACACTCCCCAATATTAAAGAAGGATCCATCATAGAAGTTTCTTATCGAACACTCGAACAGGATCTATTTAATTTTAAAACATGGGAATTTCAGGATGACATTCCCAAATTACAAAGTCAATACATCGCCATTATACCAGCCTCTTTTACCTATAATGTGGTATTGCGTGGTCCTTATAAACTCGCTGACCAAAAAGGAGAAGTTTTAAAGGAATATATCTTCTTGGACGGAATAAGAATGGACTGTTCGAAGATTAGCTATTCAATGGCAAATATTCCTGCTTTCGAAGAAGAAGACTTTATGACCTCTCCCAAGAATTTCAAATCGGCCATATATTATGAACTCGAATCTATTTTTTATCCCAGCAATGGGGTCAAAAAGACTTTTAGTAAAACTTGGAAGGATGTTGACACAGAATTAATGAATGAAAAGACCTTTGGCGGGCAAATAAAAAAAACAGAACTATTCAAAACCACCTTGTCAACACTTTTATTGCCAAACGACACTAAACTGGAAAAGGCAAATAAGATCTATGACTATATCAAAAAGCAAATAAAGTGGAACAACTATCTTGGGAAGTATGCCGAAAGCGGAATCGAGAAAGCCTTAGAAAAAAGAACTGGCAATATAGGTGATATTAACCTATCGCTGGTTACAGCGCTACAGGCGGCAGATTTAGCTGCCTATCCAATCATTTTATCGACAAGACGAAACGGAACCCCAAATTCTTTATTCCCCGTATTATCTGATTTTGACTATGTCATTGCCTGTGTGGATATCGATGGAATAAAATACAAATTAGATGCTTCGAATAGCTACCTTCCTTTTGGCTCATTGCCACTCCAATGTCTCAATGAACGGGGAAGAATTATATATTCCAAAAAAAGTTCGGATTGGTTTCCGTTAATTGCGGACGAGCTATCCGAACAGTACTATACACTAACTGGCGTACTGAATGATCATGGTCAGATTAAGGGAACACTTACTATAAGTAGCTTAGGCAATAAAGCCCTCTTAAAAAGGCAACATATTGCCAAATTCAACTCGCTTGAAGAATACTGGGAGAAACTGGATGAAGAAATGCCAAATATCAGTTTCACTAATGCCAAAATTGAACATCTCAATGAAGTCGATCAGGTACTGAATGAAGAGTTTAACATTATATTGGACGTTAACAAACTTAATGGAAACAATATCTTCTCCCTTGCTCCAAATGTCATCGATCGTATAGCCTATAATCCCTTCAAAATTCAGGACCGTACCTATCCCGTAGATATGGGATTCAAGTCTAAGCTTCAATATAATATCCAATTGGAAATCCCGGAACAATATGAAGTAACGGAGAAACCACAAAATGTATCTTTAACCCTGCCTGAATCTGCGGCAAGATACAAGTATATGACACAAGTCAATGGCAACAAACTAGAGATTTTCGGAAGTCTTAATTTTAACAAACCAATATTTACGGTTGATGAATATTTCTCCTTAAAGGAACTCTATTCACGCATTATACAACAGCAAAAACTAGACATCAGATTAACCACAAAAAAATGAAAACGCTATTTGCCAATTTAATCTATTTGCTTATTCCAATTGTGGCAATTGGACAAGAAAACTATGATATTGCCCATATTCCAAGTGCCTTAAAAAGCCGTGCAGTAGCAACTGTCAGAAATGACAAAACGGTGGTGGAAGTAAAATCACCCGAACAGGTCACCGAAACAGTCACACGTGTCATTACTATTTATAATAAAAATGGCGATTACTACGCCGCACTCCCGATACATTACAACAAATCAATTGAGATCAAAAGCATAAAGGGAGCTATTTACAATGAGATGGGGATATTGCAAAAAAAAATAGCAAACAAAGATTTCAAAGACCTCAGTGCGGTCGACAACAGTACCATGTTTGCGGATTCACGTGTAAAGCTATACATTCCGGATTATCATAGTTATCCCTATACAATCGAATATCAATACGAAGTAAGGCATAAACAGAATTTAATCATACCTTCATGGAGCCCAGAGGTTTCAAACAATGTTTCCATTGAAAAAAGCAGTTACCAATTTATAACACCAAATGAGACTGAATTTCGTATTGAAGCAAGAAATTATAAAGGTGATATCAAGGAAGAAAAATCAGATAAAACGGTAAGCAAAACCTGGAATGCAGCGCAAATTCCAGCGAAAAAAGAAGAGTCCTATAGCCCCAATACCAATCTAAAAAGGATAAGTGTATTAATTGTCCCCAAGAACTTTACTTATTATGGAAAAGAAGGCAATTTTACCAACTGGAAAGAATATGGTGACTGGGTTTCTGCAAAGCTACTGAACAAAAAACAAGATTTGAGTGAGGCCTCAAAACAGAAATTTATATCTCTTACAAAAAATGCTTCATCGGATCAGGAAAAAGCAAAGATCCTATATGAGTATTTGCAAAAGAACACAAGATATATTAGCATTCAGATCGGAATCGGCGGTTTTGAACCGTTCCCGGCTTCGGAGGTGGACCGCCTGGGCTATGGCGACTGTAAAGCGCTTGTTAATTATATGCAAAGCATGTTGGCAGCAGTCAACATTCCAGCCTACTATTGCATGGTTGAGGCAGGCAAACGAAAAGAAAACTTTCATAAAACATTTGCCAATCTACAGGATGGCAACCATGCGATCTTGTGCGTACCCTTTAAAAATGATACGACTTGGCTGGAATGTACCAGTCAGCATCTTCCTTTTGGATTTCTAAGCAATTTTACTGATGACAGGGATGTCATTGCCTGTACAGAACATGGTGGAGTGATCATGCATACACCAAAATATAGCAACTCGACCAATCTTCAGCTTCGTCATGCAGACCTTACCCTTTCCGATGACGGCAGTATAAAAGGCGCTCTAAACACTAAATTTTACGGCACACAATATGAAAATCATATGGAGATCCTTTTAGCGAGCAACAATGAAAAAACAAAACTATTGGCCGAGTATTATAATATCGACAATATTAATTTCGATCAGGTAAAATATACTGAACATAAGCAGGAAAATCCCTTCGTCGAAGAGAACTTAACGATTTTTATTAAAAACTATGCCGTAAAAAATGGCAATAAGATACTGATTCAACCCAATATATTCAATACACAATCCAGCATTTCTGAAAATAAGAATCGTACGGAAGATATTTTTATAGAACGCGGATTTGTTGACATTGACAGTATCAGTATTATATTGCCAGATAACGTTGTAAAAAATATCACACCCGAGTATAAGCTCATTGAAAAACCATTTGCAAAATATGAATTTAAATCGGAAATAAAAGGGAATAAGCTATTTACTTATCGGAAATTAGCGCTCTTTGAAGGAAATTACCCAGCAAGCAATTACGAAGACTTCTTTCAGTTTCACAAAGAAGTTAGTAGTTCCGACAAGGGACGTTTTAACTTGAGCATATTGTAATCATGCGCTAATATTTACCAGAATATGAACGTTGCCCTGCACGCAAATAAAGCAATTATTGTATATTAGCCACATGACAGAATACGCGGCAATTTTTGACATGGATGGAGTGATCAGTCACACAAATCCTTATCACGCAGAAGCTTTCAGAGCTTTTTTTAAAAACCATAACGTAGGACAGGCCACTGAAGAGGAATTTGAGCAGCACATGTATGGCAAACATAATAGCTATATTATGCAACATTTTTTCAAACGCCCGATTTCTCCTGAGGAATTGCGCACCCTTGAATTTGAAAAAGAGCAGCTCTTTAGGGTGATCTATAAAGAGCATGTTGCTCCTATCAAAGGTTTAATTGAATTTCTACAAGAATTAAAAAACGAGGGATTCAAACTTGCAGTGGCAACATCCGCTCCTAAAGAGAATATGGATCTGATTTTGGATGAATTAAAGATCCGGGATCTTTTTTCATCTACATTGAGTAGCGAAGATGTGAAACTGCATAAACCTCATCCCGAAGTTTATTTGAAATCAGCAGAAAATCTGGGCATGCCGATTGAACAATGTATCGTATTTGAAGATTCTTTTTCAGGTATTACGGCAGCGAGGAACGCTGGAATGAAGGTTGTCGCTGTATTATCAACACACAAAAAAGAAGAACTTCCTCCTAGCGATACTTACATTAAAAATTATACGGAGATTTCAGTCGCTAATGTAAAGGCAATCATAGTACAATAGTATTTTTTTTTCGAAAGAACGAATGCAAAGGTTATAAAAAATAAGGGCTTCCATAGGAAGCCCTTATTTTTTACTAATCTCTTTTGAGACCAAATTTTTCAATCTTACTATAGAGGTGACTACGTTGAATATCGAGATCATCTGCTGTTTTGGAAACATTCCAATTATTTTTTTCCAGTTTATATTTTATAAATTCCTTTTCAGCATGGTCTTTATAATCCTGGAATGAATCGAACGAATCCATATCTAAGCCATAATTCACAGCCCCTTTTTCATAGGCAACTCCATTTACGGGTTCCCGTGATGGATTGGCAAACGCTACAACATCCTTATCCGTAATAGATTTGTCACTCAGGATAATTAAGCGTTCGATCATATTACGCAATTCACGGATATTCCCTGTCCAAGGAAGATGGCTCAATTCCCGCATGGCTGCATTCGTTATTTCTTTAATGGGAATACCATACTCCATGCATATTTCTTCGCAGAAGTTTGTTGAAAGCAACGGAATATCGTCAACACGATCTATTAACGCTGGCACATGGATTAAAATCACAGATAGACGATGATACAAATCCATTCTAAAATTACCATCTTCAATTTCCTTTAACAAATCTTTGTTGGTTGCGGCTACAACACGCACGTTGACATCAATTTCTTTGTCTCCTCCAACCCGGGTAATTTTATGTTCCTGTAAAGCACGTAACACTTTTGCCTGAGCGGAGAGGCTCATATCCCCTATCTCATCCAAAAATAGCGTCCCTCCACTCGCCTGCTCAAATTTACCGATGCGTTGTTTAATTGCTGACGTAAAGGAGCCTTTTTCGTGCCCAAACAATTCCGATTCAATCAATTCAGATGGAATCGCCGCACAGTTTACTTCGATCAAAGGTGCCTGCGAACGATTTGATTTTTCATGTAACCAGCGCGCCACAAGTTCTTTACCCGAACCATTTGCGCCTGTAATCAATACCCTGGCTTCTGTTGGGGCAACACGATCTATTGTCTCTTTGATTCGCTTAATTGCACCCGACTCACCTAATATATCTTTTGTCTTGGAACTGCTGACTTTGCGCTTTAATACTTTAGTCTCAGTAACAAGAGAACTTTTATCCAATGCATTCCGAACGGTAATAAGCAAGCGATTTAGATCCAATGGTTTTTCCAGAAAGTCAAAAGCACCTTTTTTAGCTGCCTCGACCGCTGTTTCAATCGTACCATGACCGGAGATCATTATAAAAGGAATATCTGGATTACTCTGATGTGCTTCAGATAACACTTCCATTCCGTCCATAGTATTCATCTTGATATCACACAGAACCAAGTTGACCTTTTCTTTTTTTAAAATATCTAATCCATCACGACCATTGTCAACATCTAAAATCGTATAATCTTCATATTCTAGGATATCACGCAGAGAGCTTCTGATGGCGCGTTCATCGTCAATGATTAAAATTGTACTCATAAATCGAGAGTTATGCTATTTTCAATTACGGAAATCAATATAAGGTTTTTTTACCAATTAGCGAAAAAGAAGCAAACCTTGTAAGCCGGGTTCTGTAGACCACCGAAGTGGAATCTCTATCATTTATCTAGATTTGCCATCACTGACAAACTCAATCAACCTACCCATTACGAATTCCAATACATTGAAAGAAGACGAGCAGCCTTCGAATTTCGTAACCTATTTGGTCTTTCAACACACGAGGTTTACCGTAATATATGTTACCATACAAGACCGTAAGCTCTTACCTTACGTTTTCACCCTTACTCCGAAAAGCGGTATATTTTCTGTGGCACTTTCTGTCTGCTATATTAAACAGCATCCTTCCCGTTAGGAAGCGTGTCGCTCTATGTTGCCCGGACTTTCCTCTCCTCCCAAAAGAGCAGCGATAGAGCCAGTTTGCTTCTGCGCAAAACTAGCGATTTTACTTGGATAAATAGCCATTTTCTTTAAAATTTCGATCATCCGCCAATTTAATAACCAGTAGATCACAAAAATTACGCAGTATCTTTGCGTAGATACCGCAAAGTTTTGTATTTTCATCTAAACTTGTGTCAAATCAATCATGTCTTTAAACAAACTAGCACTGATCCGTTATAAAACAATAGATAATTGTCTTCGTCTAAGGCACCGTAAATGGACCCTAGAAGACCTGATGGAAAAAGTATCTGACGCACTTTACGAATTTGAAGGAATTAAAAATGGCATCAGTAAGCGAACTGTCCAAGGTGACATTCAGTTGATGAGAAGCAATAAACTGGGGTATAATGCACCTATTGTTGTTACTCATCGTAAGTTTTATACCTATGAGGATCCAAACTATAGTATAAGCAATTCTCCTATTTCAGTTGGAGATATGCAAAAAATGAAGGAAGCCGTTGAAGTCTTGAAGCATGTCAGTGGTTTTTCAAGCTTTGATGAGATGAGTGATATCGTTGCGCGTCTCGAAGACAGTATCCACACCAAAAAAAACAATGAACCTTCCATTATCCAAATGGAGAGCAACAACCTTTTGAAGGGTTTATCGTTCATCAGTCAGCTACATCAGGCCATTCGCGAACAAACACCCCTTCTTATCAGTTATCAATCCTTTAAAGCGTTACAAAAACAAGATTTGGTTTTCTCGCCGTATTTATTAAAAGAGTATAGAAATAGATGGTTCTTAATTGGCCACCATAAAAAAAGCGAGGGCCTGATGACACTTGCCTTAGACCGCATCGCAGGAATAGAGGAGATGGGAAAAAGTTCGTATAAAGCATATACGGGCATCGATTTCGAACGATACTTTTCAGATACCATCGGTGTTACAAAATCACAAAAAGACCGCGGCCAACGTATTTTATTGGAAATCAATGCAAGAAATGCCCCCTATGTGGAAACAAAGCCGCTCCACTCCTCGCAACAAATCCTGAATAGAAAAGACGATGGTTCGCTCCTGGTTCGGATAGATGTTGTCCTTAACTTTGAACTGGAACGGGAAATTTTAGGATTTGGTGATGCGATCAAGGTGCTTGCTCCACGCAATCTACAAAGCCGAATAAAGCAACGTCTTTCAGCCGCATTACAATTATATCGTGATCAGCTTGAAAAAACGTCAGATAGCTCACAACATAACAGCACCTCCAATCGCCACGAATAAAAATCCGTATAAACTTCCGGAGCAATAATAATGACTGGTAGATTTTAAATGGCTTGTGCAATGACATAACCACTTGCCCAAGCCCATTGAAAATTATAGCCGCCCAGCCAACCGGTAACATCAACAGTCTCACCACCAAAATAAAGACCCGGTATTTTTTTAGACTCCAGAGTTTTGCCTTGAAGTTCTAAAGTTGAAACACCGCCGCGCATCACCTCAGCTTTGTCGTAGCCCTTATCACCTGCAGGTTTGACTTTAAAACGATGGACCGTATCTACAATCAATTTAGCATCGGCCTTGCTTAAGGAAGCAATTTTGATATCCAATGCCAAAAATTTACCAAGCGCATCCACCAATTTTCGGCTAAAATAGTCATTCAGCAATTGAGAAACCAACCTTTTTCCTCCCTGCTGCCGTTCTTCTTTGATCAAATGATCCAAATTAAAATTCGGAAGCAGATTTATTATAATTTCCGTCCCTGGTCTCCAATAACTTGATATTTGAAGAATTGCCGGACCACTCAATCCCCAATGCGTAAACAGAATATTCTCTTCAAAAGACATTCCAGCAACGGTTACTTTTGAGAATACCGAATTCCCCGCCAAAGAACTATACCAATCGGCATCTTTACCCGTTATCGTCAAGGGCACAAGTGCCGGAGCTGTTTTCACAACTTCCAGATCAAATTGTTTTGCTACACGCAATCCAAAATCCGAAGCTCCGAGTTTTTGAACCGGAAGTCCTCCCGAAGCTATCACCAGCTTCTTTGCTTGATACTGATATTCTCCGCTTGAATTTTCTACGTTTACCGTAAATCCATCAGCATTCTTTTCTACAGATTTTACCAGTGCATTCAGGGCAATATCTTGCTCTGTCTCATAAAGAATCTTTGAAAATACGGCGACGATATCTTTGGCTTTATTCGTTTCTGGAAACAACTGTCCCAAGGTTTTTTCCTGTCCCCTAATACCATAGGTTTCAAAAAATACGATAGTGTCTTCGACTGTCCATTGTTTGAATATACCATGTAAAAAATCAGGATTTTCTGATATAAAATTAGCTATTGTCGTCCCGGTATTGGTATAGTTGCATCTTCCGCCACCTGAAATTAGGATCTTGGCACCGACTTTATCATTTCGTTCAAGCACTAATGTCTTCTTTCCCAAAAATCCAGCCTGTGCCGCACACATCAATCCGCAGGCTCCACCACCAATAATTATAGCATCGTATAGTATACTCACAATAGCAATCTAATAAGCAATCAACTGATTTTCAACTGAGATAACCTTTCGCTCCAATTGGCTTTGGTAACCAAGCTCAATAATACGAATCACATCCCGAGCTTGCTCAGGTGAAGCTTTTAAACTCGCTTTACCTAAAATGGTGTCCGCAACATTTTGATAAAAATCGGGATAAGATCCACGTTCCGACACAATAATCTCCTCAATATCTTTTCCCTCTTCAATAATATTCAGTTTACCATAGATACTTGGATCTTCTTCACCCCAATTTGGGTCTTCATCTGGGAATTTACCATCTCGCAATAATGCTTCCTGGGGGTCCACGCCATTTTTCACAAAGTTTCCATTCAGACCAAAGATGCGGTACCTTGGTGTCGGCTCTTTCGCAAGCATGGATCCTTTCAGCGAAACCCTCAGGTTATCATAGTACAAAATGCAATCGAAATTATCAATGGTTTTTGCATGATCACGTTGGATCGCAAGATCTGCAAATACAGCATGAGGTCTTCCAAATAACTGCAAGGCCTGATCAATAAGATGTGGACCTAAATCATAAAATATACCTGACCCAGGCAAATTTTCTTCACGCCATGCGTTTGGTCGCAAGTAATTCCTGAAACGATCAAATCGCGACTCTAGATTAACGATCCGTCCCAATCGCCCACTGCTTATGATTTTCTCCATTGTACGGTAATCTGAAGTAAATCTCAAATTATGATAAGGAGCAAGCACCAACCCCTTTTCTTTGGCTAAAGCGATTAATTCATCAGCTTGATCTACCGTATTTGTAAACGGCTTCTCAACAACAACATGTTTCCCCGCTTCCAAAGCACGTTTCGCCATTGGATAATGCATATCATTGGAGGTAGCTACGACGACCAATTCAATCGTTTCATCCGTGAAAATTTCATCTGCAGATAGCGCAATCTCTGCATCTGGAAAACGCTCCTTCAATAATGCCTGCTGTTCTGCCTTACGAGCAGTTACTTTGACGAGTTCCAGTTCGGCAATAGAACGCATAACTGGAGCGTGAAAAACTTGTCCTGAAATACCAAAGCCTATGAGGCCAACACGAATCTTTCTCATAGCATTACATTCTTTCAGGTACATGAATTCCCAATAAGCCCATCCCTTTAGCGATAATTTTCGCTGCTGAAGCTGAAAGATGTAATCTAAAGTTTTTCACATCAGGATCTTCGGCTTTTAATATCGTCTCCTCATGATAGAATTTATTGTAAAACTTAGCCACTTCATAGATGTAATTCGCCACTTGCGCAGGACTGAACTCCTGAGCAGAAGCTTCGATAGTTTCCGGAAATGCACCAAGTTGCTGAATCAAATCACGCTCATAAGAGGAGATAGATGCTGGCACAGACACTTCACTGTTAATATCAAATTCGGCTTTGCTTAAAACAGATTTAATACGTGCATGTGTATATTGAATAAACGGTCCGGTATGACCTTGAAAATCGACAGACTCATTTGGATCAAACAAGAGCCGCTTTTTAGGATCCACTTTCAATAGAAAATATTTGAGTGCTCCCATTCCGATCGTATCATAAAGCGCTGCTTTTGATTCCTCATTCAATCCTTCGGTTTTTCCTAGCTCTTCAGTTCGCACCTGCGCTGTTTTAAGCATTTCGGCCATCAGATCATCAGCATCAACAACGGTTCCTTCTCTTGACTTCATTTTACCTGAAGGAAGGTCTACCATCCCATATGATAAATGGAACAATCCGTCAGCCCAGGTTTTACCCAGTTTTTTCAAGATTAAGAACAATACCTTAAAATGGTAATCTTGTTCGTTACCGACAACATAAATAGATTCATTCATTTTGAATTTATCATATTTCAATTGCGCTGTCCCGAGATCCTGCGTAATATAGACCGAAGTACCATCGCCGCGAAGTACAAGTTTCTGATCCAATCCCTCATCTGTCAGATCAATCCATACGGAGTTATCTTCCTTTTTAAAGAATACACCATTGTCTAAACCTTCTTGGATAATATCTTTACCCAACAAATAAGTATTGGATTCATAATAATATTTATCGAAATCAACACCTAGTTGCTTATAGGTCTTCTCAAATCCAGCGTATACCCAGCTGTTCATGGTTTTCCAAAGTGAGATCACTTCTTCATTACCAGCTTCCCATTGTTGTAGCATCGCTTGCGCTTCCTTCATCAAAGGCGCATTTTTCTTTGCTTCATCTTCGGTTTGACCCTCAGACTTTAATACTTCAATTTCTTTTTTATATTCCTTATCAAAAATAACATAGTATTTTCCAACAAGGTGGTCTCCTTTAAGTCCAGCAGACTCGGGTGTTTCACCGTTGCCAAATTTTTGCCATGCCAACATGGACTTACAAATATGGATGCCACGATCGTTCACCAAATTTGCTTTGATCACTTCATAACCATAGGCCTTAAGAATCTCAGCGACAGAGTACCCTAATAAATTATTACGGATATGCCCTAAATGCAGCGGTTTATTGGTATTTGGAGAAGAATATTCCACCATCAGTTTCTTTCCATTGGCCGGAAATACACCAAAGTTCTTAGCGGTTATGGTCTGATTCAACAACGTGATCCAGTAAGTATCGGAAAGAACAATATTCAAAAAGCCTTTTATCACATTGAAATCCGATATTTCAGCGATATGCTGTTGCAAATATGTACCAATTTCCTTTCCTGTCTGTTCCGGAGAAGATTTCGAAAAGCGTGTTACGGGAAAAGTTACGATTGTAATTTGTCCTTCAAACTCCTTTCGGGTAGCTTGTAAAGCAATTTGATTTTCTAAAATATCTGCATTGTAAAGCTCTTTTACTGCCTGTACAGTGAC
>JAITLV010000102.1 GCA_031277685.1 Sphingobacterium sp. | reverse complement strand
GGTATTATCAAAGGTATTTTACTTCACCAGGGGGAATCCAATACCGGCGATCGCGAATGGCCCAATAAAGTAAAAAAAGTCTATGAAAACCTCTTGCACGATTTGCACCTGAACGCCGACGATGTACCCCTACTTGCTGGTGAACTCCTATCGGTCGAAGCAGGGGGTAAATGCGCAAGCATGAACAGTATCATCCAAACATTGCCCGCTACTATCCCGACTGCCCATATCATTTCTTCTGCGGGTTGCCAGGGTATCGGCGATGGACTGCACTTCAGTCCTGCCGGATACCGTCAGCTGGGTAAAAATTATGCGGCAAGCATGCTTAAATTGCTGACGAAAATAAAAAAATAAAAAAAGCTAGGGAGTCAATCCCTAGCTTTGAATGACAAGCTAGCCACCCGAATCACTAAACCGTTCTTTTCTTATAATTTCCTTCGTTATCTTTAAAAGAGATAACAAAACGCTCGATCATTAATTTCCAAAAATTTTGGCCAACTCCTGGTGTAACAGTTCACCTTTTATATTGATAGCGACAATGTTTCCCTTAGGATCCACTAAATAATTTTGTGGTACCGCACGTACGCCATACAATACCGCAGCCTCATTGCTCCAGCCTTTTAGATCTGCGACATGGATCCATGGCAAACCATCATCTTTGATGGCTTTTAACCAGGCATTTTTTCCTTTGGTATCATCTAGCGACACTGCAAGGACCTCCAATCCTTTACTTTTGTATTTGTTATAGGCCTTTAATAAGTTGGGGTTTTCAGCGCGGCAGGGACTACACCAGCTTGCCCAAAAGTCGATAAGCACATACTGGCCTTTAAAATCGGATACTTTGATCATTTTCCCTTCCGTATCCGGCTGGGAAAAATCGGGTGCCTTATTGCCGATTTTTACACTTCTCTCCGCTAGAAAACGCGCTTCCAACTGCCGCGCATTGGTCATTTGACGCACTTCTTTGGACAGCTTCAAAAACAAAGGTTCAATCTCACTGAGCTTTCGTTTGTTGGCCGCATCAATAAGGGCGTCCACCGCGAATATTGAATTGGGATTTTTGGCAGCAAAGGCAAGCTCTTTTACCCGGCGGGCTTCAAAACGCGCCTCAAACTTTTCATGAATAGCCTTATACTGCTCGCTGGCATCGGGAGCATCTTGCTTTACGGCCGCAAAGGCCTTATTCCCCGCATCAATGATATCCATGAAACCACCACCAATTTCATTTAAATAAGCGACATAGGCGTTATGCAACGGCGACCCTTTTATGGCAGCAGTACGCAATGAATCCTTGATGGTCATATTGTAAGTTTCATTGCCTAAATAGAAGTATAAACGGTCGCCAATATTCTGTGCGACTAATTTCCCCTTACTGTCTTGATCAAAAACCATCCTGGAGTAAGACGGCTCCTCTACTGTTCCTTTGAAACTAAATCTGCCGTCCACGATAGCCGATGAATCCGATGCCGGAAATCCATCTCTTATATAATCCAGATACACTTTCTTGCCATTGAAAGCTTTTGGTGCACTTCCCTTGATCTGGAAGCTAGCTTGCTGCGCAAAGGATGTCATAGGCAAAAATGCCAGTGCTAAGGCAACTATTTTTAAATTTTTCATATTTTTTTGTTTGGTTCAATTTTTATATTATTCCTTTTAGTTACGCCAGGTCATATCCACAGGATTTCCGGGAAGACCCTCAATTGTTTTGAGCAACTCACCATTTTTCCCAACACGGATATCCATATAATACAGCGCTCCTTCTGCCCCAGCAATCAGGGTATTCTCATCGTCCTCTAATTTGAGCATGCTTATATCCGATTTGATGGTTGTTTTCAATAGATCGACTTGCTGATTGAGCGGGTTGTAGCGAAATACCTGATTTTTGTAGGCCACATAAATATATCCATTTCGGGTCGCCACCAACTTTGTTTCCGCATTGATCCATTCTTGTTTTATAAAGATCTTCTTATGTATTGCGGTGATCATAAATGGTCCATTAAAATTTGCATTGAACTTCAATTCATAAATATGACCACTCCCGTCCTTCGTATAAGCATAGGTATCCGTATTATTGATCTGCACCATTTTGATCAGATCCATGCCTACCTGTGTTGGATCAAAAATTTCAGTATTGACGGGACTATACTGGGTACCAAAATACATAGGGCTACCGTAGATATTGATTCGGACAAACTGCTTTTTATTTTTTTCGAAAGCGATTACGCTATAATTATTGTCTACTGTTGTCAATACTACTTCTGGTGCTAACGCGTAGTCCCCATCCGCATAAGTTCCAAACATGCCGTAGGTGTTCGATTGATCCCAGGTGTTTGTAGTTCCCCCATAAAATTTGTCATTGATCACCCCCATCATTACCCCTTGAGGATGGGCGAACAAACTTCCCACAGCAATCGTTGACGGTGCCAAAAAAAAGTTATCGTGCAGGGTACCGGGTTTTACCGCCTCCTTAACAAGATTGTTTACATCTAGCCGCACGCCGGCCTGTTTTGATATAATCCAGTAACCCAAGGGGGTATTTCCCGTAAACTGGTTTTTTAAGTAATGGATATGCATAGGATCCACCGGTAATGGTTCGCCGTTGATCGCCTCATAAATATTGGGCTGTACAGTATTATCGGGCTTTATAAACGAGAGTTTACTAACCCCTTTTTCGACAGATAACACAAGTGACCCACGCGAAAAAGCTGTCGTTCCCTGGATCTTAAAATTATAGAAATATTTCATCCCATTGCCCGTATTGGTCACCGTAAGGCGCGCCGTATATCTTTTGGCCTGAAGCCCAAAAACGATACGCAGCGCGGGACCTTCGTAGTGGTTAGCTTCGGGGACGAGTGCCTCTGGCACATCGATTCGCCAGTTACATTTCACTGAAGCCGCATCGATGCCGGTAATTTTTGGGATTATAATAAGGCTGTCCCCCACCGATGCTTCATACAAAGTATCTAACCCTGTGATCTGCGGCCCATCAGGCATATCGATGGCATAATTTCCCTTGTCCTTATAACAGCTTTCGAAAGCCAATAGGGTTAAAGACACAATAGCAAAAAATAGTATTGCTCTCAATCTGTTTAAATTTCTTTTCATCTATCTGACTTCCTTTCCTGATTCATCTATAAAATAATACTTACCCGAAGCGCTATTTTTCCTTAATAAGATGCTTCGGTTTGGATTGTCCACATGATAGAATTGGTAGGTCTGTCCATTATCGTTGCTGCTCAGCACGTAATTTTTTTCTGGATGATCCTTGACCCATTTAAATGGATCGTTGAGCATCATGAGCAAGAGATTTGCAAAGTAGAGATTTTTGGGTGCATCGAGCCCGACCGTAGAAAGCGAACGTTGTTCGGTGACAATTAGGAAGAGCTGATGTTTTACCCGCGAATAATTATCGAGCCACATGGTCCACCAGGCAGGCTGTTCCAATTGGGCCGAAATAATAATTCGCGCCCGTATCAGTGTTGAGTTTTCAACCCCAAAGTCATCACTAGCCTTAAGTTTTACGAGCAGTGATACAGATTGACTTTCAAGCGCGCTTATATTATGCACAACGATAGGCATAAAGGCCCGACCGGCATTACTTTCCAATGGATATTCTGGTTTCAACGGATCATAGTGCAGGTCTGCACGCGCCGTTGATGAATCTTTTTCCACAAAAGCCTCAAAATGCCGAGTGTGCTGGTCACGGTATCCCATTACTTTGACAGGAACAAAAATGGTATCCTGCGCCTTGGTCATATCGTAGGCAAAAGTATATACAATGCTATCCCGATCAGCGTCGCTCAAATCAAAATAAACATTTGCCGACCTGTCGTAGGTCGCTAAAACTGCCTTTTTGCAAGAACACAACATCAGCAGTGGTAGTAGCAATAGCAGAAGTAATAAAGTATCTTTTTTCATTTTGGTTACGATTTACCGTTGTCCATAGATAATTTCATCATCCGGCAACGGCCATACATAAATTTGTTGACTGGCCGGAATTGTAGTGCCTTGCTGTCCGACAATTGGTTCATTGAGCCGTTTATACGCAAAAAACAATTGTCCTTCGGCAAACATTTCTTTCCGATATTCCTTCAGTAGTTCGGTTCGGAGTTTGGCGTTTGTCGAAATATCGACTTTCTGACCAATGCCTCGATGTTCACGGACCTCGTCAAGCCATGCTGCAGCCTGAGCGGGTGCTGCTTCGTAGCTACATTCGGCGGCGATATAGTAGATTTCACTCAAGCGGATCGCCGGAGCTACCAAATAATGAAGATTGGCGGCAAAACTGTCACCCAACGTATTCCGGCGATATTTGTGAATAGATGATATAAAGGAATTTCCAACGCTTACTGTTCCAAACCATTGTGTATAGCGCATGTCACCGCCACCGGCTCCTGCAACCTCGTAGATGGTTTTTGCCTCATCCTGATCCAAATAGATCGCGCTGTTGTTATCCTGAAACCAGTCATTGTTATAGGTGTTGTTCATAGCCGGGATATACCAGGCAAACAACAGTTCTTTATAGAAAATCCGATCCTTTTTATCCGCATCGACAGCAAGGAAATCAGTGGCATTGGTCCATGGAAATTTTTTGGCATCAATCACTTCACGTGCGTTCAGCAATGCCTTTACTTTGTCTCCGCTGTAGAGGTAAGTGCGTGCCAGCAGTCCACACACGGCATAATAGTTAAGCCGGTGCCTTCTATTCTGTAAAAAGAGGCTCTTGTCCTGTAGCTCCGAATTTTTCAACGTGTCACCGACAGTGGGATAACCAACCACATAGGATTTCAGGCGGATGGGGTCAACTTTCAGCAATTCTTTGGCTTCTTCCAGATCTCGGATTACCGAATCCAATAGTTGGGACACTGTGGACAATTTGGTAGACTTATTGGAATAGGTCGTTACATATGGAATGGCTTCGATTTTGTTATTTACAACCGGAGCCGGACCAAATAGGCGCAAGGCATCAAAATGCAGGTATGCTCTCAAAGCCAGCGACTCACCTTTGATCAATTGATAATTGCTTCCCGTAAACAATTGTTTTTTACGGTCAATTTCCTCCAGTATCAGATTAGTATTAACAATACCATTGTATAGACCTTTCCAGATATTGTCCTTTCGGCCAATAAAATTACCGTCATTAAATTTAAACAACTTTGTCTGCTGATAACGCAACGGATCATTGCTTGATAATGCATAGTTCTGGACCAATACCTCCGGTGTTCCAATGGTTAGCTCCTTACCATAGAGATCGTCTTTTGCACAACGCGTATATACCCCAATCAGGGCTTCCTTGAAACCATCTTCGGTGGAGAAGAGAACCGATTTGTCAATTTCGCTTTCTGGTTGTATATCGAGCCACTTGGAGCAAGAAAGCGTACTCAGGGCTGTGAACAGTATTAAAACTATAGTTAAATTCTTCATCTGTACATATTTTTTCCATCCTTCGGATGGGATTTACCATCTTTTATAATCCTGCCTGTAGGGTAAAAGTCACACTTCGGGCAAATGGATACGTAATTCCACGTTCCACTTTCACCGAAGACCAACGAAAGATATCATTTGCAACAAGGCCGACACGCAGGCTTGACAGCGCCAATTTTTTCGACAGCGCTTTCCCTGCATCATAAGAAAGATTAAGAGACTGTAGGGCAAATAAGTTGTCCGGCATAATAAAACGCGAGGACACTCTTGTCTGTCCCAGATCCTGAATACTTTTGTAAAAGGTAACATCGCCAGGATTTTTCCATTTTTCCTCCAGAACCCTGCTATCCACATTGTAGCGTGGATCGGCATTTTCGACACGGTCTACCAAGGTTTGGTTATAGGTTTTACCTCCTATCCGCGTTTGGAAATAAGCGACCATCATAAATTGCTTATAGCGAAGTGTCCCTCCGAAAAATCCTTCCATTGTTGGTGTAGCTACCCCAACGACATCAATATCCCTTGCATCCCAGCCATACGACAACGTCCCGTCTTTTTTAATAAAAACTTCCTTTCCATTCTCGGGATCGATACCCAAAGAAGGAACAGCATAGATAGCGTCGAGGGATTGCCCTTCTTTATAACGAAGCAAAGGAACAGCCATTAAATCAGTTCCCTGCTGAGCTTCGTCGACACGTTCGTTGTAGCTCTTCAATGCGTTTGAAATACGGACGATTTTATTTCTGTTCCGCACCAAATTCGCCAATAGACTCAGAGTCCATTTTTCGTTTTTAAGGGCAATCCAATTGGCATTGAGCTCAAATCCTTTATTTTCAAGGTCCCCCAGGTTTTCTTTATAAGCGCTAAATCCTGTAGAAGGTGCCAGGTTAATATCAGCCAAGATATCACGGGTTATCTTATGGTAGTAGCGTGGCGAAAGGGTCAGACGATCGTGCCAAAGGCCTAGATCAAGACCGACATCGGTACTTTGGGTCTTTTGCCAGGTCAGGTTTTCATTGCCATAGTTACGCACGATACTTCCCAGCCCCGATGAGTACCAATTGCTTTTATCGTAACTATAGGTTGTCCGCGACATGTAAGGATCGAACTGCACAGATCCCGTCAGCCCCAGTGTTGCACGCAACCGCAGCTGGCTGACAACATCGTTGGCGAACCATTTCTCCTTGTGCATATTCCAGCCGATACCAGTCGACCAAAATGGTGCGGTGCGCTTATTTGCCCCAAATTTTGAGGATCCATCGATTCGGACCGTTGCATCCATCAGATAGCGGTTATCATAGGAATAGTTAGCACTTAAAAAAGCTCCAAACAACCTGGAGGCACCCAAACTGCTCGACGGACTTGCATTCTCAGCATATCCCTTGGCAAATCCTACACTTGTAAACCGATCATTCGGAAATCCGATCGCTTGAAATGAACGCTCGTCATAGCTTTCTGTCCGTATATTGGTTCCCCCCACCACATTGAAGCTATGTTTATCAATCGTACGCATCCAATTGAGACGTATGTTTGCATCCCAGTACAATTCATTGTTTGTATAACTGGTATAACTACCCTTTTCGTCTGTTTGTGCCGTAGGATAGAAATAAAAGTCATTAGCTAAGGGCGAGCGGAAATTATCATCAGTATTCAAACGTTTCAACAAACTTACCTGTCCCCGGAGACGCAGCCCATTACTCAGGTCAAAATCCCCCGAAAAATTGTTCAACAGTTCGGTATAGCCCAATTTATTGAAGCTATTCAATGTCGCATTATAGAGTGGATTCAAGACGTATTCCCGTTGTGCACTACCTGAGTTTGCAACCCTTGTCCATACATCGGCCTCCTGTATAATATTGCCCTGATCATCTGTCATGCGGTAGTAGGGATTCATTCTTACATAGTCCGCAAAATTTCCATAGGGCGATTCACGCCCGTCTACCACGGTTACGGCAAGCTCATTCTGAAATCTAAATTTATCCTTTAGGTTATAACTAAAGTTTAGCCCGCCCGAATATTGATTTCTTCCCGATCCCTTCATCACACCGGGTCTGGTCTGATAACGCATGTCTACGCCATAGCGGAAACTTTCCGACCCACCTTCTAGATAGAGACCATGCTTTTGTCCGACCGCGGTCCGTACTGGCTGTGACAGCCAATAGGTGTCAACACCGCCAAGCACATTTGCTAGTTTCTGATAATACAGCTCATCCAATGCATCCTGTGGTTGGCGCTGAATTGTTGCATCATACAGCCCAGCCAGTTTTTCATAGGCCAATTTATCAGCAGCATGCAATACATCGTATCCTGTCAAATCCGGCATATTTATATTGCTCTCATGCGTATAAGTCAATTGCAATTTCCCGTCCCTGGGCATCTTAGTCGTTATTACCATCACACCATTGGCCGCTCTCGAGCCATATATGGCTGTAGCAGCAGCGTCTTTCAAGATCGTGACACTTTCAATACGGGTCATATCCAGATCGAGAACCTTCTGTACACTCACTTCGAAACCGTTTAATATAAAAGCCGGCATATTGATAGTTGTAGTGATATTATCCCTTCGCAGCACTTCGTTCCCGCCAGTAGGCAAAGATGAAGATCCGCGCACATTGATATTCGGCAAGGCATTGGGATTGGATCCAGCAAGATTATTGTCGAGCAATTTAAACGATGGATCGAATACCTGCATGGCTTGGAGGACGTTTTGCGGATTTACCTGTCGCAGCTCGTCGCCACTTTTCGTAATCGCCGTTCCTGTGTAGGAATCTTTTTTTAGCACTTGGTACCCCGTTACAACGACCTGCTCAAGAGCATTCGCTTCTTCTTCCATCACTACACTGTACTCATCCTTGTTTTCGGCCAAAGCGAGCGTGAAGTTTTTATAGCCAACCCTACTGAATGTAAGCGGTTGCATAGTACCGACAAAAGAAAAATGCCCATCTTTATCGACCACTGCGATGGTATTGCCCACCTGTGAAATATTCACGTCGGAAAGCGGCTTTCGGTCTTTCCCAAGGACTTGTCCACGAATCTGCTTCTGGGATGGTTTTTCTACCTGGGGGAGGCTTTTAGGCTCGGATTTCCGTGAACTGGCTTTCCTTTCGAGAAAAATTGTCTTTGATTCAATCGTGTAGCCGATTTCCTGCTGACTTAAAATTTTATCAAGAAATAATTTAAGGGGCATTTTGTCCGCTTTAATTGAAATTGACTTTGCCGATTCCAATATCTTTTTGGCTCCGAGCACCTCATAGTTCGTCTGAAGTTTGACCGCCTGCAGCACATCCATCAGTGGAACATTGTGCCCGGCATAGGTAACGGTTTGCGCATTTACCTTATGGCCCAGCTGGAGTAAGACAGCAAAAACGAGCCATAAAAGGGGCTTGGTCGCTTGTGAAAAACAACTTAATTTCATTAATTCTAGTTAGTTTAGTTAGGTTAGATTGTAGGATCCACTGATTAGATGAAAGGATCCACTGTCCAATTTGTTAATTCATATCGTTTGGTGAAGTATAATTTTTCGTTCTTTATTGCCCTCCTTTCTGTGCTTTAGGATCATTTTTTTCAATAATGAGTTTCCCATTTTCCGTCAAATGATACGACAGATCCTGGTCTTTTAATATTTTAAGGATAGTTGATAACTTGCTCGTTCTGAATGTTCCACCGAAAAAGGAAACATCAGGCACATCGCCCCTATACACGACATCTATGGCATACCATTGGGACAGTTCATCCATCACTTGTCGAAGTGATTTTCCGTCAAAATTAAATTTGCCATATACCCAAGCCATTTCTTGTTGTACGTTTACCGGATGTTTGGTCAACAATGTACCTGTGTTGACAGACTGATCGCCGGGCAATAAGGTTACTTTTTGACTTCCGAGCAGCGTCGTAACCATTACTTTACCTTCTAACAAAGTGGTCTTTGTAGGTACCGATGTCTGATAGGCATTGATATTGAAGTGCGTTCCAAGTACTTGTACTTGCTGGTTTTTGGTATGAACTATAAAAGGCTGATCCTTCTTTTTTGCAACTTCAAAATAAGCCTCTCCACGGAGCATTACCTCGCGTTTATCTTTAGCGAATACTGTCGGATAAGAAAGTGTCGTCCCGGCATTTAGTTTAACCAGGGTTCCATCGGGCAGAGTGACTTCGTAGATACCACCCCGTGGGGTTTCGATTCTGGCAGACACCGCAGCATTGATCGGTGCAACTTCATGTCCGTCTTCATAGCGTATGCCGCCGCCATCGATAACAACTTGTTTTTCGCCTTTATTCAAAGCATATTGCCTCCCGTCCGAGAGTGTGATAACAGCCTGATGGGAAGCTGGAAGCCGATCATTTACAACCTCCCGCTGCGTTTCAACCAGCCGGTTGCTATCCTTATTCCAATACCAAACCACAGAAAGAGCCAGCAGCACACTGGCGGCAGCAACGTAAGGCAATAGACGTTTCAGGAGCTCAGGTCCTTTCTTTGAAGTATGGAAGGAAATTTTAGCTTTTAATGACTCAAAATTACGTCGCGTTTCAAAATCCTGTAGACGCGTATAAGCATCACGCTGCCGCTTCTCATCAAGACAACGTTGATAGATCTGTTTGTTCCTTTCGGATTTCTGTAGCCAACTCTCCAAAAAAAATCGATCTTCGCCTGTTAGCGTTCCCTGCATTTTTTGGAGAATGAGTGCACTGATACGGATGAGTTTTTCTTCTTCTTTAGGATCCATTTTGAGCTATTTCATCTATAGATACCACACCGATTGAAAAAAGTACCAAAAACAATTAAAAAAAAATTAAATTTTCCCAAAAAGAACGATTAATGACAATAGGTAATTAAAGGAATCTCGTCTCAAATGCTGCCGCAGCAGACCCAGGGCACGTAATTTTTGGTTTTTTACCGTCTGAATATTAATCTGCAGTAGATCAGCAATCTCCTGATTGCTGTTACCTTCGAGGTAGCTCAGCTGTATTATTTCCCGTGCTTTGGGTGGAAGTTGTTGAATGGCATCGTAGAGTTCGGCCATTGTTTCGGCATAGACAAGCTCATGCAAATGGGATTTTTGATCCTGTTCCTGCTGCTCCACATAGCTATCGACCCGATTTATCCTTCGCTGTCGGGCAGTCTGCTTATTAAGTCCTACATGGCGGGTGGCCTGATAGAGTGCCGCTTTTAGATGGGATAAACTTTCAAAACTTCGTTTGCTCTGCCATAACCGTATAAATCCCTCCTCGGCAATGTCTTCCGCTTCTTTGCTTTCCTCTACAAAGCTCGATGCATATAAACAAATACGACTGAAATAACGGTTATATACATAAGCGCAAGCGCGCTCCTCCCCATTTAGGAAATCTTCAAGCAGCTCTTTCTCGCTCGTATACTTCATGGGTAGATTCGTTTAGCTAGCGGTTAATCTTTTCGTGGATAAAGATAACTAAAAAGAATGGATACTTCCTATGATTGGCCTATCCCTAAATTCTTCCTACTATTTTTTCACAATTTTCGCTCCTATACCATAAATTTTTCGGCAAAGCGTCGTAAAAATAACGAAAACTCAATAATATATTCAGAACTAACCACTTACCCTTGTTTCTTTAATCACAATTAAGCTACCTTTGAACCGTGATGTTGAAAAACCAAACCTAATCCGATAAATCAACCTATTCGCAATATGATACCTTGTTCCAAAAAATTCGCTATAAGCACATTTCTCCAATATCTTATTAAGACAATATTATACTTAATTACCTGCTCCACCTACTGCTTTGCGCAGACGGGGCGGTCAGCAGTTCATGAGATACCGAGATCTGTCATTGAACGGGTTCAGACGGCTTCCATAAAGATGTTTGGCATTGACAGTTTGAGCGGACAGCAAAACAGTGCTCCCTTTAGTGGGGTAATTGTCCATTCGGACGGAACAATTCTTACTGTGGCACATGCTACAAGGCCCGGCAATTTCTATCGTGTTATCTTTGCCGATGGCAAGCAAGGAGTTGCCAAGGCTCTCGGAAGGCTGGTCGTTGATCAACAAAGTAACTTGCCCGATATTGCCATGATGAAAATGCAAGGCCAGGGCCCCTGGCCTTATGCTGAAATGGGCTGGTCATCATCCATCACTGAAAACCAGCTTTGCTTTGGGCTATCGTATCCAGAAACATTACCTTTCAACATTCCTTTTCTACGGACGGGACGCATTCTAAAGAAATTGGATAACTTTGGGTTTATTCAAAGCAGCAGCATAATGGAACCCGGTGATTCCGGAGGTCCATTATTTGATGCCCTGGGCCGTGTAATCGGTCTTCACAGCCGTATAGATGGTGCTGAAGGCATCAATTTTGAGGTTCCTATAAACAGTTACCGGAGTTATTGGCAGTCGCTGACCAATCCAGTTGCTATCAGCAGTTATCCTGTATCAACCGATTCAATCGGTAAAGATCCTCAGCAAAAAAAACTAATTCAATTGGGGATCAAAAAACCTGCGAAACATCCGAAAACAAATTTTCAGCCCATCCAGATCAGCAGTACATTAGATGGCGACAGCATACTGCTATTAGGTACAGCATTTAATTTGGGAAACAATAAACAGGTCATCTTATCCAAAAGTAGTCTTATTGGCGAAGCACCAATCGTCAAAATAGGTAACAGGATTCATGTATTAAGAATTCTGCTCAGAGACGAAAAAAGCGACTTGGTAGCCCTCATTAGTGATCATCAATTTCCGTCAGTCGATGTATCGAAGGTAGCCCGGCAAAGTATTTCTGATTCTTTTGTTGGTTTAAACCTGTGGTCGCTTCTTGGAGCCGATCAGCGTAAATTCGGTGTACTGGGCATGTCATCCCAAACCTTCCCACGTTTACCTGTTCCCGGAACTTTCGATGCACAAATGCAGGAAATAGAAGGCCTTCCGACCTTAACCAAAGTAGATAGCACGGGTGCCGCAGCCCGCGCTGGACTTCGTGTCGGCGACCGTATGCTTACACTAAATAATCGCGACGTGTCAAGCGCCATCAAAATAAATGCGGCCATGCAGCAATTTTCTGCCGGCGATACGCTGCAGGTTCAATACCGACGTGGAGCCGCAGATCTATACACAAATGTAATTCTTTCTAATTGGTCCGTCAGGGAAAATCCTCACCCTGCAAACAATATTCCAAAAGGAAAATCAGTTCGCAGGGATAATTTTTTACGTGTATTTCTTCATGACTCACGCATTCATGCCGACGAATGTGGAAGTCCGGTAGTCGATAGCAAAGGTAACTTTATCGGGCTCAATATAGCCCGATTTAGTCATACAGCTTGCCTGGCGATCCCAAGAGATACCATCCTAGCCTTTTTATCCACAGTCGAACACATGCTCTAGCACAAGAAAAGATAAAGTCATTAGGAAATTTTTAGTACCGTTGCGATACTGTTTTGAACAAAACTATCGGGTATGGAGACCACTAGATCATTATCGAGTTGTTGAAACGCTATACGATCGTTAGTTCCGAGTAACTGTACCTGACCAACTTTTCTCGAATTGGGGGCTAAACGACCCAATGACTTTATTCGGAGCTGCTTTTTGGTCAACGTTCCCATTATAAAAGCGTACATGACATTTCCTTTTGTCGTGAAGCGCACATCATCGCC
>JAITLV010000030.1 GCA_031277685.1 Sphingobacterium sp. | reverse complement strand
CCTTGAAGCGTTCAAAGTCGAATGGGTCTTTTTCTTTCATGACCGTGTCGTTTGAATAATTGAATATAAATAATCTTATTGAATTATTCCTCTGACACAGTTCATGTTACAGTCTCTTTTGATGGAGATAAAGCTATTCTGTTAGCTTTATCTCGAACATTTTATCCCAGTTTTTACCGGTAACAAAGAAAGTGTTTGATCTTTTATTGTAGGCGATACCATTTAATACATCTAAATCCACATGTTGTGTTACATGTTCACGTAATTTAGATAGATCGACTAAAGCTTCCACTGTACCAGTTTTAGGGTCGATCCGTCCAATGACATCCTCCATAAAGAAATTTGCATAGATTTTTCCTTTTACCCATTCCATTTCATTGATTTGATCCACCATGGCTGTGTTCGTTGCTGCACGGATATAGTCCATTTTTGAGAAGTCATTTGGATTAAGCGTATAGATATAATCAGAACCATTGGACATGTATAAGTTTTTACCGTCAGAAGTTAAACCCCACCCTTCCATTGGCTGAAAGTAAGGAAGTGTCTTAATAACAGAAAGGCTGTTTATATCGTATAGGTAGGCTAGATTGTTTTTATAAGTCAACTGATATAATTTTCCATTTAGTACGGTGGCACCTTCGCCAAAAATTGAATCATCCAATTCAATTTTTTTGGTGGGCTGACCCGTTTTTGGATTAACAATACGAACACTCGATTTACCCTTATTTCCGCTTGGACCAACCCCATTCCCAGTACTTTCGATCAAATTATCCCCATAAAACTCCAATCCTTGTGTGAAAGCTTTGATATCATGGGGGTAAATATTCACAATGCTATAGCTTAGCAAAAGCGGAGGAGTGGACGCGAATAGATCGATGTTGACTGAATTTTCTTCTCGTTTTCCATCACTAAATACGACAGCTTTAATAATTTGCTTGCCAAATTTCTCCTGTTTTAATGAAAAATGGAAAGGTTCATTTCCGATTACTTGACCAATCTTTTTATCGTTTATAGTGTAAATAACAGAGTCTATTTTCGGCGTTTTTTCGCTGTCCATCTTTAAGATCAGATCCTCGCCCTGCGAATAGCTCTGTTTAATGTTGTCAAAGGTAAATGTCGGATTTTCATCGGCATATTCGGGCTGAGAGCTTGAAGTTGTATTTGTATTGTTACTTTTATTTCCGGTACAACTGCCCAAAATGGTGCCAATAACGAAACAAATGAGGTAAGATTTTTTGTGCATTGATAGAGAGTGATTGATTAATTATCCGCTAATAAACTAGAAAACGAGTTGATTATAAATAGCTGTTGCTAATACTCGTTTCTCAAACTTAGATAAATTGTTTTTTATATGCAATTCAATTGCTGATCAATACAAAAGATAATTTGTCTTTGAAAAAAAAATGAACAATTATATGCTAGCCGATTGTTATAAAGGTATGGAAAGATTATATTTTACTGGAACGAGCGGTATCCTTTTGCCTTACAAGAATAAAAGCTACTATCCTGAGGAGTTTCAGGATAAAAGTCGATTGGCTGTATATAGCTTATTATTTAATTCATTGGAAGTAAACAGCTCTTTTTATAAAATTCCCAGAGAAGAAACCGTCAGAAGATGGTCCGAAGAAACGACCGATAATTTTCGTTTTACGTTTAAACTATGGAAAGGAATTACACATCAAAAAGAACTCAAATTTGATCCACAGGATGTCGCCAGATTTCTATCCGTTATTGACGCTGTCGGCCAAAAGAAAGGGTGTTTGCTCATACAATTACCACCATCTTTTAAATTTGCTTCTATTGGATTGCTTGCTGAATTGCTGGATTGTATTGCTCAGAACAATAGAAGTGAAGGGTGGTCGATCTGTGTAGAATTTAGGGATCCCGTTTGGTATAGGGAAGAAACTTCTGAACTGTTAAAATCTTTTAATATGAGTCTGGTTATTCATGATAAGAATATGCAAGGTATGCGTCTTCAATACGCAGATGCAAATGCAAACATAATCTATATGCGATTCCATGGCCCAAATGGTGACTATAAAGGTAGCTATACGGACAACATATTGTTTGAATACAGCACCTATATTAACGACTGGATTGCAGAGGGAAAAGAAGTCTATACTTATTTTAATAATACAATCGGAGCGGCACTTTCTAATCTGAATACATTAGCCAAGTATATCACAGCGAGTAAAATATTTCCTGCTTAAAAAGTGTCTTTTTTAAAGTGCACTGCCACGGATATATTCAGTTCCCATGTAGCCGTCCCAGCCTTCATGTTCACGCATAATCCGCTGATAAGCTGCGGTCAATGCCTGAACCTTCGTAAATAAGGGAATACCTCTCCGGATGCAGTCGTGATCAGCGTAAGTCCCGGTATTATCGTACCATTGTAGCCACGCAAGTAATTCTTGTCTCTTCATAAGCGTTAATCTATCGAATAGTGTCTTATCTTTTAAGCTCATAAGCTGATAACGCCAATCCTTGCGATGCGATTCCATGGCTAGAATTTTTGGAAGTTGATGCGCTATGATCTGTTTAATAAGATATTCCATAATCTGAGATTTTAATTGTTAAAGATGAGTTGTGCGTGCGTATTCGAAAAGTCATTATATTTTCTTTTCATGTGGATGCGCAGGATTTCTTTATGTACATACGCGACAGCCTTTAATTTGGAAAGCTGCTGCACGCCATTTTCAATACATTTGCGATCTGTATAGTTTCCTTTTGGATCATGCCATTGCAGCCAATCAAGGAGTATTTCTCTTTCTAATTTCTCGAGTCTCTGATGTAAGCCGACTAATTCACTTTCCCGAAGTTGTTCGCGCCAGTCAGACCAGATCGGACCTGACACTATACCTCGCTTCTCTTTGAATTTGTTTTCCATATTTTACGTCGAATTTGAAGATCTAAAATTTGTTAGATGACTAGCTTACTGATAATAGCATTACCAAGTTTACTTTTCATAAATAGCTCAATTTGTTTCAGCAATTCTGGACTTACTTCGGGAACTCTTTCTAAATCTCGTATAAACCACTTCTGAATAACAGGCGTTTGTTTGGAACTTTGGTCAAATTTAACTAGTTCCGCTCGTGAGGATTTTCCAGCGGGATCGTAATATGACCACAGTACAATGAAAATCGTATTCGGATCTTCATCGGGATAGGGGGTATGAAAGCGAACGATGTCACCTACGTGTAAATCCTTATTGTCATATGCTGCGCTGTGTTCCATAAAAAGCGTTGTCTAAAACTGATATTCAAATATACTAAAAATATTAGTATTACAAATTTTTTGCTAAAAATTTTATACTTTATCTAAGAGGCCTTTGCTTTTTATAGTTGGAGGCATGTCTTGGTGACTTTTGCTTTTACTCCGATTTAATTGTTTTTATGGGATTGAATTTCAGTGTCTTATCTTGTAAGTGGAAAAGGTGGATAAATAGAAAGGGGAACTATTCGAAGGGAATTTTGTTAAGGCTGCGCATGGGATAATACCTAGATAAAAAGTAGATGTGTTAGCGCGAGTTTTATGCTTCAGAACTTCACTTGTTGTAACATTCTTCTCAAAATTTCGGTAATTTGACTTTAAAGACATAATATGGCAACTCTACCTTATCAACTCCTTTATTCCATTGTGGGTCTTTAAAGAGTTGTGCACAAGAGAAATAAAGGTATCCGTCTCCGCCGATGCCCATAGAATCGGGCCAAAGTATTCGGGAGTCCTGTACCAGGGTATTCACATTTCCATCAGGATTTAAATATTTAATACTATAATCTATTGACGATGTTAGGTAAATATTTCCATCAATGTCTGCTAGTAAGCCATGCGTGATTCCCACTTCTCCTTTGTCTTCCACTTTTGCCTCCAATTCTTGATCCGTCAGCCTTTTGTTTGCTAAAAATTCTGTTGCAATACAATACAGATGGGTTTGATTGATCGGTTTGAAATATAAATATTTAAAATCGGGACTCAATGCTATGCCATTCACGTTGGAAGAAAAAGGCTTTCCATTTTCACTGCGCATTTCAATACCATTATAGCTTAATATTACATCAGGATCAGCCAGCGTAAAACGGCTTCCAGTTAAAGCCTTTCTAGTCTGTCCAGTTTTGAGGTCTAAAATAATGATGGCCGCTTGGCCGGGATCGGAGAGATAGGCTAAATTTCGCTTCTGGTCAATGCGCATATCATTTAGACCTGATTTGGTTTTATCAAGGTCGTCGAAACGATAAATATGCTCAATTTTATTTTTTTTTGTATCGATTTTTAACAATTTAAATTGGCCTTGAGTCGATTTTTCATCTTTTCCAAAAATTGATCCGGCAGAAGATGGTTTAGAATCCAATACCCAGAGATTGTCCTCGGTATCGACAAATATATCTTGGACATTTACAAAGTGGGAACTCTCTTTTCCTTTTAAATTCCATTCTTCATTTGGATAAGGAACAGGTTTTCCATTGATGATTTCAGTAAGTGCATACTGATAATTTTTCGCTTGTTTTGGGAAGGAAACAAATAATCGATTGTTGGATGTAACGCTCACACCGATCGGACGGTACGGACCCAAGGCTGCTGCTACCTCCAGTTTCGGGGCTGTAGTATTATTGATTTGTGCCAGCATAGTGAGAAAAAAGATGTGACAGAATAAAAAACTTAATATGAGCCGTGTTCGCATATTCTTGTTATAATTTAACCTAACTATATCGCTTTTGACTGTTCCCACTAAGTAATAAAGTGAGACTTTTAGCTTCCATATAGAGACCGCGCTCTCATAGAAGAACCTTCTATTCTCAATTATTGTTTGTCCTTTTCTCCAAATAATAATTTTTTACACTGATCAGCATGTCGTGCGACTAATGCCGATACGAATCCACGTGGATTTAATTTTCTGAGCGACTAGAAAAGTTGGGATAGGTCTCGGTGATTAAAAGTTGGTGATTTACGAACAAATTTCTTGCAAGAGTTTTTCAACTTCCTGGGCATGAGTGACCGTCATAAAATGTCCCGCACCCTTGATGATAAAGTTGGGCTTTACATTTTTGATGGGGATAATACGATCGCTACTACCGTGTATATGAATTAAATTGTCCGGAACCGAATTGTTTTTCCATTGTAGAATTTGATGTATTGCCCA
>JAITLV010000294.1 GCA_031277685.1 Sphingobacterium sp. | reverse complement strand
GGACAATGGATTATTCGAGGTGCGCGTAGAAAAAGTAATAAACCGCCAACCGAAGCCCAGCGTTTGCATCGCCAAAAAATGAAAGCTGTCGGACAATTTTGTGCAGAAAACAAGGCTGTTTTTGATTTTGGCTATGGGCTAAAAAAAGAAAAAGGATCTAAATATGGTGCATTTCAGCTTGCGCAAAAACATGTTTTCAACGAGGTAGTGGCTTTTGATGCTGCTTATAATCCTGTCGTGTATTTTGAAAACTTAAACGTATTTGTGGGGCAACTAACACCGCCTGAGGGTCCCAAGGTAAGTGTGAATGACGGCCGTATATGTTTGGAATGGATACCAAACCCAATGTATGAGGATGAAATTTACAAGTTAAACCTAGCATGCGTTAGCTTAAAAGATTTTTGTTCATTAAAATTAGCAATTGCATCTGCTAGGGATGGTCAATGTGTTGTGGATATACCGGGTGAATTAAATCAGCAAGCTGAATATCATGTCTACATCGGCTATTGGGATACATATAGAGGACAGCTTTCTAATTCGGTGTATTGTGGTCTTCTTTAATAGGATTTTTCAGCCTACTTGTGTATCTTTAACACTATGAATAAACTACAAGCCGTTTTGTTTGATTTGGACGGTACCCTAATTGATTCGGAATATTTCTACTTTAAAAATTGGGCACCGATCTTAAAACAAGAATTTGATCTGCAGATAACTTATGACGACTGGATTCGCGATTTTGCCGGACATACGTTGGCGCATAACGTGAAACGCCTGGTTGAAGATTATGGATATGATACAACTGAGGAGCATATGTGGAAGAGGACACGTGCCGCTTATGCAGACTCCAATATGAGCGATATTGAGTTAATGCCTTTTGCAAAGGATATTCTGGTCTACCTGAAGGAGAATAATATCCGAATTGGATTGGTGACATCCAGTTACCGTAGTACTGTGGATACAGTTTTGGGCAAGCATAAGTTGCTTGATTATTTTGAGTTTTTTGTTACAAGAGAATCTGTGGAGTTTCCGAAACCAAATCCTGAACCTTATCGTTTGGCGCTGACGAAATTGGGCTTAACGGGAGGCTCCTGTGTCGCGATCGAAGATACAATCACCGGGAGCAGAGCTGCTTTAGATGCCGGCTTGCAGTTGATTGCGGTAACAAAACAAGAAGTGGAACGTGCTAGACTAACAGCTGTTGATAACATTGTGGAAAACTTGCAGCGGGCAAAACAGTTGTTATCTGACTGGATTTAAAGGGAGTCGTATAATTTAATCGTTTTAGCATTTGTAATTTTATTCGGATATACGTAATATTACCGAATTGTAAAGGGAACACTGATTATGAACCGTAGAACCGCAATAAAGCAATTTTTTATTATCGCAGGCGGACTGACTATTTTGTCATCCTGTCTGAATGATGGAGGTGCATCAATTGTATTGAATAAGCTAAAATTATCGGCGGAGGACGAACAATTTTTAGCTGATCTGGTAGATGTCCTTATCCCTAAATCGGATACGCCGGGTGGGAAAGATTTAAATTTACACCTCTTTGTGATCAAGATGGTGGATGATTGTGAATCGCCAGAAAATCAGGAGAAATTTGTCTCGGGTTTTAATAAATTGAAAAAGCAGCTGAATCTCACCAATGGTAAAGAGACAGAAAATACGTTAGCCAGTTTGGAAGACAAAACGGATGAAAAGATCTTTTTTGAAATCTTTAAATCACGTGCGATCCAAGGCTATATGAATTCAGAATATGTGATGAAGAATAAGGTGATTTATAAGCTTATTCCGGGACCGTACAATGGTGCGGTGAAAATTAATGGATAAATCCAATATGGCAAATCTAAATATTGACAGTGAAAAAAATAGAACCTATGACGCTATCGTAATAGGTTCAGGAATTAGTGGGGGTTGGTCCGCAAAGGAATTGTGTGAGAAAGGACTAAAAACGCTGGTATTGGAGCGTGGACGGGATGTTCAGCATATCAAGGATTATCCGACTACAAATATGATGCCCTGGGAGTTTGAACATCGGAATGAGATGCCGTATCAAGTGAAAGCCGAAAATCCGATAGTGAGCAAATGTTATGCTTTTCATGAAGATGCTGCACATTTTTTTGTGAAAGACAAAGAACATCCCTATATACAAGAAAAACCTTTTGATTGGATCAGAGGATATCAGGTCGGTGGCAAGTCTTTATTATGGGCAAGACAGACACAACGTTGGTCAGACTTTGACTTTGAAGGCCCTGCACGTGATGGCTTTGCGGTAGATTGGCCAATCCGTTACGCCGATTTGGCCCCTTGGTATGCCTATGCGGAGAAATTTGCTGGTATTGCTGGGGATCATGATGGACTTCCGGAGTTACCTGACGGTGAGTTTTTGCCTGGATATCCATTGAACATTGTTGAAAAATATTTTAAAGAAACGGTTCAAAAGAAATTTCCGGAGCGCAAGGTAATCTCCGCACGTTGTGCACACCTTTCCAAACCTAATCAGATCCATATTGAGCAAGGCCGGGTACAATGCCAAAATCGTGTACTGTGCCAAAGAGGATGCCCTTTTGGTGGGTATTTCAGCTCCAATGCAACGACAATTCCTTGGGCTGCCAAGACAGGAAACATGACGCTACGCCCATTTTCGGTGGTTCATTCTATCCTGTACGATGAACAAAAAGGAAAAGCTGTTGGTGTTCGTGTAATCGATACAAATACCAAGGAAGAAATTGACTTTTATGCCAAATTGATTTTTGTCAACGCAGCGGCTATCAATACCAATCTTATTCTATTGAATTCCAAGTCGAACCGTTTTCCAAATGGTTTAGGAAATGATAGTGGTGTATTGGGTAAATATGTTGCTTTCCATAATTATAGTGCACGTATTTATGCAGAGTACGAAGGTCTATTGGATTATACTGCTGAGGGTAGAAACCCTGCCGGTGGTGGATATATCCCTCGCTTTCGTAATCTACATAAACAGGAGACAGACTTCCTCCGTGGGTATGCAGCCGGTTTCGGCGCATCCCGCAGTAAAGAGTCCGATCGCTCTGGCCTAGGACTGGGACTTAAAGATAATCTGCTAAACCCTAAATTGGGGATTTGGCAGGTCGGATCACATATGATGGGCGAGACCATACCAAAAGAATCGGGTATGGTATCCTTAGATGGTAGCAAAACTGATGATTGGGGAATCCCATTGTTAAAAATCGCCGTCGATTATGATGAGAACGACGAAAAAATGAAAAAAGATTATATTGCAGTCATGACCGAAATGTTCACCGATGCTGGTTTTACGAATATTCGACCAGACACGCATTGGCAAGCTCCGGGGCTAGACATTCATGAGATGGGCGGAGCACGCATGGGACATGATCCGAAAACATCCGTCTTGAATAAATGGAATCAGATGCATGCGGTGAAAAATGTATTTGTGACAGATGGTGCCTGCATGACTTCGACATCAACACAAAATCCTTCATTGACCTATATGGCCTTTTCAGCGCGTTCAGTTGATTATGCGATCAGTGAAATGAAGAAGGGAAACATATAGTTTTAACGGAGAAAGATTTTGAGAATAAATCTTTCTCCGTTTGAATTTTTAATACTATCTTACAACCTAAACTAAAATTTTAAAACGCAAAAACATAATCAAACAAGAAAAGAAACAACATAAACCAAACGAATAAACCAGATTAACATACCAATTTTTTTTGTAAGAAAAGCAAAAGCGATTTAGCATTTCTTATATGTATAGGCGCTTGATAAAATGGGCTATAGCTGATTTTTTTTGCGCGATACGTGTTAAATTTGAAAAATTCATAAAGGAAAGGTTAAGGATCTAAAACCTTTTATTATAATCAATTACAGGGAAAACTAAATTAAACTGAACGTTTTTAGCATCATTTAGCTAAAACGTTTTTATAAACCAAATCACTATTAATATGAGCAAAGTTGACGTAAAATCGTTTGCGCAGCTTGGGAAAAATTCAAAGCTATTTTTCTCATTAGCTGTCATTGCTGGTACTTTTCAACAAGTCAATGCCGCTGTAGTAACTTCCGTAAATTACGAAGGGAAATCTTTTGTAAAAGAAGTGCGAAGTCTGCAGCAGCAAGTAAAAGGAAAAGTATTGGATGCTGCTGGAAAGCCAATTGTGGGTGTTTCTATTGCAGTTAAGGGAACTTCACATGGCTCCCAATCAGATGCACAGGGAAATTTCTCTGTAGAAGCTAAATCAGGAGATGTGTTGGTCATCTCGTCAGTTGGTTATAAAGCCAAAGAAGTCAAGGTATCTGGAACGACAATTACTATTCAATTGGAGGACGATCAAAGTCAATTGGAAGAAGTTGTGGTTGTCGGTTATGGTACGATGCGCAAATCGGATGTAACCGGTTCCATAGCGATGGTCAAAGGGGCGGATCTGATCAAAGATCAAAGTTTCAGCGCTCTGGACGCGCTAAGAGGAAAAGCCTCAGGTGTGAATATCTTTTCTAATTCCAGCCAACCTGGTGCTAATGCGAATAGAGTTGTTATTCGTGGTGTTGCGACGATCAATTCTTCTTCCAACCCATTATATGTAGTAGATGGAGTCGTCATGGAAGATTTCAATTTGCTGAATCCAAATGATATCGAAAATATCGAGGTACTGAAAGATGCTTCTTCTGCGGCTATCTACGGTGCACGTGGTGCCAATGGCGTTATTTTGGTAACAACAAAACGCGGAAACAAAGATGGGTCTAGAACAATCAGTTACCAGGGATCGGCAGGGGTAAGTTCTGCGCAACGCTATATGGATCTACTGAATGCACAGGAATGGGTAGATGCTTTTATGATCGGTCTTGAAAATGAGAATAAATATCAAGGAAAGTCTTGGTCCTTAGACAAGAAAACCTGGTTTAATGATGCAAATTATTTTGATGCCAATGGCAACCCCTTGTATGATACAGATTGGCAGCGCGAGGCAACTCGGACGGCTATTTCGCATAATCACCAATTGAATGTACAACAAGGTGATGAAAAGTCATCCGTCGGCGCATTTTTGAATTATACGGATCAACAGGGAATTATGAACAATACCTGGAATAAACGGATAAATGCAAAAATGGCCTATGATGCAAAACCAACATCCTGGCTCTCTACGGCAATCAACTTGACGGTCAATCATACCTGGGGGCGTTATACACCGGAAGATGGTGGCGGACAAGAAGCTCGCCGTACGATGATCGAGATGATTCCTTGGTATCCGGTTTATGATAAGAATGGTCTTTACACGAATTCAGCTTCATCTACTGTCGCTGAACAGCTGAGTTTTGAAGGGATGGCAAATCCGGTTTCCATTCTGGATTTACAAAAACGCTTGCGTTATAATACACAGATTTTTGGAAATGCGGCACTGACATTTCATCTGGCCGATGGGTTGGATCTGAAAACACAATTAGGGATTGACCATCATAGAAAGGATTACAAGGGATATTCTTCAAAACTATTGAATAATATTTCCCGGCCAAATGGATGGGCAGAACGTACACATACAAATACCTTATATTGGCAGGAAGAGACGTATTTAACGTACAATAAGCAATTCGATAAACACCGGATCAATGCGATGGGAGGTCTGTCTTGGCAAAAAAAGACCTATGACTTTGATAAAATGCGGACGGAAGGCCTTCCGGATGATTTCTATGAGTATAATAGAATGAATTTAGGTGTTACACCAGCTACGCCCGAATCTTTTTACAATGATTGGGCGATGAATTCGTACTTCTTAAGGGCCGCCTATTCCTACGACAATCGTTATTCTGCCACAGTAACCAGTCGTTATGATGGTTCATCCAAATTTGGTAAGAACAATAAATATGCATTTTTTCCGTCATTAGGACTCGCTTGGAATGTTTCCAATGAGGAGTTTTTAAAGGGTAATCAGACCATTAGTAACCTGAAATTACATACCAGCTATGGATTGACCGGTAACTCTGAAATTGATCCTTATAGGTCGTTGGCAATCGTGGATGCGGGAACAATCTTATTGAATAATGGACGGGCTCCCTGGTCTTATGTCAGTACGATTGAAAATGAAGATCTAAAATGGGAAAAAACAGCACAATTTGATGTTGGGGTGGAGTTGGGCTTACTTCAAAATCGCCTGAATTTCGATGTTTCTTATTATCGTCGAAAAACAACAGACCTCCTGTTGGAGACTCCACTGCCAAGAGCGACCGGTTTTAAATCCGTCATGAAAAATATCGGTTCCGTTCAAAATCAAGGCTTGGATATGATGATTACTGGTACGATTGTGACCAATGAGAATTTTGAATGGAAAGCATCGTTGAACGCCAACTATAACAAAAATAAAGTATTGAAATTGGGTGAGAATAATGCGGATATTTTAAAGAACGATTGGGTCGGAGGGGCGAATAGTGTGATCCGTGTTGGCGAAAACTTAAATAGCTTCTACGGCTATAGAAGATTGGGCGTATACACGCAAGCAGACGTAGATGCGGGTAATGCGCAATTAAAGGACATCGGACGGGCCAAACGTACGACGGAAAAAGAAATTATCGGAAAAGGTCTGCCGGATTGGACAGGTAGTTTTGTGAATAACTTACGTTATAAGAATTTCGATTTTACCTTGGATCTACAATTTGTTAAGGGCGTAGATATCATGCAGCAGTTCTTCCATTCTACCTATGACCGTTTTGGTATTACCAATGGCCTGAAGGAAATTTTAACTGATGCGTATAACGGTTCAAATCCCAATACCATGCAACAGGCAATTTATTTGACCAATGGAGGGCATGCTGGCCAGGATACCAATGTGGACGATGCCTGGGTAGCGGACGGTTCATATGTACGCGTAAATTTGATACAACTGGGCTATACGTTTAATGCGGATGTACTAAAGCGGATGGGCTTGTCCAGACTACGCATCTATGCGAATGCGAATAATCCATTTTTATTCACCTCAAAAGATTTCAAAGGTTATGACCCGGAAAGTACTTCTCAGTATGATCCAGAAATGACTTCTCAATTTACTGCACAGGGGAATGGAAAATTTGGACAAAACATGACCTTTTTCTCCTATCCTAGAGCGAAAACATTCTCTTTGGGTGTTAATGTTACATTTTAATGCATAGAATTTAAAAAGATGAAGACTAAATTATTTTTGTTGTTATTGGCCGGAATGGCATTAACAACATCCTGTAATAAATTTTTAGAAGAAAATCCTCGCTCAAACCTGTCATTAATAAGTTATTATGAGAATGAAGGACAAGCTGAAGCAACTGTAAATGCGCTTTATCGTCGGGGTTCACCATTACGCTATTCTACAACGGGTTCCTATTTGGGATCTACCGCTTCCATTAATACCATTTTGACTGGGTATTTTACGAATAGTTATGAAGGGCAGGAGCGTGTCACCTTGTTTGCCCGTGAATTGACACGGCAGCAAAATGCCAACGTGATATCTCCAACGATGAATACCATCTGGGATGAGGCTTATGAGGCCATCAATATTGCCAATGCTGGTGTAAAATATATCCCGCAAATAAGCATGGTCAATGAAACTAAGAGAAATACATTATTGGCTGAGGCGAAATTCTTTAGGGCCTACAACTACTTTTATCTTGTCAAAACATTTGGTGCACTCCCCTTATATACACTGCCAAATGAGAAACTTACTGATCCACTTTATCTAGAGCGTAGCGATGCTGCAAAAATCTATGAATTGATTGAGGCGGACCTAAAAAGTGCCGTAGAAATATTGCCGGCCAAAAAATTCGCTGAGAATGGTCATCGCATTACAAAATATGTAGCGGCAATGCTTTTGGCCGATGTTTATCTGCAGCAAGGTAAATTTGCTGATGCAGCAACTAATGCGAAAATTGTGGTTAATTCGCCGCATAAAATGACGGAGAATATCGACTTTGAGCAAAGTAGTGCATACAACTTGCTGCGTAAGACTGATGATTTGGATGAGGTCATTTATGCGCAAGAATTTGATGACCTTGTTACTAATAGCGGAGCAAGGACTGCCACCGCTTTTAGTTCGTCAGCAGTTTCGGTGTTTACCACTTATTCTATATTTGAACGAGTTTTTGGCCCGACCAAACAATTTTTGAATGTATATGATAAAAAAGACCTGAGGATCAAACCCAATCAGTTCTACCACTGGTCTTATACCAATCCAATTAACGGTAAAAAATGGACATCAGAGGATGCCGGGATATGGTATTATGTGGATGAGCAGGCTTTGCTGACAACAGGAAGAGGTACAAAAGACTGGAATTTTTATCGTTATCCGGAAGCATTGTTAACTGCCGCTGAAAGTATCGCTAAAACAACTGGAGTAAGTGCTGAAGCTGCTGGTTATTTAGCAAAGATAAAGGCGCGTGCCAACACGGAGGGAAAAACTGTCGCACAGTTTACATCTGAATTACAGGTATTGTCAGTAGATGACTTTGTGAAAGAATGTTGGAAAGAACGTCTGCGTGAATTTCCTTTGGAGTACAAAATGTGGGATGATATCGTACGGACAAAGATGTTCCCTGTGATTTCTACAACGGAAGCAGGAAAAGTGGACTTTGTCCCATTGATCGGAGCGAAGAACGCATCCGGAGCCGTATTTAAGGAATCCGATTTATTATGGCCTATCTCTCCTGATGAGATACAGCGTAACAATAAACTGACCCAGAATCCGGGGTATCAATAGGAATAACGAATACGCGATAAAGGGTATATCATATACCCTTTATCTTACTTTCATAGAAAAAAAGCTTTTGAGTTTTTAAATATTCATTGTGATATTTAAAAACTCTTTTTTATAGTACTATACTTATTGTTTAACAGAATTTCAAGGACTAAGTGAAAGGATAGATAGCTAATTTAATTCTAAATTATTTTTGATTTAGAATTAAATTAGCTATCTTAAATCCTAAATCATACACTTAGACTAGATAATAAACCAAAGGAGAAAATCACAACGTATATTCCCAAAAAGCTTTCATTTTTTTTATTTTATTAGCAAAACCGTTTTTGCTTATTTAGGATGGCGATTTTGAATTACGTGCCGATACTCAATTAATATTTAACACAAGGATTTCCGATTGGATAGCGAGTGCTTTATAATACATGAGCCTCCCCTTTTGGTTATCATATTATGAATAAATACTAATGAAATATAAATGCTTTTCAAATTGGCTAAATCGTTTTATGTATAAAATAATTATTATAAACATATGAGCAAAATTGATTTTAAAAAAGTTGCACGATTAAAGGGGAAATCCAAATTATTTTTCTCTTTGATCGTCATCGCAGGCACTATGCAGCATACGCAAGCTGTCGCTTCTTCTCACATTATGTTAGAGAACCCATTTCTCAATGAAACAAAAAAAAATCAACAACAAATTAAGGGAAAAATACTGGATGGCACTGGAAAGCCAATTTCGGGAGTTAGCATCGCCGTAAAAGGAACTTCAAAGGGTACGCAGTCTGATGCCTCGGGTAACTTCTCTTTGGATGCCAAATCTGGAGATGTATTGGTCATCTCTTCGATTGGCTACAAAACCAAAGAAGTTACCGTTTCTGGAGCTACCATTTCTGTTGAGTTGGAAGAAGATCAAAGCCAATTGGATGAAGTCGTCGTGGTAGGTTATGGGACGCAAAAAATGAAAGAAGTAACATCTTCCGTCGCGCACGTAAGCGCAGACCAATTTCGCCAAAGTGGGGCAAGAAACCCATTGGACCTAATACAGGGTAAGGTTGCAGGTCTTCAGGTTTCCAGGAGTGGGTCGAATCCTAATTCAGGCGTAGCCACGCAATTACGGGGTGCTATTTCTGTTACAGGGAGTGCGAGTCCACTTTTTGTCATTGATGGAATACCCGGGGGGAATCCAGATCTTTTGCAACAAGATGATATCGAATCTATCGATGTGCTGAAAGATGGATCTGGTGCTGCGATTTATGGAACGAGTGCTAACGCCGGTGTTATTCTGATTACGACAAAAAGGGGGGAAGCCTGGTAAATCTGTATTCAACTATTCCAGTTATTTTCGTAAAGATTTTGTCTATAATAGACCTGATTTTTTAACTCCGCAAGAGTATAGGGATAAGATTGCTTCGGGTGAGTTAAAACAAACAGATTTCGGTCATTCTACGGATTTTTTTGATGATTTGATTAATAAGGATAATTTTTCTCAAAATCATAATCTTTCACTGTCGGGCGGTAATGAGTCAACTACTTACCGTGGAAGTGTGAACTTTCGAAACCTGGAAGGTATTGCAAAGGAAAATTCACGAAAGGAATATACCGTAAGAACGAGTATAAATCAGAAAGGATTTAATGATCGTTTGAATTTTCTTGTCAATATCGCTACCAACACGAACAATGCAAATATGTTGGGTGGCGGGGGCTGGGAAAGTGAGGCGACCAAAAATCCAACGCTTTCAAATTATAATGAGGATGGATCTTATCGCTATGACCGGACCAGTACAAACGAATTCGCCCGATTATTTACTGAGACCAGTTATCGGAAGCAACAGACATCTTCACTCGATGGGAAGGCTGATTTAAATATAATTGAGGGACTAAAGGCAAGTGTTTTTGGCTCGGTGCAACGTAATTCCTATGTAGATGGTGCATATCGAGCGCTAAATAGTGAGGCATCGTTAGAAGATCAAGACTATCCGGGTGGAGGATATGCTTCCAAATCCAATCTGCTGAATGAAAAATATGCATTTGAACCGACACTTCAATACAACACAACGGTTGCCCAAAAACATGCAATAACAGCATTAGCGGGCTATAGTTATCGTTATGAGAAAGATGAAGGACAAAGTGCAGACAATAGGGGCTTTATAAATGATCGTTTTCATGAGGATAACATGTCGGAAGGGCAAGCGTTACGCGATGGCCGTGCCAATCTGGACAGTTATAAAAATGACAACACGTTGATTGCTTTTTTTGGACGGGTAAATTATACGTATTCAGATAAGTATATGGCTCAGTTTATTCTAAGACGTGAAGGTTCTTCTAAATTTGGTGCGAACAACAAGTGGGGAAGCTTTCCTGCAGTGTCAGTAGGCTGGAATATCAGCAATGAAGACTTTATGAAGGATGTCGATTTTATAAACAATTTGAAATTTCGCGCAGGTTATGGAGAAACCGGAAATACAGGGTTTTCTAATAACGCGTCTCGATTAACTTTAGGGGGAGGAGGGAAGTATCTATATCCAGACGAGGTATACCGGGAAACCTACGGCCCCGATCGTAATCCCAATCCAAACTTGCGGTGGGAGACAAAAAAGGAAACAAATATTGGCGTTGATTTCACGATGTTTAGTAATAAACTTTCGGGCTCAATTGATCTTTTTCAGAGAAAGACCGTTGATCTATTAGACACCTATACGACACCTCAGCCACCTTACATAAGAAATAATATTTATTCTAATGTAGGTACACTATCCTCAAAAGGTGTAGAATTAGCCCTAAGCTATCGGGCAATTGAGCGTGATAATTTTAAATGGAATATGGACTTTACCGCGAGTACATTGAAGAATGTTATGGATAGTTACTCGAATGATATTTTTACGGTCAGATACAAGGAGTTCGGGGATATCGGCGGAGCTGGGGCATTAGGGAACGCGTTTACCACCTATGAAGGACATCGTATCGGGGAGTTTTTTGGTAAGCGATTTGCTGGATTTGATGATGAAGGAAAATGGCTGTTTTATAATCGAAATGGCGAAGCTGTACACAACGATGCCATTAATAATTCAAGAGATGATCTGAATTCTTCTGATTTAGCGGTCATAGGAAACGCGGTGCCGAAATACTATTTTTCCTGGACTAATAACTTTTCCTATAAGAACTTTGATTTAAGGGTTTTTATGCGGGGTAAATTCGATTATGATATCTTAAATACGACAGCGCTTTCGTATGGTAATAAGGTATGGTCAGAGAATCTTTTGAGAGACACTTTCACTAAATATAAAGATATCAATGATACCTATATGTACTCTGATTATTACCTAGAAAGTGGTAGTCACTTAAAAATTGACGAAGTTACATTGGGTTATCGGTTTAAATTGAAGAACAATACTTGGATTAATAATCTACGGATCTATCTGACTGCTCAAAACTTGGCAACAATAACGGGATATTCAGGTAATGACCCTGACTTGGTATTGGATACAGGTTTAGGTAATGAAATTAACGGCCAGCGTCTGGGTATTGATAGTAGGGGGCCTTATCCCAATACGAGATCGTTTTTGTTTGGTGTAAATTTTGGTTTTTAAAGAATAATATTATGAAAAATATTTTTAGAGTTTTACTTATTGCATGTGCGATCAATGTATCAAGTTGTACAAACTTGGATGAAAACGCTTATGATGTTATTGTTGCAAGTGATTTTTATAAAAATAAAAATGAAGTTTTATCTGCTGTATTGCGACCATATACGCACGCAAATGCGTGGATATCACCTTCTGGACAGGATGGATGGTGGCGACCTTCTGA
>JAITLV010000024.1 GCA_031277685.1 Sphingobacterium sp. | reverse complement strand
TCAATAGCTTCTTTAATAATCTTACGTTCGGCTTGCGAACGGTCCTGAGCCTGTAAAAATCGGCAGTTGTGGCCAATAATTTCGTCGTGGGCATAACCACTGATGGTTTCGAAAGCTTTATTGCAATAAATAATGGGATTATCATACTGCAGATTGTCTGTAATTATAATACCTGAATAGGCAGAATTCAATGCTTTTAGATAAAGATCTAGATCATTGTTCTTGTTTTCAATACGTTGCTCTGAATTGTTGATGCCGGAAGCATTTTTTCTCATATACTTTAAACCCCATATTAATTAGGGTGTCCCACAAAATAATTTATAATTCTGAGATTGAAGCGAGTTTTGGCATGTCTAAATTGAAAACCCGTATAAATCCCTGCTAAAGAAATAATCAGTGCAAAAGGAAGCAGGACGTCTATTTTTGAGTCCGATTTGTGCTTTCATAGTTTTTTCTTTAAAAATTGAACCATATTCCTTTCAAATTGAACAATACTCACATCAAAAAGTTCAATAAAAAAAGAATATTGGTGGAGCTTTCCAATGGATTGGCCGGTAGTTTCCTATTGGAGTGGTTGGGAAGATATACCTTCTTGTTTTGATTTGGATTATACGGCATGTGAGGGTTTTCTCAATTTTTGGCGGAAACTTCGATAGGGAGCTGTTTCTTGAACAAACTGAATTTAATCACAAAGGGTACTCATTCATGAGCAGCCTTTGTGATCCATTAGAAGAGATGTTATTTTGCAGCAGGAGGGAGCTCTACCTTGCCCTCAACCTGTTGCATAACCAGCTGGTGAAAATAACCAACAATATCCGCATACTGCTGATCGTTCGCGAAGTTAATCAATTGATGGGGATCGCGAACCATATCTGTCAGCGTTTTTCCGGCGCCATGTCCGAAAAATTCCGCATATCGCCATTGTTCAGTTCGAACGGTGATCCCCGTAACACCTTTTCCATTTTCGTTCCAAACGGTATAAGCAGGTCTTTCCCAGCTTTTATCGGGTTCATAAAGCAATGGCTTTAAACTTTTTCCTTCTAAGTTCTTATAGCTGGGTAGTCCACATAAGTCGACTAAAGTTGGGTAAATGTCCAGCAGCTCTACCACACGAGGGGAGGACTGCCCGTTACCTTGTGCCCGTGGATCGTAAATAATAAAGGGCACTCGGGTGCCTTGTTCCCACAAGGAACCGGCTTTAGACCATTTCCCTTTTTCGCCAAGTTGATAGCCATGATCGCTCCAAAAGACCACAATGGTGTTTTCTTTTAATCCTGATTCTTCCAGTTTCTTTAGCACCCGGCCCACATTCCAGTCCATGTAACTTATGCAGGCAAGATAGGCCCTGATATATTCCTTGGCTTCCTGTGTCGACGCTGTGCGGTTGACGAAGAAATCGGCATTTCTCCGGCGGATGGATCCAGCCGGAAATCCCACCGGTATGCCGGGCATCGATGAAAAATCAGGAGGGAGCGCAATACTGTCCAAATCGTATAGATCAAAGAACTCCTTGGGAGCTACAAAGGGTGTATGCGGTTTTGAAAAACCGCAGGCCAAAAAGAAGGGTTCTTTGGCATGTTTGAGGTCTTCCAAATATTCAATGGCTCTGTCCGCCACTTTCGTGTCGCCTATTTGCCTTGCATCTTCTCCTGTCAGGGCTGCCCATTTATCGGATGATACTGTCGCTGCATAGGGTGCTATGCGGGGAGCTGAATTGCTGTAGGCTTGCCAATACGATTGTGAGTCCACCGCAGACGGAGCCGAAGCATTGATCACCGTACCGTATTGACGGTTTTCCCCGCCAATATCCCAGGCCTCGGTGTCATCTATTCCGCCATGAAAGACCTTGCCACTCCGAATAGTCGTGTAGCCGTTTTGCTTAAAATATTTTGGTAGGCTGATCCAATCCGGAAAAGATGCATTAAACCATTCTCTATTTCCATAAAGACCACTTGTGGTAGGGCGTTTCCCTGTTAACAACGATGACCTGGAGGGGTTGCATAGTGGATATTGACAATAGGCACGTTCGAACCATACGCCCTTTGCCGCGAGCTGATCTAGGTGGGGGGTATGTGCCAAAGAATGGCCATAGATGCCCATATCTGTTCGCAGGTCGTCCGCAATCAGAAACAATACATTGTATTTTTTAGGAACTGAATCTACAGCTTTCTGGTGTTGTGCTTGCCCCTGTAGACATAGAGCAAGTTGCAGGAAGCCTAGTGTAAGGTTAAGATATAGTTTCATGTTGATTTATTTTTTGTTATCAGGGTCTTGTTATTCAGCTATTGGTTTTGCGATAGTTTGGAAATGGTCATCCATTTGATCACTTGCCGGCTTGCGGTAAGCCGCAGCCCAAAATAGCCTTTGCTATTTTGGATTCCTTCTTCAACAAATAAAGGCTGGCCGTTCATCCAGACTTCTGTTTGTCTCTTTGATGCACGTACGAAAGTACAGATTGTGTCGGAGCGGCCTGCCTCCAGCAAAAAAGGTCTTTCATTTTTCTCGGCCAAAAGTATCCTTTCGCCAGATCCGTCGTAGCGGCGAAACCGGGTTGTACTGTTGTTGTTGCCCCCAATACCCACATAGAAAAGTATAAGGTCATTATAGCTGTCTAAACGACCATCTCTGTGTTTTAGTTTTATTTCGTTGCGTGGCTCCTGTGCGAGCCAGAACTGGTTCAGATCAGAGAGCCGTTTGTTCTCGCCTTTGTCAAGACTTATTTCCCGCTCGTATTGGATAACATAGTCTCCAGTTAATAAGCTGTCCAGCCATAATGTGGCTCCGCCATAGGAGTCAATGACTAGTCCTTCGCTGGTCGCTTCAATAGTCGACTTTTCGGGGTACTCCAGCTCGATGATCCATCGGTTTATTTCGTTTAATGGCACGTTCCATGTTGACTTTTCTTGTGCTGGACTAATAAAATGAATCGACAACAGCCAAGATAATGTTAAATAGTACCTTTTAAAAAAATTGAGCATAACGTATTATTTTAGAAACTTACCTACGTAATGTAGGCACTGAACCGTACTTAAGCTCCATTGGGCCGCTTCGTTTGTTGATATATTTTTCCATTCCTGCTGATTGTTCGCTAGCCTTACCAGTGGTATAGTGGTGGTCTGTACGAAGGATCCGGTCTTGGTTCCAAGAAGTTCCTGCCATGTCCGTTCTGCCAGCAAATGATCACCCAATTTGAAAGCGGCATAAGCCGTGAGCCTGGCATGGCTGCTCCGTAGGTTAAATTTGCCTTCTCTGGTACCCAGTGCATGTAGCCGCTCCTCATCGGATGCGTTGTATAAGCGACAGTATTGCAGCCAGGCTGTTTCAAATCTTTTGTCGGGAATTACAAGCAGTATTTCCTGACAGATTTCGACAATTCCAAACACAGCATTCAGATGTGATACCCGCACAGTTTTATCTTTTTGGCGGTCAAATTTTCCGGAAGCAATATCCAGCAAGCTCAAACCTGTGAAAAATCCCTGCGGTTGGTCGGCGATGCTTTGCATGCTGGCTTTGAGACGGACCAATAACTTGGGATCGAGGGTCCGTTCCCATTCGGTAAACCACGCTGCCGCAATCGCTCCCCAATCGGTACCAAAGCCTACCAAAGCTTTGCCTTTTTGTGCGACAACAGGTTCATCCACTCGTTTACGAAGAGCGACGATATCTTGAAGCCTATAAGCAGCTTCCACCTGCTCACGCAATAGATCACCGGTACGTTCATCTGCTGTGAGGTAGTAATAAAATCTTCTGTTGAGTGCCGTGCTGATACGGAGCTGCTTGGCACTACAGCCCCAATGCATCACATTGTGGCGGCTTCCTAAAGGGGCAAACCGGCCAAGATGATGCACATCTACTTCTCCCGTGTGTCTGCACATGGCTTCGGCAAAGCGAAAACAATCCCTATTGCCCGAACGTAGGTAATAATACCAGAGCCAAAGATCGGTGCCAAGTTCGGAGTTATCCCAGGCAAAACCACCCACATCGTACTTCCACACATGTCGATCCGCATCATAACTATGCATGACATCTCCGTAGTTCCAGAATCCGTACCAACCTCGACGATCAACCTCGCCCTGATAGAAGGTAACGAGTGCATCCAATTTATCTTCCAGCGCCGCTTTCAAAGGCGAACTTCGGTCTGGAAGCCCCCAGTTACCACCGAATACGTTCTGCTCGAAGAGATACGATGGGCTGGCTGATAGGAGTGGGGGGTGCTGATAAGCCTGTGCCAGTTGCCCTAATTTTTCAGGCGAAGGGCTCTGGTCAAAGATTGACAAATATAATTCAGAAGTCCGTGCTACACCGATTGGACTACCGTATCCTGCTTCGTAGTCTTCGTAGGTTATTTCCAGGCCTTCCCATTGTTTTTCATAGCTGTCCTGTCCCATGCCATCGTGGTAGAATCGCAGGTCCATTGCCTCGGCTTTCGGGGCCCATAACCAGGCTGTCAATGTAGCTTCATCGGATGCGGCACCACGGATATCAAGTTGGCCCGGATAACTCTGCCAGAAATTACGGATACCCAAAGCGACTCCAGCGAAAGGTGTCCCTAAGTATACGGTTCCCTTAGTACGGCCGCCATCATGGCTATGAATCCAAGCATGCCCAGGCTTGGTCCGTTTTTCGATACTACTGGCAGAGGGATGGGCCTGCAGCAAGGTATAATCGCCAAATTCGGGAATATAGGGTAGTCCTTTTTTTACAGCTTCAGCAATGTTCTCCCATTTGACTTCCTTTCCTTCCAGCTGGTGCTTACGTACCTCCTTGCCAGGATCACGGCGAAGTCCCGTAAGCCCCTTTACCGCTTCGGAGAAGACTTCCCCGTCTTCCCCGACAAAACGAATGTAACGATTGTAGGTCGGCGTATCATGCAATGGCATGACAACTGACATACCTATTCCCTTGATAAAATCGCGCTGTTCATCGCCGTCATATAAAAAGGTGTGAATTACCTTTATTGTGGGCGACTTGTCGTAGAGATAAAAACGGACGATAAACGGGATTTTTTTAAGCTCGCCATACCGATGTGTTCCTTCAACACGGACAAGGACACGCTGGCTGCCACTGTTTTCGACCTCTGCTTTTTCGATATGGGACTGCCATGTCGTCCTATTTAAATTTTCTCCAGGTTCTGCGTCAGGAGCATCCTGCAACAAAATCTGCAAGATAACAGCGTTGGCAACGAGCCGGCCATTTTGTCGAATTTCCTGTAGCAACTTAGTTCCTTGCTTTCCGAAGGTCACTTTTAAAAGCCCATTATCGACTGTGATGGACTCATTGCGATCCTGCACTTGGATCCCTGGCTGTATGCGCTCACTCGTTGTCAAAAAAAGTTCTTCCTGGATCAGCGTCGATGGATTAGCAACGGCGCATGCAGACCATTTCACGGAACCATCCGGCCAGAAAGCCAAGGGCCAACTTTGGATGGGGACCGTATGGCCGTGATTATCACGCAGCTCGAATTTCTGATGTTCCCTTACCTTTCCTTTTGGCCAGGGGACACCGAAAGTTGTCCCTAAAAAGGGTGCTCCCTGTTGCCGGTCGATCCAGTTCAATGGAATGGCCAAAGCGGTTTTTGATTGGTCATCACCATTTTGATCTGTAGTCCGGCTTGAAGCGCCATATAAGTTCAGACTGGCGAGCGGTCCGATGCCCAAACCGAATAGGCTGGTGTTTTTTATAAATTTTCGTCTGTTCAATTTCATTTTAAAAAGGGTTAATATCCCGGATTCTGATAGGCCCGGCGGGCTGTTTCATCAAGGAGTACACCATCTTTATCGGTTAACATACTGATATACGATTGCGGAAAAGGTTTGAATGTATGGGTTGCTGAAAAGGTTCCCTTTCCATTTCCGTCCTGACCATTCACTCCCGATGGATTATCCGATTTGGGCCAGCCCGCACTTCGGCTCGAGGCAAGTTGTGCATGTTGCAGCATACGCTCCAGCTGTATACCTGCATGGTGTATCCCTTCGTATAAGATCTGCTCCGTATTAAACTCGCGCGAGTATTCATTGTAGATAAAATGGACAAAACGTTTCAATTCGGTATTTGCCTCAGACGGGTATTGTTCGGCTTTGGATTTCGTAGAGGTTCCGTCCCAATAGGAAGCGTCGACGCTGATTTTATCAAAAGTTGCCGTCGCGGAGCTGTAAGGGTAGGAGCGTTCTTCTGCGTTCAATGATTCGGCTCCAGGGTATAAGCGGGCCAATACCTCGGCTCGGTTTTCTCCGGCTTTGTAAGCGGCTCGGTTTCGTAATTTATTGATATCGGCAATGGCATTGGCATAGTCTCCTTTTCGGCCATACGCTTCTGCACGGATAAGGAAAGTTTCGGCGAGTCGAAAAATTGCTACATCACGCGTACCAAAATGGTTGTCTACCGTACTACGATTCGGATCGATAAATTTACGTGAAGATGGACGGACCTTACGGTTCAATAGGAGCCCAGCGTTACCGCTGTACCTGTCTGCACCTGTCTTTCGGTAATAATATTTTCCATTGTCCTTGATCCATCGCGGATAGAGTACATAGGGTTGTGCAAGGGCCTCATTGATATCAATGGCCGTTTCTTTACTGTTTTCAAGGAAAACAAGTCCCAGATCGGCTGTTCCAATTTTCCGCTGTCCGGCCTGCGCTTTCCGCCCATTCCAGGAAGGACGTGTATAGCTGGGCTTGATATTGACATTAAAGAAATCGGCTTCATTAGCTTGCCAGGCCAGAGAAGCATTCTTCGCGTCGGTATAGGCAAGACCGGGGCCGTCCGATTGGGACGCATTATCGAAAGAAGCACTCTGATATTCGAGCTGGAATGATTTTTCAAAACGGGAATCATTTATTTTATCCGTAAACACATCATAACCCCAGTCTGAGGGTAAAAATCCCTGACCTTTTAGCAGCCCATAAGACCAGGTCCAGCTTGGGATATTCCAGGCCGCATTGCGATAATCGGCGGTAAAGGCTGCATTGGTGCGCATGCCGTAACGACCATTGTCCAAATTATTACCATAGGAGGCCTGCAGGATGATCTCTGGATTTGTTTCATTCGCCCAATTGCCTTTCTCAATGGTAAAAAGGTCCCAATAATTTGAGGCCAGGCTGATCCCGGAATTTATGACCTGCGAGGAATAATAAATGGTGGAATCCAGATCTGCTATTCCTTCTCCTTTATATAACAAGCCTTGGTAGGCATTGGGACTTGTAGGGTCTACAGTGCCGTCTGCATTCCGGTAGGGTTTAAAGGCTGCAGCCTGATGGCGCTGCAGGTAAAGTTTAGCCAGGAAATGCTGGGCTGCATTGCGGGTAATCCGACCGCGCTGCGTCTGTACGGCAGTAGGTAAATGCTGCTCGGCAAATCGCAGGTCTGAAATTAATTTGGCATAAATGGTCGCCGAATTTGTTTTAGGTAGATAAAAATTGGCCGGAAGACTGTTGTTGCTTTTAAGAGGAAAAGGAACATCGCCCAATTGTGTAACCAGCAAGTAATAGGCATAGGCCCGTAGAAAATAGAGTTCAGAAAGCTTTTGATTGGCATATGCCGCATCATTTGCATACTTTCCTGGCGCTCTTTCGGTGATGATTTCGATGGCTTTGTTGCAGTCATTTATAAGGGGATAGGCCCCCAATAATTGGGTTTGATAATAGCCGATCAGATTATTGGCATATTCGCCTGCAGCTCCTGATGGCGACCACACTGCGGGGCTGAAGGTAGCCCAGGCATTATCAAGTGGTTCAACGATATCGTTGCCTGTTTCAAAAAGAAAGGGGCCTTCCATAAACCCATATTTAAAACGTAAAATGTTGTAATTTGCAACGACCAGTTCGTCAAGTCCTTTTTCAGATTCAAAATAGTCTTGGGTGATCGTAGAGACCATTTCTTCTTTGAGAAAGTCTTTACAGGAACTTAATCCTATTCCTGTCGACAGTGTAGGTATAGCCCAAAGGGCAATTGTTTTTATAGTATTTTTTCCAAGTCTCATGTGTTGTTGATGCTATTGATTTAAAGACCGATTCTTAAGCCGAGAACGGCACTGCGCAATAAGATGGTATTGGCGGTCTGACCACCACGCTGGGCTGCAGCAGCATTATCCCAGCCATTCACATCGTCCGGATTGAGGCCTATTTTTACAGCTTCGCCGCCCCAGATCACGGGATTTAGGATCTGTGCATATACTTGTAGGCTTCCAATATTGAGCCTATCCAACAGGGACTGTTTGAACGTGTAGCCCAGTGAGATATAGCGCAAAGAGACCAAACTGCCATTGGTATAATTCCGTGCGGCATTGTAGTTGGTAAAGGTTGCGGTCGTCTGCTGTGGGAAAGAAGCCGCGGTGTTTTCAGGACTCCATACATCGTTTTCAATCCGTCGTCCGTACGTCTGAAGTGCACCATAATAACGGCTACCGATGCGCGCATAGACAAAGAAAGAAAGATCCCAGTTTTTGTAACGGAAAGCGTTGACAATACCGCCGCCCCATTTGGGCCTGTTGCTGCCCAATAGCTCTTTATCACTGTCGTTTATGGTTCCAAAACCATTGTCAAGATAGGTCACGGTTTCTCCTGATGCAAGTGTCACGGATTTTGCGCCTTCAGTACCGGGCTGTACTTCCACCAGTTGCTGATCCTTAATCTTTACTTGCCCCGGCAGAGCAGTGATGTTGCCGATTTTTCTATAAAGTTCGATAAGACGGAGATCTTCGGGAGTTTGCTGCCACAAGCGGTCATATACATAGTCTCTAAATACCGCTATAGGTTGCCCGATAAACCAGCCATTGGCTACATCGTCTACTTTGCCATCGACCAGTTCGACTATCTTCTCGCGATTTCTGCTCCAGGTCAAGGTTGTATTCCAGGAGAAATCCGGTCGGTCGATATTTTTACTTGATACAGAGATTTCGAGCCCGCTATTACTTGTTTTTCCGATATTGCCCAGTATGCTGTTGTAGCCTAATACTGGGGGAATGGATCGATTGAGCAAGAGATCTTTGGTATTCGCCCTATACCATTCGAGCGAACCCGATATCCTGTTGTTCAGAAATCCAAAATCTAGTCCGACATTATGCTGAACAGTTTTTTCCCAGCCAAGATCAGCATTTGGCATCGAGGATGATTTATAGCCCGGATATTGGGTTTCGTCAAAAACATAGGCTGCCCCTGCGATTGTTCCCGAGGTGGTGTAGGGAGATACAGAAGAATTTCCCGTTACACCAATTCCATAACGGAATTTGAGTTGATTAATCCATTTGACCTGTTTCAGCCAGGGTTCTTCTTCCAATTTATACGCTACTGCCAAAGAGGGGAAAAAGTCAAACTTGTGCCCCTGCGCAAGTACCGATGCCCCATCCCATCGTCCAGTAGCTGTAAGGAGGTACTTATTTTTCAGGGCGTAATTAGCGCGTAGCATATAGGAAAGCAGCGTGTATTTGCTATAGGATGTGCCATAGCTCATGGGGCGCCCCAGATCATTTGCCCCCAAGTTGTACCAGAGCGAGGAAGGAAAGGTGATATCCTGTGCCCGGATATTAATACCATTGGATCTATTTTCCTGCGATGACTGCAAGGCATCCACTTTCAGCGATTGATCAGCCCATTTCTTATCAAATGTTAACATATTTTCAAACACCCAGGATAGCCGTTTGCTGTGGGAATTATAGCCAATCAGCGGGGCGGTACCTACGGCCGAGAATGGGTTTGTGTAGTCAGGACCATAGAAGGAACCATTTTCTAACCCGGTATACTGTACCCCAAATTTGAGCTGATATTTTAGCCAGGGGGTAAAATTGAGCTGCGCAAAGGCATTGGAAAGTACACTGTACTGGGTGTACTCATTTTTGCTGTTTTCAATATTCAGCAATACATTATGAGCTGACAGTCCGGTACGGTTGGTGTTTAAGAGAAGGCCATTTTCGTCATAAGCCGGCGCGTAGGGTTGGAGTGCAAGGGCTTGGCTGTAGGAATCTTTTCCGCCAGAATTGGCGGAATTGTCGGCCATTCCATAGTTTTGGACTGCGTAACTGCCTATTGTCGATATGCCCAGCTTCAACCATTTTCGCGGTGAAACATCACCTTTTAATGTTGTGGTATATCGTTTGTAATCTTGATCAATCATTGCGCCCTGTTGATCGAGAAGCCCTGCAGACAGATAAAGACTCGATTTTTCATTGCCCGAAGAGAGGGAGAGGCTATGATTATTGGTTTTTGCCAGGCGTGTGACTAAATCTGTCCAATTCTGATTGAGGAGATTGTCGCCATTGTATAGGGGAACTTGTGCTGCATATCCTTTTGCAATTTCCTCCGCGGTAGCATCACGGAGTAGCGGTTTGCCGTCTGTTCCCCAGCTAAAGGCATTTCGGATTGATTCGATACCATAAGTTTCGCCACCACCAAAATTTTGAATATAAAAATCTGGATCGGGTGCAGTACCATATTTTCCGGTATAGGTGCCTCCATTAATGTGACTCTGCCGTTGCCAGTCCAAAAGCGCTTTTGAATCCATCCAATCTGTGGTCGAATGGATCTGATCGAAAGATATTGACCCATTGTACTGCACGGAGACCTGGCCTTTTTTCCCTTCCAAAAGTGAAACCAGTATAACGCCGTTTGCACCACGTGAACCGTAGATTGCCGTTGCAGAAGCGTCTTTTAGAATCTCAATGGAGGCAATATCTTTCGGGTTAATAATAGCGGCTTCACTAGCGGATATCGGAATTCCGTCGACTACATAAAGTGGTTCATTGGAAGCATTTATGGAGCGGTTGCCGCGAATGCGTATGGTTCCTATGCCGCCGGGACGGTTATTTGAGGTAATGTCCACACCGCTTGCTTTACCCTGTATCCCCTGAACGATATTCGCAATTGGTCGATCATTGAGATCCTGCCCCTTGATCTGGGAGAGTGCACCTGTAATATCACCTTTTTTTGTCGTTCCATAACCGACAACTACAATCTCGTCGAGTTGCCGATCATTGGGTTGCAATCTGATTTCTACGGGCGAGCGTTGTACAACAAGGGTGTCCGAGGCATAGCCGAGATGGCTCACAATAATTTTAAAAGGTAATTTTTGGCCAGTTCGGAAAGAAAAACGGCCCCAGGTATCGGTTTGTACGCTGTGTGTGACGGCGTCTAGTTGCACGGTTGCTCCAGCGATGGGCTTATTGGTTCGTGCATCAAGCAGTGTACCAATAAGATCTGCATTGATTATAGGTGAAACTGGTTGCTGTGCAACAACTATACTTGCCTGAAATGAGGCAAATAGGGCCACAGACAATCGTTTCCAATTGTTTATGCTCATGATTAAAACAGTAGATTAGGTTGATTTTGAATTCTAAAAAAACGGAAGCTTTTCAGCTAGCCTGCATCATGCCATGCGCATTCGTTTTTTCTTGAAAAAGAAGGTATTCAATAGGGAACTGTTTTTGAGAGAGATCGCTTGTCTAAAATAATACTTGCTCATAGAAATTTAAATTGTTAAAACTACATTTAAAAAAAAACGTTACCAACGCCAATTGAGAAACGGTGAGCAAATATAAAAAATAGAAACCAATAAAGTCTACTGTTTTTGTAGATTTTTTTATTTCAATTATATTGGCGAATTAATATGATCGTAAGGGGATAAGAGATGAGTTATTAAAGACGCTGTTCATATAAAAAGGCTATGCAAAAAAAACTACCAAATTAGTATACATTATTTTGTTTTTATGTTTACATTTGTTTAATCGTAGTTTCAATTGGCGTTGGCGACGAGTTAATCACTATCTAAACAAAGTAAAAATGAAACAGCATTATCTAAACCATCTTTTCACAGTAAGTAC
>JAITLV010000023.1 GCA_031277685.1 Sphingobacterium sp. | reverse complement strand
TTTTATTTTCTGTACTGGATATTTCGACTTTTTCATTTTTGTCGCTGAGGTGAATATCAACGATGTTATTGATAAAGTTGTAATACTCTTCCATCGCAGCAGGCAGTGCATCACGACGGCTTTGAAGTGTTTTAAAAATTTGTTCCCCACGAATAGCAATCGATGACCGCGGCAGGCTATGTATCGACTCCCATAATACCGAGTCCGTGAGACGGGCAACAAACTGCTTGACCTCTTTGGTCCATTCCTTGTGAGAGAGTTGATTGCTGGGATGGGCATTTAGGAAGCGCGATTTAAATAAAGAATAACGAATATTGGGAATACCTGTAGTAAATCCTTGCATAACAGGATTGACAAATTGCTGATAGATATCTTTCATCAGAAAACCCTGTGTGACACGCAGAGCCTGGTCCCGGTCGCGAGGAATGGGAATATAGTCTTTGTCTTGATCGGTGCTGTCTTGGTTTTCATTATACCAGCGCCATTGATCTTCATGTCGATCCCAGTCGCTGACCAGCACGTCGAGCATACGTGCGCGCAGATAGGCTTTAGGTTTGAAATTATCGTCGTTATCTTCTTGGAGCTTTCGTACGGCCTTAGGGCTGTTGTCCGAATCTCCAAGCGGTTCGCGCTCTTCGAGTAAAGCTATCGTATGCTCAAAAAGAGGAGCATATTCCCCCAGTATGTTGTCTTGTGCGACCAGACCGATGATGGGATGGGCATGGGGAACATTTACGGCATTTGCCAGAGCAGGGATCATAAGGGCGGAATAGGGATGTTGTGCACTGGTGGCATCATCCAAGACATCCTGTACAAAGGTACCATGCAATTCTTCTGGGATGAGGGATTCTGTCCTTTTATTGACCGATCGTAAGGCCCATTCCCGACCCGTTGAATCCGTTAGCCGTAAAGAAACAGATTGCATCCCGCCTCCCTGTTTGACAGGATGCAGTCCCCCGTACAAGGTTGAAAGCTGAAGTAAAGGTAAGGTGGATTCCGCCGCCCATTCTTTGCGGTAGTTTTCGCCAAGGAAGAACTTTTTAAATTTACTGGCTTTACCATATTTTGCATTGGCAACTACACTTACACTGTCTTTGATGAGGGGCTGAGCAAAGGGTTTTTCCTGATGCACATGCGAGCCTGTCAGTTTTTGCTGTGAATAAGCATGGCTTGCAAGGAGAATAAGAAAGAATGGTACGACCTTTTGCATGCCTATTGTTTTTCAAATTTATAAATGATTCCTTTATCCTGATTACCGGCTTCGCTGCTGATGTAAAGATTGAATTTTGAATCAAAATTAATGCCTTCAGGTTGAGGGAAGATCTTCGGATCTAATGGAGAGAGCGATTTCACATGAAAATTCTCATCGGTCACAACAAGAGCTTTGTCTACAGAAGATAAGATATACCATTCTTTGCTGTCTGCTTTTTTAGCTAATGCTGAGGGTTTAAATGTTTTCTTGATGCTGTCATCGAATTTTCTGAGCTCATCGAGCTGAATAGCAAATTCTCCTTTCGGCTGAAGCTGGCCATTATTGTCAATGGAAAAGATATAGCCAGAGGTTTGTGGCTGTTTTCGATCGACCTTACATTCCTTACATAATACGTATGCCTGGTTACTTTCACGGTCAACAAAAAGCCCTTCATACTCTCCTTTTGGGAGTAGATTCTTCTGTTCGACGATGTTTTTTATGTCATCCTTTTCGGTGATGGGAAACGAATAAATGCTACCATTGCTCTTTAAAATAAAGATGTGAGTATTGCTTATCGAGATATCCTCATAGTCGCCATCTTTTCCAAAAGGATTAAACGTGACTTTTTGTGTCGGTTGGTTAAATTTATAAAGTAATCCTTGTTCATCTTGGATGGCATAAATATCGTCATCCTGTCCTGCAAGAAAGGCTATTCCCGATATCTCCAACAATTCCGCTGGCAGGCTCATTTTGATGCCGGAGGATAGTGCATATGGAAGTGTCTGCGCTTTCTCGGCTTGAACATTAACCCGCTTGTTGCTGTTTTCTTTGGACGCATTATTCGGGTTGCAAGCAAGTAGAATTGTTGTTGCAATGCCTAATGCCAATGTTGTGAGTATGGTGGAATCTTTCATTGTTATATGATTGTCTTTCAAATGGATGAATTAATCCGTTTTATTTTATGAGCTTATATTTAATTCTCTTGTTATGATTGAGCTTTCGATACGGCCTTGAATTTAAACCTTGCGTTACTGAATTTCGCCGGATTTTATGCTAACTTTTTAAATAATCAAAGATTTGTTGCTGAGAAACATTTCCCTGCAGCCTTGTTATAGACCTGTTTTGTCCCCGATCGTCCAGTAAAGTGGCTTCGCTATCGTCAGCAAATTGGATCGCAAACATCTCCTGTATTTTGTCCGATAATACCGGCTTTAGCAATGGAAAGCAGGTTTCTATGCGGTGGTAGATGTTGCGGTTCATCCAGTCTGATGAACCGAGGTACACTTTTGTTTGCGTTTGATATTGAAAAATAAATATTCTTCCATGTTCTAAATATCGACCGACAATCCGTTTCACAGTAATGTTTTCACTTAATCCCGGAACTTGTGGCTTTAGCCTACAGATCCCTCTAACCAATAATTGCAGTTGGACCCCTGCCCGACTGGCTTCATACAATTTATTGATTAACGATTCTTCTTCGAGATTGTTTAATTTAATTTTTATTGCCGCTGGGTTTCCGGTTTTAGTAACTTGAATAGCTTGATCAATCAAGGATAAAAATGTATGTCTTAGGTTGAATTGAGCAATCAATAGATGGTCAAAAGATAGCTCATTTGGATTATTGGGTTTCCTTCGAGCGGGTAAAAATTCAAATAACATTTTTAATTCATCGGTCAACAGTGTATTGGAGGTCAGGAGAAAGAAATCGGTATAGACGCGGGCGGTTTTTTCATTTAGATTGCCTGTGCCAAATAAGGCACTTTCTCGGCCATCCAGCCTTCTTATAAGGGCTATTTTAGCGTGTACTTTTAAATTAGGGATACTATAGATGATTTTTACGCCTTGCTCTTTCATCAATCTTGCCCAATGTATATTATTTGCCTCGTCGAAGCGTGCTTTCAATTCGACAAAAACATTGACCTTCTTTCCATTTTTTGCTGCGGTAGCCAGTGCTTGCGCGATATGTGAATCGCTGGCGATTCGGTATAAGGTCGTGTAGATCTCTTCTATGGTTGGATCTATAGCAGCCTCGTTAAAAAAACGTAGTATGGGGTCGAACGATTCATAGGGAGTACAGATCAACACATCTTCTCGGTCTATTTGGTCAAAGATAGACTCCTTGAAATTCTGACTCTTATTGATCTGCAGCTGTTCAGGATAGGAAAGTTTCGCTATTTTAATCGGAAAGGAGAAAAGATCCTTTAGATTGTGATAGTTTCCGCCTTCGACAATACTACTTTTCCGTAGATCGAATAACGTTGCCAATGTTTCAACCAACTGTTTTGGCAAATTTGGCTGAAACAAAAAGCGGGTCGCATAGCCAAGATCCCGTTTATTGACTTCTGCTTCGATTTTCTGTGCAATATCCCCCTCAAATTCATCTTGAAGGTTTAATTCCGCATCGCGTGTGATTTTGAAGGAATAAAAGCTTAATAATGAATTTCTGACAGCCTCGGGAAAGAATAATTTGATGATGTCGTCGATGAGCACGACATATTTCTTTGCATTGATCGCACAGGTGAAAAAGCGACCAACATGATTTGATGGGATCTTGAGAAAGAATAATTCTTCCGTATTGTTGTCTATAACGGCAAAATAAAGTTGATTGTTGACCGGAAAAAAAGAAGTATCATCGATCTTGATAATTTGGAGATAGGAAGCGATTGTACTAAAGAAATATTGAGCAACTAAAGGTTGTATCTCTGCTGGAATGGTTTGATTGTAAACAAAAAAAATATTTTCTTCTTTCAATCCTTTTATGATATCTGCTAGTAATAAACCAAATTTTTCCTGTTGTTTGTTGATGATTTTTGATGCTTTTTTATAAGTACCAATATCGACGCTAGGATTGAGCTGTTCGGGGTTTTGCTTTATTATTTTTTTCCAAGCCATCAGTACGGGCATTCTCACGCGATAAAATTCATCCAGGTTGGATGAGAAAATAGCGAGAAACTGTAGTTTCTCCAATAAAGGTACCTCTTGGCGGCCCGCTTGATCAAGCACTCTATCGTTGAAAGATAACCAGCTAATATCTCTGTTGATGTAAAGATCTTTCTTCTTCATCCGTATAAATTTATGGTAATGGCAATGTTCTTCTTTAACAGTACTAAAGGTGATGTGTTAGGTCCATCTGTCTTCTCAGATTGATCAAATAGATTCCATTTTAGGTCGTTAAAAAAATGAGATCATTTGGCCAAATGATTATAGCGATTGATGCCCATTCCTAGCTCATCAAGTTAAAATATCGTTGCAACGACAAAGGAAACAACCGATATGACAAGCCCAAACATGAAAATCCCATATGCATAGCGAAGAAGTTTATATTTTCGTCCTAATACTACACCCTGCGAATAAACATCCTTGGTCAACATGCCATAAAGAAATTCTGAGTCGACCATGACCTTCTGCATGCCCTCGTTGTAGTCATCGAGTTTCATTTTGTAAAAGTTTCCAAAAAAGAGGAGGTTGACTGATTTTTGCTCGATTTCCTCTTTTGAAAATTTACCAGAAGGTATTTTGGGGATTGTCGATAAGATGGCCATAACCATCGTTGCAACTACAGCTGTCGTCAGGATAATTGTCGGGACAATTAGATGTTCGTTAGCATCCAGTTTTCGAAATAAAACGGCAATGACAACGGAAAGGATGATCGAATTGACTGTTAGTAAGATATTGGCTTTATTGTCTGCCATATCGCTCAATCGCTGATTGTTTGAAGAGGTTATGCGAAACATCGTTTCAATGCCGCGTTCAGGCTTATTGCCTTTTTCTTTTTCCTTTTTATCTTCTTTTTTACTTTCTTTATTTTTTGAGATGGATTTCTCCTGTTTTTTCTCTAGCTCTTTCAGATTCTCCGCTTTCTTGTCATTCAGCTTTTGTTGGGCGTATTCGGTATGGTAATGATGACTCATCAATAACTTGATTGTGCCAGCACGCCAGACGTCTTTGTCAATCTCCTTCCCTAGTACTGCTTCGGCCTCGGCTTTCATGAGTTTATTTCTGTTGACGAAATCGTCATTTCCGAAATGGAATAAGTCAGCATCGCAGAGAATTTGCTCGAGCAGGTTCGTGGGATCTTGTGGCATTCTGGTGGCCAGTATACAACCTTTAATCTTATCCTTTACCTGTTCTGGTAGGCCTTTATCCTGAAGAAAATCAAAGGCAATTTCAACACTTTTCTTTTCATGGCCAATTGCATTGTCGGATTTTACATAACCGAGGTCATGAAAATAAGCTGCACTGATTACAATAAAGTGATCTTCCTCGCTCAGTTTATAGTACGACGAAATCTCCTCCGCGGCACGTACAACAGAACGGGTGTGCAGTGTATTGTGGAAACAATGGCAGACTGAGATATTTTCTGTAATATAATTTTCAGCATATTCTTCTACCTGTTTTAAAAGCTGAGCATAATCTATCATGGACCAATATGATTTTTAGTTGGAATAAAAGTATTCAATATCTTTAATTTCTTAAAAATAAGGCCTTCTTTTTTGTTATTTATTAACCTAGATCAAATTTACTGAAAAAAGAGCTATTCCAATAGTCGTGAAATTGCCGATACGAATAGCTGGAGGTCGCTGTCAAAAATAGTCTGTTTATCGGATAACGTTTTTCAGCATCGGAGTGCGTGTTATTGGTTATGGAATACGATTGCTTTAATCGCCATTATCATTTTTATAATAGATTGATCTACCCTACTAGATCGAAGGCTGCTTTGAATAGCTATGTCGTGTTAGCTATATTTTGTTGCTTAATATAAAGTTACTCGTATAACAACCTGCAAATAAATTGTTGGTAGTTGCCAAATCCCAGTATTCCAATGGTTGGAACATATCTAATTTTGACGACTAATATCGGAATGGCGTCACACTATTATATAATAATGGTTTAGCTTGTTGTCAAGCCTTAGTATGAGTTTTTAATAGGTATTATTTACCTTATGGTTTATCTTTTAGTTAGGTATCTCTTAGCTCCTACTTCAGGAATATCTAAACAAGATCTAAGTAAACGCTGAATTATTTCCTTTGTTTCCAAAATTAGAGGGCTCTCCCTATGTGGCCCATTTTAAGCCAGATCGTGGAAGTTTCCAGTTAGTAAGTCCGAGTGTTTGTCCTGTTTCGGTCTTTTTTGGGCTGTGGTTGGGGAACCGTCCGTGGCTGCATCAGGCTTTAAGCACCCCTGAGTGCAGTTGTTAGCAAGGTCCGTCCCTACTGTGAGCAGGGTAATAGCGTGCCGGACACGGACTCAGCACGGACTTACCACGGAGACAGGACGGATTTATAGTGA
>JAITLV010000295.1 GCA_031277685.1 Sphingobacterium sp. | reverse complement strand
TAAGCTATCCAAAATCCGTTTTGCCAATTTCAGTTCCTGATCAGCTCCAAATTCAGTAATATCTCCGGAAAGTATAACAAAATCAATGTCTTTCAATGTATTTAGATCCTTTACAGTACGTCGCAAATCTTCCTCTCCTGTTGCACCACCGACATGTGTATCGGTCACGTGGGCAAATTTGAAGGACTGTTGTGCTACCGCGACACTAAATAAGCATAATAACGCAGAAAGAATGAGTAAAAATTTAGATTTCATGCTTAAATATAAAGATATTACTCTCAAATCAAAAACAAACACGCATAAATACGCAATTTAGTAACCTAAATAATACACGAGTATTACTTAGGTTACCGATTAAAGTACAATCTGATTAAAACTGAATAGGATCAGAAACTTTGCCTTCTTTATTATCCTTATTGATAAAAGATACACAATAGTACCCCTTTTGGGAGATAGCAAGTTCACCAGCATCAGTCACCGCCAATACGAGTCCTTCCGCTGTTGGTTGAGGAAAATAATACACGACGGCCTTCATTCCCTCAGATTTAGCCCAGGTCAGCTTGTCTCCAGAAACTTTTAAATTGCCGACTGCAGCAGGCACAGGCAATGTTGACCTTCCCATAAAAGGCATGACAGCGGGATGCTGATAAAGTGTTGCTAATTTATCTGTAATACCAATTTTATTATCCATTACCGACTTCGCACTGTACAACACACTACCCACAGCCTTTTTATTCTTTTTTGATAAAGAAAACTGCTTGTCCAATTCGACTACAGATTGAAAAGCCGCTCCTTGGGCTGGATCTCCAAATTTATAAATGGCATGTCCAATCACCAATGCTGCACTATAATTATGTTGCCCCCATATCGCTAAATTCATTTGGTAATCATTGGCGCTATTACCAACTTCCTGATACAATTGCGGTATCAGCAAATCCAGCCAACCTTGTTGACACCATTTTGCAATATCAGCATACAACGTATTATAATTATAATCTTTACTAGCCGCAGGCGAAACGGAGAAAACAACTGACGGTTTGCTGGCCACAATAGCATCATGGATCATCTGTATTGCCTTATCGACATTGCCCCGTCTAAATGCTGCGATTGTTGTATAATCTTGACCATATTTTTCATAGTCAACTTGATCTGCAACCATTTGTCCTGCACTAGCCGGATCTGGGTAAAAATAATCATCAAAATGAACACCATCTACATCGTATTTTGCTATCAGATCTTTGATAATGTCAGCCAAACGGGTTCTCACTTCAGGTACTGCTGGATTATAAATCTGGATTTTTTCGTGGCTCACGACCCAATCCGATTTTATCGAAGAATGCAACGCTGGATAACTTGAAGAACTTCCAGCTCGCGTCGCAATACGGTAGGGATTCATCCAGGCGTGAAATTCTATACCGCGATTATGCGCTTCTTCAATTAAAAACTTAAGCACATCATATCCCGGATCCTTGCCCCTGGTACCCGTTATGGATACCGCCCAAGGTTCATAAGGGGAATTATAAAACGCATCTCCCATCGCTTTTACCTGAAAAAACACCGCGTTTACCTTCAACGCCTTAAACTTATCCAACATCGCTACATAAGCTTGCTTTTGCTGCGTCCCCCCGTAGGCCCCATTGGGCCAATCCAGCCCCCAAGCTGTGGAAATCCACACTGCACGCATTTCCTTCTTCGGGAAGTTCAACGATGTACCTGTTGTTGGCGGATTAGGGTCAGGCTTAGGCACAACCGAATCATCACCTCCCTTTTTACAGCTATCCAAAACCAATATAGCACAGACCAACATAATAATCAATGGTTTTAACTTTCTCATAATCGATCAATAATTTCAATAACAAGCTTTTTTCACATACAAAAATAAGATAGCACGCTCCTCTCAACGTGCTACCTTAACTATTAATCTAGCTCCTTTTTTGGCACCTCAAACACCACAAATCCAGCATCGCTTGCAGCAGAGAACAGGAAAAGAGACTCATCCTTACCATTAATGTCTTTCTTCACAAAATATCCCGTTTGTGAAGCTGGTGAAGTATTTACTGGTCCCATTAGGGAATATTCAAAGATGGGACTCGAAGCCAAATCGTTAAGGTTTTTCAGGGCATCCGCCACTGTAGCACCTTTCGTAATGTTATAAACCGCAAAGTTTGTCGGCTCAGAACCCGTTCGTGCAGCTGTAGTCACAATGAGATAACGTTCACCATTGAAATAAATCACGCGCGCATCCGAACTACGAATTGGAATAGCAACTCTACCCATTGCGTAAGTTAATGCACCACCATCACTCACCAATGATACTGGCGCATCGTGACCGGTAAAGATATATTCCGATGTATTTTCAATACGATTATAGGACGTCCAAGATCCAGCTCCTGCAACTGGGATCGCAAATGCATAAGGATCATTAATGACATTAAAATTAGTCACTTTCAATCGCAGCACGTTCGCACCAGCATTATCCCCTAAGAAAATAAACCCATTTCCTGCCTCATCTATATTTAAGGAGAAATTATCCCCATGACGTACCCCAGCCCCCGCAATTGTAGCAACATTAAACTCAGATACCTGCGGTGCCTTTGTCGGATCTGTCCAATGATATATTTTCAATGGAGAAGTTTGCCCTCCCGAAAGGTTAACGATATAAGTATGGCCGTAAGCCTGTCCGCCCATATTAATGGTAAAAGTTCCATCCTTGACACCTGTCATATTCAGCATAATCGGTTTGCTTACATCACCTTTTGCGATATCTGAAACTTTCAACAAATGCGACCCCATTGCATCACGGGTTACAATCAGCACATGCTCACCATCAAAGCCCGTTCCGCGGGTTGCAGCTCCCTTAAATACCGGATACAATGGATTCCCTAGATCATTCATTGTATTATCATAGGTTTTTACTTTAGCAAAATCGGCACCGAATACTGGAACATTCAGCCTAAGCTTTACCAAATATTCCCTATAACGCGGGTCATTCTGCACTTTAATGATAATTGTTTTTTCAGTATCACCATCTTCAAAAGCAGCAGCATAAGTCTCCTTATCCAATGTAGCACCGTCAGACATTTCAGCCTCAAATTTTAAATTCTGAAAATCGGTCAATACATCTAGTCTCGGGAAAGAAACTTCTTTCGTATTCTCATTTACTGTACCCTCCACAACACCGGCACCATTTTCACCGGCGTTGATTATCTTAATAGATTTCAGCACAACAAACCTGGAACCCGAGTCTATTGCTATAGGCAGATCATCCTTACAGGAAAACAAGGATGTCAACAAAAAGGAACATATTAGACCCATTGTTGATATTTTATATAATGCTTTCATTTATATTTTTGATAAGTTATTAATTCTGTGGCCAACCTTCGGTTTGCTTTAACACATAACCCTCTATTGCATATTGATCCATCTGCACGATCCCAATAGGCGTCAAATATGGGTTAATATTTGGCTGGTTTAAAAATGGCAAACGTGGTTTATTCGTTTGATTTTTATAAAACCCATTCATCGCAGTACCATTAGACCCATTATAAATCGTTTCTTTTCCAGCTGCATCAACGACAGACAAAATATTCACATTTTTTCCCACTAATTCAGTCGGCATTTCAGTACTAAAATTCACCCAGCCACCAGAGATCAGATCCCTATTCAATGAATTATCCATATACGCCAATTTGGACCATCTCCTCAAGTCAGCCAGACGATTTGTCTCAAAGGCAAATTCCATGCGACGTTCGCGACGAATTTCCCATAATAAAGGAGACACGTCTGCATCTTTATTAGGATCGGCAGGAAGAGCGCCTATCTTCAAATCCGGAAGTTTGCTGACACCACGCTCTTCTGCTTCTTTAGCCAGTGGACGTTGTCTGATCTTGTTGACCGATTTATCAATATCATCTTGGCTAACTGCAGGCCCACCTAAGCTTGCCAATTCCGCTTTTGCTTCAATCCAGTTCAACAAAACTTCCGCATACCGCAAAACTGGAGCATCAGTTTCATTTTTATTGCTGGTATATTCAGCAGGCATAGGCTGACCATTTACCTTAACAGCTTTTTCTGCTTCCCGAGGAAAGTATTTGGTCACATAAAAGAATGAGCTTTTATTCAATGCATTTGGCTTAGTATAGATCATTGCTTCCAAACGGGGATCACGTGTTTTGACCAAATTTGCTAAGTCAAACTTTTTAGCATCCGCCACAGTTGAATTTTCCCAAGTATTACCGTCAACACATAGCACTGCCTTCAACAGATCTGTCGAAGGACCATTATTAGTGGATTCTTGCAAGTTACAGTACGAAGAAATGGCATGAGTTACTCCCACAGCACCGTCATAAATCCGGAACATAACCATATCTTTATTACCTTTCAGATCCTTTGAGGTAAACTGCGATTTGTAATCCGTAACAATCCCATATTTACCACTATTCATGTCAACCTGCGCTGCATCAACAGCTAATTCGTAGAATTTCTTTGCCCTATCCTGGTTTTTGTAATAATAACGTTGCCAAGAAGCTTCATTCAATGCCAAACGCGAGATAAAGCCGGCAGCGACATACAGGTTAAGGTTTTGCTCACCATCGTTCACCCGCATATTTTGAAGCACAAAGCGCCAATCATCATACAAATGATCCATCACCTCATTACGAGGTGTACGTGGTTTATATAATTCTTCAACCTGTGTATCTTTGAGTTCATGTTCATAATATGGAACATCTCCATACGATTGCACCAGCTGTGAATAAGCAAATGCACGGAAGAATTTTCCGACCGCGAGCCAATGTTTTTTTGCCTCGGCAGAAAGTATAGACTCCATCTTACCTTCAATACGATCCAACATCACATTTGTTGATCGAATATCCGAATAACTCCAAATACCTGAATTTGGAACTGATCTCGTAAAATTTGGTTGATTCCCCAATACCACGATATCATCTGTATTTGTGAAACCAACAATGGGTGCTGACCCGTTATTATCTTTTATTCCGAAGCCGTAAAAGTAATCCACATAATACTTATTGGCATACATCCGCACGTTTTCTTCACTGACCCAGGCATTAGAATCATCATCCAGAGTAGTTAACGGAGGTCTATCCATAAACTTATTGCAGCTCGTTAGTGAAAGGATCGTCGCCGCAAATACCGTTATATATTTTATTTTCATCTTAAATTCTCTTTAATTATAAACTTATTTGAATACCGATCGAAGCTGATTTAAATGTCGGGTTCGATGTTCCGGTACGACCTAAATTATAATTTGCATCCTTCAACATCGAATAGCCGGAAATCGTCTCCGGATCGATCGGCAATCCCCTCAACTTATCGAATGTAAACATGTTTTCCAGCGAAATAAATATCCGAGCATTTGAAAGCTTAGCTCGATCAAGCACAGATTTTGGAACCGTATATCCAAACGTAATATTCTTAATACGGATGTAAGCCATATTCAGCATATAACGTGATTGCGCACGCATGACAAAACCCTCATCAGCACCATTTAAATTCCACGCCCTAGGATAGAAGGCATCCGTACGATCTTCTCGCCAATAGTTCTCCGCGATTGCTTTTGGCATCGCACCCTCTTTGGCAAAATAACCCGGTATTGCCAACTGTCCAGATCCCCAGATCTTACGACTTCCAACACCTTGTAAGAAGACCGCTAGATCAAAGCCTTTCCAATCCGCACCCACACGAAAACCGAATTGATAACGTGGCGTTATATTGCCAATAACAACACGATCGCCCGGATTCCCGTTTGTATTCTTACCCGCATCTACATAACCATCACCATTGACATCCACAAACTTCACATCCCCCGGACTGATCAAAAGCGTCTGATTACCATCTTCAAAATAAGTCTGATAAACCGGATTATCCCCAGCTAACATATTTGTCCGCTTGCTCGTTCCATTATAGACAATATTTGTCTGCTCAAACTTCCCATTACTATCGTACACAAAATCATCCTTTTGAAATAAGCGATCAGTCACAAATCCGTATACATCTCCATAACGTCTCCCAGTAGAGAAAGTCGTACCAAGCGACCGGTCTTCCCATGGCAACACCCAATCCGGTGCCTTTGTTACAACCGTCGTCGCATCAGAAATATTTGCGCTCAAATTTAAGCCCACACCATTTTCAAAACGGTGATTAAAATCTAGCTCCAACTCCCAACCGCGTGTCCTAAGATCACCGTAATTACCCAGCGGAGCACCAGTACCCAAAGTCGCAGGAAGTGATTTTCCTCCCATAATCATACTATTGGTCTTGCGTTGGAACCATTCCGCGGTAACTCCTAATTTGTTGTTGAAAAAACGTAAATCTGCCCCGATATTAAGATGCTCAATATCTTGCCAAGTCAACCCATCTTTTACCAATCTTGGTGTACCGATACCCGTGACTTGACCATCACCACCAATCCAGTAAGATGGAGACAATCCCATTTCAGCCATGTATAACCCATTATCAATACTCTGATCACCAATACTTCCCCAAGAACCACGTATTTTTGCAAAACTCAATACGGGATTAAGCGCTGCCATAAATTTTTCCTTAGACAATACCCAACCTCCGGAAACTGAAGGATACCAAGTCCATCGCATATTATTGGATACCCGCGAAGTACCGTCCCTTCTTAGATTCCCTTCTAACAAGTACTTATCTTTGTACGCATAATTAATCCGACCAAAAAATCCGACCATAGAATCCCAATCCCGTGTACCACCAGCAAACATTGCCCCGTTTGTAAAATCGAATTGCGGATTTTCCTTATTGGTCAGGCCATTCTTTTTACCATAAAAGGAATTGAAATCATTTGCAACAATATTTGTTCCCACCATGAATTTAAATTGATGGTCTTCAGTCAGATTTAAACGATAGGTCGAATACGCATTAAATGTATGCTTTTTAGAATTAAGGGCACTTTGGAAATAATTACTCGCACTTGGCAAAACATAATCCGTTACTGGAAATGTATAAGCAGGTATCCCTCCATTTTCAACAATATTTCCATTATCGTCAACAAAGATCTGATTGCCATCGGCATTTTTCCAAGGATCAACACCATACCAAGTTGTTTTTGCAGCCTTTGGAAGCACCGAGCTTATCAACCCATTATTCTCCGTACTAAAAGAATAATCAGCCTGAAGATCCCAATGTTCCGTAAAATTCAACGTCGTCCCAAGATTTAAATTCAGGTATTTCTTATTCGAGATTGCATCCGTGGAATTTTTGGCTGTAGACACCGGATCAATGATATCCTTACCATTCTCCTGAACGCCAACCGGGAACAATCGGCTCCAGCGGAACAGGTATAACCAAGGGTCAGCACCAAATCCAGCAGAGTTATTTGAGTTAGGGTAGCGTTTGGTACCATCGGAATACATCAATCCACCTCGCATTGTAATCGCCTTGCTAATTTCTGTCGAAACATTTAAAGTCGCATTTAACCGACGATAATCATCATGGTTTGCCGGTTTCATCATACCTTGTTGGCCAAAATACCCAGCACTCATATTATAGGAAGTTTTACCAGACTTTCCATTGATTCCTAAGTTATGTAGATGAGAAAATGGGCGATCTTTGACCATTGCCGCCACAGGGTCATACAAACGGTATCCAAACTTTTGCGTACCATCCCAAAACCAGTCCCGACCGTAAACCACAGGATCGTCGTTACCGATAACTCCAGCATATTTCTGTTGCCATTCGCGAATTTTCTCCAGGCTATTGCGGTCGACACGCCAGAAACCACCTGCGGGTCCGGCAGCTTTCATATTATCCTGCGCATCCACTGTATACTCCAATCCTTCGATCCCGGCCAATTCAATCTTTTTAAAAGGCGATTGCCAAGAAAGGTTATTCGAATAAGTCACCCTATTCATATCCGTCTTTGCGCCTTTTTTTGTTGTGATCAACACAACGCCAAAGGCCGCCTTCGCACCGTAGATCGAAGCTGAAGCCGCATCCTTCAAGACCGATATCGTTTCGATATCATTGGGATTGACAACCATCAAACTTGGCACCTCCACATTATCTACCAGGATCAGGGGATCACTCCCACCATTGATCGAACCCACCTGACCACGAATACGTAATCTCGCATCAGAACCAACTTCTCCACTCGGTACAACAACAGATAGCCCCGGCACAACTCCCTGTAAGCCTCTACCAGCATCCGAAATCGGGCGTCCACCCATGGCTTTCTCAACATTCACCGAAGAAACAGCACCTGTCAAGTGTGCTTTTTTTTGTTGCCCATAACCGACAATAACGACCTCCTCTAAGGATTCGTTGAGATCTTGAAGAGCAACATCAATTGTACTGTTTTCACCTACGATAACCTCCCTTGTTTGATAACCCACACTTGAAAACCGGAGTCTACTGCCTTTGGATGCAGATATTCTAAAATACCCATTGCTGTCTGTGCTCGTTGAGACATTCGTCCCTACAACAGCCACACTAACGCCCGACAGAGCTCCATTCGGCCCGACGACTGTACCTTGAACGGACTGCTGCCATGCTCCACCCTTATTAGATTCGACAGACACCTTATCTGCGAATTCCTTCAAATGCACTGGCTTCCCTAAAGAAGCAGCATAAGAGAAAGAGGGCATATACAGACCAGCAGCCAAAGAAAACAAAATAGCTTTTCTCATTTCGATAAAAATTATGACTTATGGTTATTAAATAAATTGGTATTGATTCCTTTACTTAGAATGCTAATAATTAATACGGCTAATGGCTAAATAAACTAAAAAAACAACTGCAAAATACAGCAAGTAAATCACTTAAAGATACTCAAAGAATTGCAAAAACACAAGAATAAACTGCATTTTATAGCACACAAACAAAATAATAAAGCACAAAACGGCAAACACACGACAAAAAAAAGCCCTGCTAATTTGTATTAGCAGGGTCCGAGTTTCTAAAGAAACAATATTGTTACCAACCCTTGGTTTGAGTCAGTTTATAGCCGCGTTGCTCATATTCGACCATCTGTGCCTGACCGACAGGCGCGAGATAATTCTTGTCCATGATAGCATTTCGGTTTAATGCATTTTGTACAACAATAAAGCCCACCATTTCGGCAGCATTTGAACCATTATAGGTAACAACACTACCATCTATTTTGCGAACTTTAGTAACACCAATATAACTAGTCTTCAAAAAGTCTGGCGCCTGTTTTGCCACATCCACCCAGATACCAGTAAAATAATCTAGATTTTTGGAAAAATCCATATAAGCCAACTTCTTCCATCTCCTAAGATCCATTAATCGAGAATATTCAAAGACAAATTCCATACGACGCTCACGACGAATCTCCCACATCAATGTAGACACATCTCCATCACGCAAAGGATCATTGGCAATAGCTCCCAACTGAAGAGGTGCGGTTTTCTTTACCCCTTTTGCTACCGCAACTTCATCTAAAGGCCTGTTACGAATCGCATTAATAGATTTGTCTATATCTGACTGATTCACCGCAGCGCCACCAAAGAACTCAGCTAAGATCTGTTTCGCTTCCAACCAATTCAACACGACCTCTGCATATCGGATAACAGGCGCATCTGAAGTATTTGTATTGGAATTCCATTTGGAATAATCTGGATTTGCACTTGGAATTTTATAACCATTTCTTGCGACATACTTAGTGCCATAAACAAAAGTTGAGGCTTTCGAATTTAGCTCCGTATCAAATGAAGCCTCGAGCCGGGGATCTCGGGTTTTAGCTAAATTTGCGAGGGAGAAATCCGATGCATTTTCCACCGTTGAAGAAGCATATGGCTTACTATCAATACAAATAAATTCTTTGATCAACTTTAAATTTGGGGCTGTTGCCTGTGCTTCAATACCATTCTGATAGGAACCAATCGCATGAAATACATTTACTGATGCATCATACTTACGATAAAGAATAACCTCCTTGTTGCTATTTAGATCCTGTGAAGAAAATAAGCTTTTAAAGTCCGAAGTAAACGAAAACTTACCAGAACCCATGACGATTTCCGCAGCATTTTGCGCCAATTCCAAATATTTTTTTGCCTTAGCCTGATCCAAGCCATGGTATTTCTGCCAAGACCCTTCAAACAACATCAAACGCGAAATAAAAGAAGCTGCCACATATTTATTCAAAACATTTGCCCCATCGTCATTGCGCATATTTTGCAATACAAACACAAAATCATCATACACATGATCCATTACCTCGCCACGATTAGTACGATCTTTGTATTGCGTATCAAAGTCAGCCGCAGCCACTTCCTTCTCGAAATAAGGCACATCACCAAAAACAGAAACCAAACGTGCATATTCATATCCTTTAAAGAAACGGGCTACTGCCACCCAGTGGTTATACTGCTCAGGAGTTAAATTAGGTTTAGCCATAGTCTCCAAACGATCCAGAAAAATATTAGACTTACGTACCCAAGAAAAATTCCAGGTAGGCCCCGCATAACCACTTAACCAATCACCTGCTTCAGCAATAGAATACCTAGAATCTGGAACAGAGTTTTCAAAACTTGTTTGCTGACCACTAAATGTTAAATCGTCAGAAAACGTATATCCTCTAACAGGCGTATAATCCGTTGTATATGAACTATTATAGCCATTGAAATATTGCGTATAAAATCCATTCGCGAAAAGTCTAAGATCATTTTCATCTCTCCAATAAAGACCTTGTCCGTCAGTAATTTTATCTAAGGCAGGACGATCCAACAAACTGTTACAGCTTGTAAGCCCTATCGTTCCTCCTAATAATATATATAAAAATTTTGCTCTTATTTTCATAATAACTTCAATTAAAATGTTAATTGAACACCTACAGATGCCGATTTGAACGTCGGAGTTCCCACCCCGGTACGACCGCTGTTATAATTATTCTTTAACGCATCAACAAACATATTCACACCGTCAACAGCTTCCGGATCGATTGGAAGCCCATTTAGCTTATCCCATGTAAAGAAGTTCTCCAATGCAGTGTAAACCCGCAGGTTACTGATACCTATTCTCTTCAATGTATGCGCTGGAATTGTATATCCAAGCGTAAGATTTTTCACACGCAGGTAAGACATATCTAACAGATAACGGCTTTGAACTTGCATATTGTTGATATCGTTAGTTCCAGCATTATTAAAAGGTGCCGGATAAAACGCATCTGTACGCTTATTAGTCCAGTAGTTTGAAGACATGACTGCAGGCATAGCTCCATCGGAAGAATTAAATCCGGCTTGCGCTAAGAAACCTGTCCCCCATACCTGTCTGCTTCCAACCCCCTGGAAGAAAGCTGAAACATCAAACCCCTTAAAATCAGCCCCCACACGGAAACCATATTCGTATCGCGGCGTTGAATTACCGATTACTTTCAAGTCACCATGGTCAGCCAATGTTTTCTTACCATTATCGATCCTACCGTCTCCATTCAAATCTTTGAATTTTACATCACCAGGACCAAAAAGAAATGTAGCTGAGTTTTGTACCCAGGTTTGATAAGCCCCGTTGGGATCCGAGAGTTTGTTCATTTTCTTTCCATCCACATCTATCGTCACCAGATCCTTTCCTGCAAACACGAAATCACTATTTTGGTATAGGCGGTCTGTTTCGTATCCCCAGATCTCACCATAGGTCTTACCACTATAGTTTTCAGTTACAATCGTTGTTGTACCATATTCTGTGATTACGGATTTTGCATCAGAAATATTCGCGCGCAAGTTGATCCCTAAGCCATTCTCAAAACGATGGTTATAATCCACTGCAAATTCCCATCCACGGGTACGCAATGCACCAAAATTACCCATCGGTGCTTTAGAACCAAATGTTGGCGCCACCCCCTCCATAGGTACAATCATGTTTTTTGTATCTCTTTGATACCAATCAAACACAAAACCCAGTTGGTTTTTAAAAAAACGTGCATCAAAACCGATATCAAGTGTTGCGATATCTTGCCAACCTATTGAAGGCAATACAGCAGCCGGCGTCCCTACATACCAGTTCTTGTCACCCGCGTTACCGATCCAGGTCGATTGCGAATTTTCCATAAAACTTGTATATAACGTATTTAACACCGACTGATCACCAATACTTCCCCATGATCCGCGGATTTTCAATTGGTTCATAAAATCACTAGACCAGTCCATAAACGACTCTTGTGACACGACCCAACCTGCAGATACCGACGGATACCACTTCCATCTTAAACTCGTTGGAAATTTCGAAGAACCATCTCTACGCAAATTAGCCTCAAAAAGATATTTATCCTTATATGCATAGTTAACACGACCAAAAAAACCGATCTGTGACTCCCAGAGTTTCGCTCCCGAACCTGTAACAGTCCCTGTTCCAAACGTCAATTGCGGATTTTTAATATCAAGCAATTTAGTGATCTGAGTCCAGGAACTTTCCGTTTTTTCAGCGATCCGATTTAGACCTAACATAAATTTAAAGTCATGACCGCCTTCAAGATTTAGATTATATGTTGAGAAAGCATTGATCGTATGACGTAAAATATTCGAATTGTCCCTCCGGTAATGATCCGGGTTAGAGCCCGATGCCGTATACGTAAAATAATCTAAATCATATGCAGGTACAGCTCCGGCAGCCGAAGCATCCACATAACTACCGGTGCCATCCACATACATCTGATTACCTGAAGCATCCAGCTTTTTAACTGGAGCACCCCATGAATTACCCGCTGTAAAACGTGTTCCCGGCTGATTCCAGAGCATTTCCTGATTTGACAATGTATAATCAAAATCAAGTTTCCAATTTTTCATAAAGTTTACGGTAGCCCCCGCATTAAAGTTCATGTAATTTTTCACCTGACTCGCCACATTTGCCGCTCCAGTCTCATAGGCCGGACTACGGATCGGGTCACCGTCACCATCATTTCCATATGGATACAATGAACTCCAGCGGTACATATAAAGCCATGGGTCAGCCGTTGTTGAATTTGTCGCATATGGATATTGCTTATTCGTCCGCGAATAGATCGCTCCAGCACGCGCAGTAATATATTTATTTACTTCACTCGTGACTCTTACTGATGCATTGTAACGTGAGAATTGATCCGTATTTGTTTTTAACATACCCGATTGATCAAGCATCCCCAGCCCAACATTATAGGATGTTTTGCCAGTCTTTCCAGACAGCGAAAGATTATGTTGTTGTGTTGGCGCCCATTCACGAATCATATAATCAAATGGATCATACGTCCGAACACCATATTTATATCCTGTAGCAGGGTCAAAATACCAATCACGCTCATATAAAGTCGGATCATTTTTACCAATAGAACCGCCATACTGATCTTGCCATGCAACAGCTCTCTTATAACTATCTTCACTGATTTTATAGAAAGCTCCAACAAAATTGTTCCCCTCCCGTTTTCCAGCATCCAACGAATACCTCAAAGCATCCACCGTTCCCATTTCATATTTCTTGAATGGATTCTGAAAAGAGAAATTATTGGAATAACTGATTGTATTACTTTCGGTTTTAGCTCCCTGTTTCGTCGTAATCAAAACAACACCAAATGCCGCTTTAGCACCATAAATGGAAGCAGCAGCAGCATCTTTTAAAACAGTTATAGATTCAATATCGTCAGGATTAACAACATTAATACTTGGGATTTCAACATTATCCAATAAGATCAATGGGTTACTGGCTCCATTGATAGAACCTATTTGACCACGAATTTTAATCGTTGGATCAGATCCAACTTCACCATTTGGGATCGTAATGCTCAGCCCCGGCGTACTACCTTGCATTGCACGGCCCGCATCGGCAATAGGTCGCCCCTGCATCGTTTCTTTAATATTAATAGAAGCAACCGCACCAGTCAAGTTCCCTTTCTTTTGGGTACCATAACCAACAACCACGACCTCTTCCAAGGATTGATTATCATCAACCAAAGTTACATTAAGTGTATTTGAAGTAACGGTGACATCTTGCGACACATAGCCAATGGATGAAAAACGCAATTTGCTTCCCACAGCAGCCGTAATCTTGAAATGCCCCTGCGCATCGGTTTTAGTAGATGCACTTCCGCCAATGACAGAAACGCTTACTTCTGAGACTGGGCCTTTTCCATCCGTTACAGTACCTTGCACCGTATTTTGAACCGTACGCTTTGCAGAAGAAAGAAGCAGCGAGCTCGCTAAGTTAGCACTGCTCAATGCGCCCTCTTTCTTTGTGAAAGAATAGGATTCAGAAGGAAAACTCAATCCAAGAGCAACAGAAAATAGTACAAATTTTCTCATTGATTATAGAGTTTTAAAAATAAATGATTCTAGTTAGTATTGTTAGTTATTCGTTCGTACTATACGCTATTCAAAATCAGTATATAGCAGGTATTTTTTACGCATTTGTTTATAAATCTTTAGATCTCCAGCCCAAGAATCCCTGATCTGCGCTTCAGATTCCCCTGTCAGAATTTGTTTACGCAATTGGTCTGTACCAGCCAGCTTGTCAAAAAATTCAGGTCTTGCAAAAAAAGTAGACTTATCCGGTGTTTTCTGATAGAAGTCCAGCAGATATTTTAATGTAAATTTCTGGTTGTCCGGATCCAAGTTCCGTAGATCGATGCCATAATTCATAGCCCCTTTCCCCTCCACATGTTTTGACATGCCATGACGTTCACCCGGTGTAAATGTAAAAGATCCGTAAACAGGATTTGTATACCCGAGCACTTGAAAAGGCCAATCCGTACCACGACCTACCGAAATATCTGTACCTTCAAACAAACACAAGGAGAGGTACAAACGAACTGAAAGCTGATTCGGCAGACTTGGCGATGGGATTACCGGCAGATCATACATTTTTTTATGATCCCAGTTTTGCACTTTTATGATTTGCACATCAGCCTGACGTCCATTTTCCAACCATTTTTCGCCATTGATCATCTGTGCGAGTTCACCAATGGTCAATCCATGAATCATGGCAATTTTATGCCAGGAAACATCTGATTTAAATTTATCATCATGACGTACCGGCCCGTCTACCTGATCACCATTCGGATTGGGGCGATCCAGCACAATCAATTTCTTATTATGCTTTGCACACAATTCCATTACACGGTGCAATGAAGTAATATAGGTATAGAAACGCGCTCCTACATCCTGTAGGTCAAAAATCATAACATCAATAGAATTGACAATAGAATCTTGTTTTTTATTACCACCATATAAGGTAAACAGTGGTAAGCCTGTTTTCTGATCGACATCATTACCGAATTTCTCGCCACGCTCAACATTACCACGAAAACCATGTTCCGGTGCAAAGGCAAATTTTAGATCAACCTTATTTTCGATCAAAACATCCACCAAATGTCTTTTATCATTCCCCACGATCGAAGTTTGATTCCCCATGATTCCCACCTTTTTACCTTTTAAAGCTGGCAAATACAGTGATAGCTGATCAGCTCCAGGCGTTATCGCGTCAGCCGAAGCAATGGCCGAACTTTCTCGCGTACTGTTTTTACTAAGCTGCGCAGACCGCAACGAGTTACTGCAAGAGACGACAGATAACACCGAAACCACAAAGGTTAATTTTAGCAAGGTATGTTTCATCATAAATAGACCATTAGACCATACACAAAATGCAGTTTTATGCATGGATAATTGAAAATCAGGATAAAAGTAAGTAGATCTTTTCGTTTTTAAAATTAAATTCCTTATAAAAACGCAAAAGAAAGTAAGTATTCACTTAATAAGTGAAGCACCACTTCTCAGACAACATCTCGAATTTCAGTAAAAACAGAAAACAGACAAGATAAAAAATGCTAAATATCAGTGTATTAGAAATAAATAACAGGACACCAACGCAAACATATAGTGTATATTAAACACATATAAGTAACATATATGATACAATTAACAGCTATTTAACAATACAGCAAAACACGGCAAAACAGCAAAAAAAAGACAACTTCCCATTTCCGACATATAGCATAGGCACCTGTATCATCGAAGACAAACCAAAGCAGGTCACGAAACCACTACCCACCAACAGCAAAGACCGCCGTTAAATTCAATTCATAAGCGAAATAAGAATTAAGGAAGCCTCTTTAGCTTCAAGTCAACTAGATGCCCTCTCAAGGAATGCATAAATTTATCTCCCGGATCATCTTTCCCAGTGATATATTTTGGATCCGTTTCCTTCCACCAAGACGTTTTTTTAAAACGCTGATATTCATGATGACCGATAACATATTCGATTGGATACTTTTTACTGAGATAACGAATTAGTTCCTCATTTGCTTTTAACTGCGCATCAGTTAAGGGATGTTGACGGCTACCTATATTTTCGATCCCGATGGCGCAATAGTTGAGACCAATGGTGTGTCGGGCAAAAATTGTATCTGGAAGAAATTGATAAA
>JAITLV010000277.1 GCA_031277685.1 Sphingobacterium sp. | reverse complement strand
GGCGTTGCCGCCATTACAGTTGTCTGTTTCCATATCTTCGAAGCCTTTGCAACCAGCCACCTGGATCAGCGCATTAACCACGGTTATTTAGCTGTTGATTTTTTCTTTATGCTTTCTGGATTTGTTGTTGGTTATGCCTATGATGATCGTTGGGGAACGATGACAACAATGGATTTTATCAAACGGAGAGTCATACGGCTGCATCCCATGGTTGTTATGGGGGCGATTATAGGCGCAGTGATGTTTTATTTTCAGGGCTGTTCGGTGTGGGATGTTTCAAAAGTAACTGTTTCGGCATTGATGATCGCAACGCTATTGAATGCACTGCTGATTCCTGCTCTTCCCGGACATGAAGTTAGAGGTTTAGGAGAGATGTTTCCGCTCAATGGCCCGAGTTGGTCTCTATTTTTTGAATATATCGGTAATATTCTTTATGTTTTGGTCATCCGTAAATTTTCGACAAAAGCACTTGGCGGCCTCGTCGTCGCTGCAGGATGTGGATTGGCTGTTTTTGCGATCTGGGGCCCATTGGGTGATATCTGTGCTGGGTTTTCGTTGACAGGAACAGAGTTTACCGCCGGATCGCTACGTCTTTTATTTTCTTTTACCGCCGGATTATTCTTGTCACGGATATTTAAACCTGTTCGGATAAGAGGTGCATTTTGGATCTGTGGTTTTATTCTTGTCGCACTTTTGGCTATTCCACGGATTGGCGGAGCAGAGAATCTCTGGATGAACGGACTCTACGATACTTTATGTTGTGTCGTGGTATTTCCCTTACTTGTGGTATTGGGGGCTTCCGGAAAAGGGGGCAGTTTTACGAACAAACTGTCTAAATTCTTGGGAGACATCTCTTACCCTTTGTATATGGTACATTATCCCTTCATCTATTTGTATTACGCCTGGGTAAAAAATGAAAGTCTAAGTTTTGAAGAATCATTGCCCGGAGCAGCAGCGGTAGTGATTGGGAGTATTGTGCTTGCTTATATTTGTTTAAAGCTATATGATATCCCTGTACGAAAATATTTGACCAAACGTTTTTTTAGATCAAAGTAAGTTCGTCTAGGTTGGGAATAGGGTAGGCCAATTGATACAAACGTATCAATTGGCCTATTGTCTTTTGAATTGGGTTATTTCTGGCATGCCCCAATAGCAATTCGATTCGCTGATGATCGCTCCCTTCCCCTTAAATCCAATTTGCCATTGATCGCGTGACTGATAAAGTTTCCTGTATTCAAGGCTGGAGAGGAATCCGCTAATTGAAAATCTGGTTCCGCGGTTGATACAAATCCGGGATTTTGTCCATTGATGGCATGCAGATCAGCGCCAAGGGTTGATTGCCAAGCGTGGAAATCAGGGATTACATTCCCGTTCCATATCCATTTATATTCTCCAGTACTGAAATATAAATTGTAGTCGATCAAATTGGATTTACCTGTATTGGTATATTTATGAATAAATACACTGTTTGCCTGTGCTACAATAATATTATTCTGTATTGTGTTAGCTATACAGTTCTCCACTAGCCGTATTTCGCCTTCAATTTCTTCAAAATACCCCTTGTCGATATTGTTGTGAAATAGCGTGTTATTGACAACATAACAATTCAGTGTGCCACCACCGGTGTAATTTAGATAGCCACCAAGACTAATTCCGGCCAGTGAGTTGTGATAGACTTCATTATTTCTAACAATACAGTCACGTGTAGGAAAATTGTCGGTTTCACTGACAAGACCTACTCCGCGCCCGCATCGGTAAACACTGTTTCTTTCTACAATGATGTCCCTGGCACCATCGATATAAATTCCGATAGCGCCATTATGTTGGGCAAATGCGGGGATAGGGCCCGTTCGACCATCGATATCATATACCTCATTCTGACTGATCAGTCCATTCCGGACATAATTCAGGCTTGGAGTGGCATTGGCGGCATAACCTCCTGCCGCAACAATACCAATATTTTCACCATTATATATTCTATTCCGTCTAATAATAAAGCCATCCACGTATCCATTGATGGTAAGATTTTCGGAATAACCAGTATTGCAGTCGTGGATGGTATTATCTTCTACAATAATGTCCCGTAATGCTTCGGAGGTATTACCGATGACCAGGATACCATGTCCACTTCTGCCGTCCTGCGCACTGGCATTGTTCTCGATATGGTGAACCCTATTATTTCGTACGGTTATATTTTTGGAACCTTGATCAATAATAATCCCATTCACGTCATTGCCTTTGGCCTGTGTTTTGAAATTTCGGATTTCAAAACCTTCGAACTGAATATATCTGGCATCTCTGATCGTTACCAGTGCATCTGTGCCCGAAACGGATTGTCCTTCGCCTTCTATGGTCACAGCTTCATTGGGATAAGCCTTTAGGGTAATGAATTTGTTTAAGCTACCTGATTTTGAAATCAATAGTTTTTCATGATAGCTGCCCGCACGAACAAAAATGGTATCACCTGGTGATACTGCATCTAAAGCGTGTGAAATAGTGCCGAAAGGCCTGTCCATTGTACCTTTATTTAGGTCGCTACCATTGACCGAAACGTATCGGCTTTTTGGGAGGGGTGAGTCCGCTTGTATATGATCGAGATAATCATCATGACCACATGCTGCAAACAATAGCATACCCTGCAGCAGTGCATAGCTCAACGAAAATAGACTTTTAAAAATCATATAAAGTTCTTTGAAATTTGAATAGACTGTCCAAAGTGTATAGGCCTTCATATCTTTATAACCCCATTTGGATCTTGTCATCTCTGAGGATGCATGAATTGAAAATATGTTGTCGGGGATATAAATAACAGCTAAGAAAAAGCGGGTGTCCGATCGCCCTGCTTCGGACACCCACTAATTTATTCTGATATAATCTTTCGAATACTGTTGTTCTTTTTGTCCAGAACATAAACAGTTCCATTTTTATCTACAGCTACCCCTTCAGGGACATTAAAAGAAGCTGCCTCTCCAACGGCATTGGTGAAACCTGCAATATTAGATCCTGCAAATGTGCTTACTTGAAATGTTTTGCCATCTATAAAGCGAATGCTCTGATCAGGGGAACCACTATCGCCACCGGCGGTACCATTTCCAGCGACATAGACATTGTTTTGCTTATCTGTCGCAATACCCCAAGGCTGGGCAAATTCAGCTTCACTACCGGAGCCATTTTTATAACCGTACTTTCCTGAACCAGCCATGATGGTATATGTCCAGGTTTTTGGATCGTATTTTCTGATCTGGTTGTCACCATGTATACAGATATATAGGCTACCCTCTGGGCTGAAGGCCATACCTGCGGGGAAATTCAATCCTTCAATTATCGTAGTAGCTGCTGTACCATCCGTATTTAACTGATAAATAGGAGCCGGAGAGGTAACAGAATTATAGTATAACTTCTTTGAGATTCGGTCATATGCTATAAACCAGGGCTCCGCGGAGGCCCAGGCAACAAGTTTTGTCGTACCGTCCGGTGTTATTTTACGGATATCCCAGTTTCCGGGGTCGACGCAATATAGGTTACCCTGTTCATCGATGGTTAATCCATAAGGAAGGCTGAAGCGTGCTTCACCACCTTTTCCGTCTGCAAAACCAGCATTACTCGGAGATCCGGCTAAAGTACTGACGTTTCCAGCAGGATCGATTTTGCGGATACAGTGATTTCCGGGATCAGTCACATAGATATTTAACGCCTCATCTACAGCGATACCGCCATTCCGATACCAGGACTCACCGCCAAAATTGAACTTTGCATCAACACCTTTTCCATTGGCGAATCCTGCAGTTCCGTTGCCAGCCAATGTACTGACCGTTCTTTTATAGATATAGCTGTAGTTATCTTTTGACGTTCCAGTTTTACCAGCAATAGCGACTTCAATAGGGCCGCTACCAGCTCTTTTAGGGATTATCGCCATAATCTGGCTAGCATTTGCGTCAATGACTTTTAAAGGTATACCATTAAGTTTAACAGAAATCGCTGTTGTATCTGCTGTAAAATTCTCGCCATTGATCAGGATTTCTGTCCCATAGACACCTTGCTTTGGAAGGAAATCCCTGACAACAATTGCCGCATTAGGATCATGTGCTGCGCCGATATTATCTTTCTTACATGAAAATATTTCCACCAAAATCACAAAGGAGAGGAGGGGGAATAATACATTCCTATTATATATTAATTTCATCTGTCAATAATTTTTTTCCATCAGCTAGATGGAGCTTTCCTTATTTAAAACTTATGTGTACGATGTGGTAAACATGAAATTTTAAGTAGGAGCGGTTCATAAATCGTAAAAATTAAAACTCAAATTCAACTCCCAATTACCAACCCGGATTCTGAACAAGGGCTGTATTCTTGTCCAGATCATCCTGAAAAATCGGAAATAGATACATTTTATCATCCCAGTATCTGTTTTGCAATAAGTTTCTCTTATAGAAATCCTGATAAAAAAAACCTTGATTGTTATCGTTTGAAGCGATATTCATACGGTATATTGCTCGAGAGGCGGGATTTCCCATCATCAGCCGGCGAATAAGGGTGAAATAACGGTCACCTTCAAAAGCGAGTTCAATTTGTCGCTCGCGGAGAATCCATTTACGCTGTTCGTCTTTATTGCCGGACACCTGTGGGTATACTGTTTCCAGTTTAGGCAAACCAGCCCGTTGACGAACCAGGTTCAGATAGGTCAGAATATCAGGATGGCTCGGATTAACTTCATTGAGAGATTCGGCATAGTTCAAATAGATTTCAGCCAGACGGATATGAATATACGGACGATATGCGGGACGATCCTGACGAATATTAGTAGCTGGACTGACATTTTTCTGTGCAAGGTATCCTGTTTTATCGGCACTATTTGAATTCTGCACCAATCCAGCTTTTCCCGAATAATAAAACTCGGCTCTTCCGCGTCCATCCTTGTTGGCATCTGACGAAAAGAAGTTGCGGTCATCGGCTGTTGGTGCGGGTAGTATAGGCTTACCATTATAGAGAATATTGACGTAAAATCGCGCTTCCCGGTTCACATACATATTCGAATTGCCGGCGATATAACCTCTATTGACCCCATCGCGGCTCTTACCCCAGTCGGCTGGATCATCCGTTGCAACGAAACCATCCTCCCTATAACCAGAGCTGGGATCGTCGATAGTTTTACCGTTGCGCATCAGGTGGGCATCGACCACATTTTGTGTCGCATTCATCATGGCAATACCTCCGGGTTCCGGTGCACTCCGTTTCTCATGCCCCCAATGCCAAGTGTCCGCTTTGTGCGTGGAAAAAATAATCTCACTATTCCAGTTTGTTAAAAAGAGATTACGGAAAGACAGATAAGGATCGAATTTTGAATCTCCTTCATCCAGGTTAGTAAAGAGCTTATAGGCATTTAAGTCGATAACAGCCTTTGCCGCATCAGCAGCTAATTGCCATTTATTCGCATCGTTCTGCAGCGGGGCAAGCGCCTTTCCATCCTTGTTTTTGAAATTCGCAAAACGCGGATTTCCATTCCATAAGGGACTGGCAGCCCATAGGGCCACCTGTGATTTTATAGCTAAACAGGTGCCTTTGCTTGGACGACCGTAATTGGACGAGGCAGACCATACCACAGGAAGGTCAGCTGCCGCAAGATCCATCATGCTATTGATGTAATCGACGCATTCCTGAAAAGAATTTCGGGGATATTTGTTGAAATCTTCGTTTAAGCCCAATGTCCCTGTTAATAGCACTGCTGGGCCGTATTGACGCAGTAATTTCCAATAGAACCAGCCCCGCAGAAACCGTGCTTCGGCTTTATATTGTACCTTAAGTGCTGAGCTCAATGCACCTTCGGGAACCTTGTCGATGTTTTCCTCAAAAATAAAGGATTGCCGAATAGCGGCGTAGGCATTATTCCAATAATGTTGCCAGTAGCTGCTCTGTGGATTCCAGTTCCCTACAGCCATTTGTCGTACGTTGACAACGGGTATATTACAAGAACTTTCATCGCTGGCTCCGAGGGTCGTAAAATCGTCTACTGGTGTTTCGATATAACTATAGATCTGGTTTAAGTAAGATTCCGCATTGGCCCTAGTCTCCCAGACCATGTCTGAAGTGAGGAGGTTATCCGGTTTCTTGTCCAAATAAGTACAGCTTTGCATATTTTGGCATAAGGCTAGTGCTAATAGACCCGATGCAATATATTTTGGTGATATCTGTTTCATGGTTATTGTATAGATTTAGATTAAAACTGTGCCCGAACGCCGAAGGTGATCATGCGATTTAATGGATATTTGGCGCCGTTGCTTCCCAATTCGGGATCCCAGATCTTGAATTTGCTGAACGTAAGCAGGTTTTGACCCGATGAATACACATACATGGAGGTGAAACCAAGTTTGTCCAGCCCTTTCGATTTGATATTATACCCCACGGAGGCCTGTTTCATACGGATATAAGATCCATCTTTTAACCAGTGTGTACTGTTGATGTAATTGTTGTCACTGCCGCTGGCCATGGTTAGACGCGGGTAGTAAGCATCTTGGCGTGGATTTTCTGCGGTCCAACGGTCTTCAACAATGGACATGGTATTGTTGGGGTAGATTCCCAGACCGGAAAAAGGGAGGACTCCAACACCATTGACCCCCATGCCTTTTCCTGGGATTTCACTGCCATTGGCCATAATACCGACGTCAGCGACTCCTTGAAAGAATACCGAAAGGTCAAAGTTTTTATATGAAGCCGAAAAACCGGCACCGTATAACCAGGAAGGAAACCAGGATTTTCCAAGGTAGGTTCGGTCATAAGCATCGATGACATTATCATCCTCAGCATTTAAGTTTTTGTAACGGATATCCCCTGGAGATACCGGGTTAAACTTTTGTTGCGGGGCAGCTTCTACCTCTTCTTTGCTCGTAAAGTAGCCCATGGCAATATGGCCCTGGTATTCGCCAAAGCGTGTTCCGGTCATTGATTGATAACCATAACGTCTGACAGGCTCATCGGCAAAGACAATTTTGTTGCGGCTATAGGTGACATTACCGAAAAGGCGGAAACCGACTTCCCCAAATTTATCATTGTATTCAATACTGGCATCCAAGCCCTTATTGTCCATCTCACCTTTATTGGCGTAAACATAAAGATTACTGTAGCCGGCAATAGAAGAAAGGGATTTTCGTTCAATCAGAATATTTTTCCGACGTTCGGCGAAACCGTCAAAGATCAGATTAAGTTTGTTCCATAATCCGATTTCAAGACCGATCCCGGTTTTATAGGATTTTTCCCAGGTCAGATTTTCTACACCCATTACCTTTTCAGTTTTTCCACCGACCCAGCTTCCATTGAGACCAAAACCTGTAGAGCCACCGTCACCTATCTGCGTTAGGTAGGGAAAACGGCCGCCAGCTCCAATATTGTCGTTTCCAACAATACCATAAGATCCTCGAAGCTTTAATAAGCTAAATGTTTTTTTCAAAGGCTCAAAAAATTCTTCATTGGAAATCACCCAACCTGCGGAAGCAGATGGGAATAAACCAAACTTCTGCCCCTTTTCGAAATTTTCAGATCCGGTATAACCCGCGTTCACTTCAACAAGATATTTATCACGGAATCCATAGTTAATCCTGCCGGCCAAACTTTGGTTACGATAAGGAATAGAGCCAATAACACTACCCGATAGACTGACCAGACGGTTACGCATATTATAGAGCAACATCCCGCCAATTTTGTGGTCATTGAAGCTGCGGTCGTAATTTAAGTTACCTTCAAGATACATAACGCGTTGGCCAAAAGATTCCTGGCTATAGTCCAAAAATTGTTGACCGACTCTGCTTTGGTTAAAAATGAGTTCCCCTTCAGGTGTTCTTCCTGTTGCCTGCCATAAATCATTTTTCCCGGAGCGACGGTTGTTGAATTCGCCGTAACTGTCGAAAGAGAACCGGGCATAGGCAGATAATCCTTCGGTAATTGCATCTAATTTCTGATTAATGGTCAATACCGACTGCACAATGGGTTTGAATTCGCTGGAATAACCATTGTTTTGAACTTCATTTAATGGGTTGGCACCACCACCGCTCAGTGGTCCGGCCCATTTACCGTCCGGATATTGGATCGGATAGGCAACGGGTGTAGTCGCATAGGCCAAATACCACAAATCACCGGCAGCAATACCGGGATAGCGGGAGTTGACCAACATCCCCGTTAAATTGAGCTGAACGGAAGTAGTTTTTGATAAATTGACATCCACATTACTCCTGAAATCATAGCGTTTGAAATCGAGATTTGGATTGTAATTGTTTAAATTACTGACTTTGTAAGGGCCTTTTTGATTATAGTACGATCCCGAAATATAGTATTTCACCGATTCTCCACCGCCGGTAATATTGATGTTGGCATTGGTGAGCATGGAATTCTTCTTATATACTTCATCAATCCAGTTGACATTGGGATACATATAGGGATCCAGTCCGCTTTTTGTTTTTTGGATCAACTCATCAGAATAGGTTGGGGTCAAGCCCATATTTGTCCGGGCTTCATTCTGCAATTCCATATATTTTATACCATCCAGCATTTGTGGTGTTTTCGTAAAACTGGAGAAGCCGGTCTCTGCCTTAAAGGAAATCTTTGGTTTGCCGGCAACACCTCTTTTGGTGGTAATAATCAAAACACCATTAGCTCCCTTGGCACCATACATTGCCGTGGACGAAGCATCTTTCAATAGCGAAATACTGGAAATATCTTCGGGGTCAATATTATTGAAAGAGCCACCGAACCCACCATTGACATCATCACGTTGTACACCATCGATAATAATGAGTGGGGACGAATTACCGGCGTAGGTTCCGATTCCACGGATTGTAAAGGTTGAATTGTCATAACCGGGTTCACCACTGGATTGTACGGAAATAATACCAGCGACTTTACCTGCTAAAGCATTCGATAAATTGGGTACAGGCGTCCGCATATCCGCCATATTTACTGAACTTACCGCACCCGTGACATTGATTTTTTTCTGTGTACCATAACCTACGACAACGACATCATCCAGATTATTATTGGCGAGCGCCAAGGTTATATTTAGATGGTCTTTGTTTTCCGCTTCTCGTTCAATACTTTCATAGCCTACGTAGGTAAATGTCAGGATCACCTGACTGGATCCGGATGGTGGGGCAATGGTAAAATTTCCCTTGCCATCTGTTGTTGTTGTGATCTGTGTATTTTTTATGCGTACAGTTACACCGGCTAGTGGGTTTCCCTGTTGATCTTTTACTGATCCGTTGATGGCCTTTTGATTTTCGGTAACCTCTGCGGTACGAGCTGCCCCGGTCGATTCTTTTGGACGTATTATTAAGGTCTTCTTGATGACTTCAAACTCAAGCGCTTGATTTCGGAACAGTGCCGTCAGCGCTTCGTTCAGCGTTGCATTTTCCAGATCAAGGGTGACCGGCCTTGCTTTCTGGATCAGTTTCGAATCGTAAAGCAGATCAAGCTGCGCCTGTTTGCTGATTTCTGCAAGAATAAGGTCGACCTTACTCTTTTTAAAATGTAGGTTCATTTTTTGGCTATAAACCGGAGTTTTAGCCTGAACAACGCCAAAAAATGCGAGCATTAGGTAGAACTTCATAATCAATAGGGTCTTAATTAAGAACATGTACTGTTCTTTTCCCAGTATTATTTTCATAATTTTGTTAAGAATTAAAAGGTTAATTAATTTTTGACAGAAAATTTTTAAACTCTATTCGTAGCCAGGATGTGACAGCATCCTGGCTTAAGTTTTAGATTTATCTTTTGGTAACGTAGATCCTCCTTTCCTCGATTTTAAACTTGACTAATTTGGTTGCTTCAAGCATGGATAAGATTTCTTCTATATGCTCTCTTCTGGATACCTTTACTTTGAGGTTTACATCTTCCCAATCATTTCCCACGAATATGACATCTGCATCATACCATTGGGCGACCTCATCCATAATGGTTTTGATATTTTCATCTTTGTAAATAAAATAATTGTTCTTCCATGCAATTTCGGATTCAGCATCAAATTGATCTATCTGAACGCCCGTTGACATTATTTTAGCACGTTCACCGGGTTTGAGCATGGTTTGACCTGTTTTTGAAGATAGACGAACTGAGCCTTGCAACAAAGCGACTTTAGTAAAATGATTATTTTCTCTATCGGACACATTAAACTTGGTGCCCAGTACCTGGATGCCAAATCCATTACCCTCCACAATAAATGGTTTGTGTTTTGATTCCGCTACTTCAAAATAAGCTTCTCCTTTCACCCGGACGACGCGACGGTCAACTGCAAAATGTTCAGGGAAAATTAGATTACTCTCGGCATTGAGCCATACCTTGGTGCCATCTTCTAAAATGATCTGATATTTACCACCCTTTGGTGTTTGTAGGGTGACAAGTTGAGTTTCCATATTTTTTTCCTGAGCTTTTGTTTGATAGCTAATAATACCTTTCTGATCAATTTTGAACAGCAACTTTCCAAAAGGAATTGTCTTTCCCGCCTGTTGCAGCTGGAGGTCAAGGCTGCTGCCTGCTGAATTTTTCAAAGATGCCTTATCCGCCCCTGGATTTAAGTAAGTCTGTTGGTTTGACCCTGGTATGTCAGTAGAATGGTTGTTGAAATAATAATATCCTCCAATGGTCGAAAGAGCCAATAATAAAGTGGCTGCATAGGGCAGATAGCGTCGAAAAATACGCGGTTTCACTGTTTTCTCTATATCCGTTTGGATAAGTTGTTCTACATTGAGCTTAATCCGTGTTTCTATATTTTCTGCCGGACCAAATTTATCTTCGTCCCATGTCGGATCGTGATAGGCATCTAATAGCGTATTGTCTACTTCAAGTAATTCTTGTTCAGTTGATTGCTTGAACAATATTTTCTTGATTAAGCTTATCATTTCAGGTTTTTTCATGAAATCTATAATTGATTCGTTCTTATAGAGTTCATTTTTTTGATTAACCCCCAAAAGGAATTACATTTTTTTTAAAAAAAATTAAAACAGCTTTTGTGAAGTAGAGCTTTTAAAGCATCGCTTTTGTCGCTGTAATTTTAGAAAAAGAAAATTTGAAAAAAGATATGCATGTGCTGCATAGCCTGTTTTAATCTTTTCAGTGCGATAGAAATCTGGTTTTCTACTGTTTTTACTGAAATATTCAATTTAGCGGCAATTTCCTTATGGCTTAGCTGCTCCATTCTGCTGAGGTAAAAGATTTCCTTACATTTGTCCGGAAGCTGGTTAATCATCAGATCTAAATAATCCAATAGTTCAGCATATTCCATTTTTAGCAAGGGATTGAATGAATCTACATACTGTTCATCTAAATTCTTAAACTCCACATGATTCATTGTTTTTTTTACACTTCGGAACACCTCATACCGGATGCAGCCAAATAGATAGGTTTTGATGGAGTATTTGAGACTTATTTTCTCCCTGTTTCGCCATATATTAATGAAAACATTTTGGACGAGTTCCTGACATACCTGGGGATCTTGCATGGTGACGGATGCTGTTTTGAACAGTGGCTGCCAAAATCGATGCATCAGGTGTTGTAGCGCTCGTTCTTCGCCTTGAGAAACTAATTCAAAAATTTGCTGATCCGAACAGGCGGAGAAATTCATAGTTTAATTCTGTTTACAATAGGTGCCCCACAAAACCTAATCAAAGTACGTATAAAATCATAACAAAACAAAATAGAATCCTTCAGCCAATTGATCCCGAGAAAGATAACTTATCAGTAGGCAGACATGTTTACGCTGAAACCGCACAATACTGGGCTTACTTTCACGCAAGGCTGTGGTAATACATAAAATTAATATAGTCATAATGATAAGTTGATGTTTGATCTGTAAGTTGTTGTTCCTTAGGGATAAAAAGAACATTTGGATAAAATGAGACGAACCTATTTTATAGTGAATTTTGCTATTCTTCTTCTTTTCGCTATGCAAGGAACGGGCTGCAAGAAGGATGACCCAAACTACCCTGTGGGGTCAAATGCTTATGTTAATACCTGGATAATAGATAGTCTCCGCCGCTATTATCTGTGGAATGAATCTCTCCCCAAAAAGGTCAACATGGATCAAGACCCACAACTGTTTTTCAGGTCTTTATTGCATGCTGACGATCGGTTTTCCTATATGGTTAATCCAACGGATCCCAACAGCTTCTCAAAATCCAATCGAAATCAATTTGGTTTTGATTACAGTACTTTGGTGAGCGCAGATGGCAAACTTGTTTTTGGGGTGATTAAATATGTCTACCTTGATTCACCGGCTTCCCGAAATGGACTGAAGCGCGGAGATTACATCAGTAAGATCAATGGCCAACAATTGACGGCCTCAAATGCTGTTGTTCTTCAAAAAGAACTGTTAACAGGTGACAAGGGGCAACTGACTTTGGCAGCTTTTGAAAATAATTCCCTGAAGGATATTCAAACTGTGGATTTAACCAAAGGCATGTTATTGGAACAGCCCATATTACGCGAGATTTTTCGCTTGAATGCCAGGACAATTGGCTATCTCTATATCAATGATTTTAGCCGCGGTATAGCACAGTCGGCGATATCGGATTTTAACGTCTTTAGAAATGAAAATATAGATGCATTGATCGTGGATCTCCGTTATAACCCGGGTGGCCAGGTCGCTGAGGCCGCCGGTCTTGCAGGTTTGATCAGCGGTTTATCCTTTGATACAGCCTTTATTACCTATAAGGGGAATAAGAATGGTGGACGAAAAACAGAAAGTATTGGCCAAAGTGCTTCCAGTGATGGTACATTGCAATACGACCAGATCTTGGAAACCGGCCTGAAATTAAAAGAGGTTTATATTTTAACAAGCGCAACGACGGCATCTGCTGCTGAGATATTGATCAATAACCTCAAACCTTATGTGAATGTCATCACGATAGGAGAGAAGACCAGAGGAAAAGATGAGGCTTCATTTGTAATTAGGGATATGCGGCCTACAAAAACGATCTCCTGGGAAATGCATCCAATAATTTACAAGCTGTCTAATGCGCTAGGAGTGGGGGATTATGCTGCTGGAATAGCGCCACAATATAACGTTAACGAATTTGAAGTCTTGCCGTTAAGTATCCTGCCTTCTCTTGATGATCCCTTGATTCAGCGTGCTGTTACACTTATTGGAGGAAGCAAGAGTCTAGCCAAGCAGGGAGCAAGCAAACAGTCTGCAGAAAATTCATTGCGGATACTGACAGATAGCAAACGGGAGCAAAACAATCAAGAAACCCTAGCAATACACAATTAAAAGCTTATGTATTAACAACTATATAATATATACTTAAACTGGTGTTAACTGTGGGTTAATGGTTGCTGTTTAGCTTTGAGTTATTACCAACAATATACTTGTTATGAAAAGGAAAGCAACAGAAACAAATGAGCAGTTATTGGAAAAATTGCGTCTGGGCAATACAGCTGCATTTCAAGAACTGTATGTACGCATGCGTAGTAAGGTCATTGGCTTTTCTTACAAGTTTTTACGTTCTCAGGAAGAAGCGAAGGAATTGACGCAAGAAGTGTTTGTGAAGCTCTGGGAAAATCGTGAAAAAATTGAACCTAGCAAAAGTATAGAGAGTCTATTATTTGTGATGGTTCGGTACAGTATGCTTGATGCATGGAAAAGAAAGTTACGGCATGATAATTTTCTTGAAACGCAAAAGCGAGCCGAGATTCACCACGATTCGACAGCGCAATATATCGATTATCAAGAATGTCATGCTATATTGACACGCTCGATAGAGACCTTGCCACAACAGGCGCAGAAGGTGTATCGACTGAGTCGGGAAGAAGGACTCAGCCATCAGGAAATCGCTGATCAATTGCAGATTTCGACCAATACGGTAAGTAACCATATCAAAAAATCCATGCGCCAGATTAGAGCCTATTATAACAATAGCTACCCAGAAGCATTTGGCTGTATCTTATGTTTGGTTTTGGCCCTTATCTAAGCCTCAATTTTTCCTGCCAAAAGTTATTTATATTTTTTTTCTTTTCGAGTAGCCGTTCCTTCCTTGCCAGTCTTTCTATAGATAAATAAGCAAAAAGAAGTGCAAGACAAAGGATACATCAAAGGCATCATGGAACGTTTCCGACGAGGGCAGGCTAGCCCAGTGGAGAAAAAGATCCTGTTGCACTATTTGGAAACAGACCAGGAAGAAGAGCATATGGAGCTCTTTGCAGAAATGATGGCTGATCTGTGGGAAGGCGAACCTACCTATCGGGAGGAGACCGCCGAGACGGAGGCCGCGTTTGCTGAGATCTTGCAAGAAATTCCAAAAGGTAAGAAAAGAAGGCCTGTCAGGATAGTACAGTATTGGTATTACGCGGCGGCGGTAGTATTAGTCTTTTCAGTTGTTTCGAGCTGGTTTTATTTCCAGAAGCCTGAAAAAGCTATGCAAACTGAGCGTATTGTGTGGTCCAGTAAAACAACTACTGATGGTCAAAAAGTAAAAATTAGATTGAGTGACAGTAGTATTATTTATCTCGCAGGGGGAAGTACCTTACGTTGGCCAGATCAATTCGAGAAGGGGAAAAAACGGGAGGTTATATTGACAGGAGAGGCCTTTTTTGAAGTTAAACGAGATACCAATAGCCCATTTATTGTACATACTGGAGAGATCAGTACACAGGTGTTGGGGACTTCCTTTAATATTTACGCTTATCCAAACGATAAAAACCAGATTATTTCGGTCCGTACGGGAAAGGTGCGTGTGAGCAGCAATGGCACAGGGCTGTCAAAACAACTGGCAGATCTAACTGCTGGGATGCGATTGACCTATGAGCAGCAGACAATGGGGTTCGTTGTAGAAAAAGGTCAGGATCCCGCATCATTTAATAGCTGGGTAGACAACCGTTTGAATTTCCGGCAAGCTAATCTGGAAGAAATAACAAGGAAACTAAGTCGGTATTATAACATTCATTTTGATATCAAAAGCTCTTGTAAGTTTGATAATTATCGTATCAACGCCAGTTTTGACAATCAGCCTATCCGGGAGATTATGGAGCAATTGGTCATTATGAGTGGTGATAAACTTAACTATCGTATCAATGCAGCAAATTCAATCACCTTATGGAGGAAGGGATGCCCATGATATAATAGCAAAGATATACGTGAGCGGATAACGCTACAATAAAGAACGAGAAACAAAAAAAATAGAACCGCTCTGGTCCAACAGAACGGTTCGAGAAACAAATTTCTAATCAATTGAATAACTAAAAAATCGTTGAATTCCATGAATATAAGCATATATTCTCAAAATAAAAGAAAATTTTCAAAATCTTGGAAACAGGTCATCTTATTGATAGTCTTGGGTATATTACAGTTCTGTATTCCGGCAGCTGTCAATGGCGCCTATGCACAGGGACTTCAGAAAAAAGTGAGCCTAACGCTTAACTCAGTATCCATTACTCATGCGTTGCGAGATTTGCAGACGGCTTCTGGCCTGCAAATCAATTACGATGGTAGTATTTTTCCGCCACAGACGAAAGTGAGCCTACACGTGCAAAATTATGCGGCCGAAACCGCATTAAAGCAGCTTTTGGCCAGTAGCAATGTCGGTTTTAAAACAGCAGGCAGCAATACGGTTGTCCTTTTTAAATTACCCCTACCACAAGCTCCTGGACGAGTGATAGGGGCGATTGTTGATGGGAGTGGGGATCCACTTGTTGGTGCGACTGTCATTGTACAGGGATTGGGTAAGTCCGTCATGACCGATAACAAGGGTAATTTTAATATTGAATTAAAAGCAGGGACATATATCATTGATATCACCTATATTTCTTACGAAAGTCAGCGGGTGACAGATATAAAAATCGTTGATGGGAAGAGCACCAACTTAAATATTGCCATGAAAGCAAGCGCAAATACGCTAAGCCAGGTAATTGTGACATCTTCCTATAAAAAAGCCAGCACCTCAGGACTATTGGCGCGACAAAAGAATGCGTCGGAGATCAGCAATGGTATTTCGGCAGAACAGATGGCGCTGACACCGGATCGTAATGTCGGGGAGAGTCTGAAGCGTATTTCGGGTGTTTCGACGATTAATGATAGGTTTGTGATTGTGAGGGGGATTGGTGAACGATATAATTCCGCTACGTTAGATGGAACAGTACTCCCAAGTACTGAAGCCAGGACGCGTAATTTTTCCTTTGATATGGTTCCCAATAGTATTGTAGATAATGTGGTTGTTGCCAAATCTATTACGCCGGATATGAACAGCAGTTTTGGTGGAGGCTTAATACAGATTAATACCAAGGATATTCCATCGGATAATTTTACAACATTTGGGGTTGGGGCTTCCGTCAATGATCAATCTATTGGAAAGGACTTTTTGAGCCCAAAACGTGGTAAACATGATTATCTGGGATTTGATGATGGTAGAAGGAGTTTCCCAACAGGTTTACATATCGCTAATGCAGAGACGCCTATAGAAGATATTGTAGCGCAGAGTAAACGCTTTACAACAGACAATTTTACGCTATATCGATATAGGGCACAACCTTCTCAAAATTATCAATTTACCCTTGGTAGACTTTATAATTTAAAAGGAGGAGAGTTAAGTAAATTTGGGTTTACGGGCGCTGTAACCTATCGTAACACGCAAAATATTAATAATATTGAAGAAATCAAACGCGGTTCTTGGTATGATGAAATTGATGGTGTCAATCATGGAAAGTCTTACAACTTCAATTCAACGTGGGGAACTGTCCTTAATATAGGTTTACAGTTGGGAAAACATCGCTTTTCATCTCGTAATACATGGACTCATGTATTTGATAATAATTTTGCGCGAATAGAAGGTATTGATGCGGATGGCAATGTGGAAGGGAAACCTGATCGGATAAGAGAGGTTAATATACCCACTTTCACGACACTCTTGCAAAACAAAATTACAGGACAGCATCAGATCCAGGATTTTAAAATAGATTGGGAAGTGGCACGATCTGGAATAGATCGAAAGGATAAGGACATGGGGATCTTAACACAAGGTCTTACCGAAGATGTTGTTAATGACAGGACGTTTATCTACGGCTATACACAAATTACTGAGGGGCGTATTGATCCCGCTTCTAGGCACAACTACGCTAACAATGAAACACATTATTCCTGGGGAGCATCTGGAAGTTATCCTTTTAAACTCGGGGAAGTATTAAGCACAGCGAAATTAGGCTATTTCGGATTAGATCGGCATGCGAAATTTAATTTTGAAATTGCCACAATGGGGGTAGACAATACCACCTTTGATCAAGCACTTAAATTTAGCAATATTACAGATCGCTTTAAACCTGAGAATATTGGGAAAAATGGATTTATGTATTTTTTAGATAGCTGGAATTTTGACTTTTATGAAGGTAAGAGTCAAAGTCATGCCGGCTACTTGATGCTGGATCACAAATTAGGTACACAGTGGCGACTGGTATGGGGTGTGAGAGCCGATGGATACAAGTATACGGAGATCCATAATCCAAAACCAAAAGAAACGACTGCTGTTTTCGAATTGAAAAAAGAACGTGCACTACGTTGGCTTCCTTCAGCCAATCTGACTTATAGCCCCACCAACCAAATCAATATACGGACAGCATTCTCAAATACTGTTGTGCGGCCAGAGATGATGGAGAACAGCCAGTTTCTTCGCTATGACGCCTATTATGACGGAATGTTTGGCAGTATAGGCATCACTAGTACGGGAATAAAAAGTTGGGATCTGAAAGGGGAGTGGTTTCCAGGGCTTGGTGAGATTATTTCTATTGGCGGATATTATAAATATTTTGATAGACCAGCAGAGGTTTCGGCCCAATCTACGGCATCCTATAGCTGGCAATACACCTTGAAGAACTCCGCCTGGGCAAAAATTTATGGGTTGGAATTTGAAGCAAGAAAAAAGTTGAATTTCATCCACGACGATGCCATATTGGAAGATATCATTGTGTATGGAAACCTGACAGTTCAAAAAGCAGATGTGGCCGATTTGACCCCGATTGACAATCCGGAAACAAATGAAATCGTGTATGTAGAGACAAAACAAAAACGCCCCCTCTATGGACAGACACCCTATCTGATCAATGCTGGATTACAATATGATGGAACACGTTTTGGGATGAACATTGCCTACAATCGTTCGGGTCGAAAGACCTCCTTTGTAGGGAAATCCACACAAGAGACCGAGTATGAAAGACCCCGTGAAATATTGGATGCACAGGTAAGCGGTAAATTTCTAAACAATAGGTTAGAAGTAAAGATTAATGCGGGTAATCTCTTAAATGCGGCTTCAATCTTATATAACAATTTGAAAAGTTACGAATCAGATGGTGGCGCCACAGCAGATGGAGCATTGTTGAAACCTGGACACAGCGCCATTGACTACGATGCAGGTGATACGATTATGTTTAAGCAACGTTTTGGAAGAAGCTTCGGAACATCATTAACATATAAATTTTAAAAAACATCAATAGAAAGGAGGATAAAGTGGAAGACTATAATAAAAAAGCGAAAGGCTTTGCTGAAACGGACCTCTCGCTTGAATGCATATACAAGTCATGTGCTTCCTAAAAAGAAAACCAAACGATTTTGCAAATCGCCTAGGGCGATGAACAAGCTGACCTGCTAAGTATTTGGCAACAAATTAATAATCTTTTAACACAATATCAAATTTAAAAATTATGAAAACTCTAAATAAAACTTTGGCTATCCTAGCAATCGCATCAACAGCACTAACTGCATGTAATAAAGACAATGCCTTACAAAATGATGCTTTTGAAAATCGTAGTACAGCGGCGGCAGATTATAGTCAATCATCATTGCCTGTAGTAACTGTTTCTGGAGATATCACCACTAATACAACATGGACTTCAGGTAATGTATATGAAATTTCTGGTGTTGTTACGGTAAAAAGTGGAGCAACATTAACGATTCAAGCAGGTACTTATATCAAATCAACGGTCAATACCGTCGGTGGTACAGCAAATGGTGTCTTGGTTATCGCAAAAGGAGCGAAGATCAACGCTTCAGGAACACCTACCAACCCAATTGTTTTTACAAGCCGTAACTTATTAGATGGAAACAATGCTACTGTTGGAAAAGCTGGTGATTTTGGTGGTGTGATTATCTTAGGAAATGCACGTACTAATGAGCCTTTGAATGGTGGTAGTAAATTGATCGAGGGATTGCAAGATATTCCTGCAAATTATTATGGAAGCAATTCAGATGCAAATAATGCAGAAAGTAGCGGTGTTTTCAGATATGTTCGTATTGAATTCGGTGGCTATAAATTGTCTGCTGACAATGAAGTTAATGGCTTGACTTTAGGTGGTGTCGGTTCAGGTACTGTGTTGAATAATGTCCAAGTATCTTGGGGATTAGATGATGGTTTTGAATTCTTTGGTGGTCGAGTGAATGCATCTGACCTTGTTGCTTTCTCTAATGATGATGATCAGTTTGACTTTGATCTAGGTTATCAGGGAACAATTTCGAATTCAATTGCCATAGCAAATAAGACGTCTTCACACAGTGCATCGAGTTCAAATCCGGCAAATAGTGATTCAAATGGATCTGAAATCGATAATCATCCAACAGGATTTACGTTGACACCAAAAACAAAGCCTACATTTAACAATGTTCGTATTATTGGTACGGAGGATGAGACTGGAATCACAGCTCCTGGTTTCAAATCTGGTGTGTTCGTGCGTCGTGGTGCAGAATTAGCATTGGTAAATTCAAAAATTACTGGTTATAAGACAGGTTTACAGATCAATAGCGATGCAACAGCCGCATCTACTAGTGTACAAGGTACCTCAATCCATGGGTTTACGTTGGCTGCAACTGCGGGTTATAATGACCTTGGAAGCAATACCATCGCTCCAGTCGGTGCACCAGCTCCAGCATTTGGTATCCCACAACCATTCTATAACAAAGCTGGATTTAATCCTGGTTTGACATATACTTGGGCAAAATTTAATTATTAAGCTTTTGTAGATTTTGGCTTATATATCGGGGGCGATGATTTAGTCGCCCCTGATTTATACAAACCTATAGCAGTAGATGGCCAATAGATCGATACGATATAAAAAATTAAAATAGGAATGAAAGCCAAAAATATACGCTAAAAGTAAATTCATACGATGAAAAACAATGAAAAAGTGTTAGCTGGACTAGTAAGCCTTTTAAGCTTTTTGTTCATTTTCTTACAGGCTTGTCAGAAGGGAGAACTTTATGATTCAGCTCGTCCAAAGGTTGTTGAAGTTACCTTTACGGGAACAACCTCAGTACCATTGGAATTTGTTTATAATAATGTTGTTTTAGATAGCACCAAGGGAGCTTCACACACATTTCCCAAACCAATTATACTAAATATTGCAGACGGAGATCAACATGTTCAGATTCGGGAGAAGGGGGGGAATTCAGTATTGAGAAGCTACGAAATTGATCCCGCTATATTCAACCATCAAATCGGAATATTGTATGATAATGGCAAAATATATGATAAAAGTATTTTTTACAATTTGATCGTACACCCCATGGGAAAGGACCTGGAATTTTTTGTAGATGGCAAAATGGTCGCACAAACTTTTTCAGGAGGACAGCTGACCAGTAAGATAACGATACCAATTGATAAAGAGCAAAAACGTGAACTTGCTGTTAAGATCAAAGGGGAAAGCGGGAGCATATTGACTAAATCCATAGCCGAGGCAGACTCCAATCAGACCTTGAAGTTCTTATTGAATGGGAACGAAGCCGTTGAGAACATGACATTGCCTACATTAAAAAATCAAAAAGGAATGTCATTAACCTTTAAATTCAATCCTAAAGTGGAGTTTGGACAAAGTACATTTTTAGGTGGAGAGGTAGATCTACTTTTTTATATGCGGGACCAAACGACAGAGGAAGTAACGCATTTAAGCCCGGAACTAAGAGTTAGCATACCCTTATCACAATCATTTGTGACCGTTGAATTGCCCCCGCTGCCCGAAGGGAAAATTTATACATACGATGTTGTCAAGAAGGGAACAAAAGTGGTGCCTTATACATATAAAAAATTCACCTCAGAAGACATTTTTCCTGCCCTGCCAAACAGCGGAAGATATGGCCGGCTAGGTTTTTTTAAAGATTTGACAGATTACATCTTTTTGCCAGGAGAACGCATCGTTGGTATACTTTCTGTTGGCGAAGAACAGTGGGGTGAAGGTTATGATGAAGTTTTTATCGTCCCTGGTAGTGTGACGTTATTAAATGACTTCGTGACTATAAGTAATTAATAATACAAAAGAACGAAGTTAATCATCTCGTTCTTTTGTATATATATGGTGTTTTTTTGAACTACTGAGTTAAATCTTAATGGATAGAGCAACATTTCTGGATGATCTAACTTATCAAGAAAATTACTATTTTTAAACGAGGGTATTGTATTCTGTAAAAGATAGAACTTTGATTCAGTTTCCCCATGTAAATAAATAGCTAATTTATAGGTCACAAAGTAAAAACGATGAAGAAGAATTTTGCAAAAGCAGAAATGTTTATTAGAAAAGATGTTTCTGAAGTATTTGAGGCGATTATTGACCCAAGCATTACCACTAAAATTTGGTTTACCAAGAGTTCGGGGAAATTAGAAAAGGGAAAGACTATTGAATGGGAATGGGAGATGTATAACCATAAAGTCAATGTTGAGGTGCTGGAGATTGTCGAAAACCAAACAATTATTTTCAATTGGCGTAATCACGACAGTCCGTCCATTGTTGAATGGAAATTCAAAAAAATTACAGGAGGAACTTTTGTCTCCGTTACAAATACATTCGAACATGCAACAACAGAGGCCCTCATTGCTGAAGTGCGTGATAGCACAGAGGGTTTTACGCTTGTTTTGGCTAACCTCAAAGCCTATTTAGAATTTAATGTTTTACTTAATTTGGTCGGTGACCGGTTCCCTGAAATGTAGTGGTTTTTGAACCTGATGCCAATAGCTATCCTTCCGCTGAGCCTGGGACTGTTGGTTTGTATATTTTTAATTTCATCGGTTTTATTTTTTATTGTTGCGTTCAGTTCCTGTTGTAATGAAATCCGTAATTGCCTTGTACTCCTTCTTCATTTTATGAAAAGCGATGTCAGCAAACTGATTTCGATTTGCAATGATTTTTAAGTAGGTTTCATCCATGTAAACTTTGTAATGAGGCCCTCCAGTGGATGATATATATGCCGTATCTCCGGATAAATGGAAAGACTTATCCTCTTTTTTGATCCAAGTTTTAATGTACTGGCCAATAGCGTTCGATTTTCCCACTGGAAAGCTAGCGGTTAATATACATAACGGACCATCTTCATTGTAAATAACAGTGGTTCGGGAGTGATTAAGATAGGAGCCATTGACAAGCTTTTTTCCTGATACAAGTAAGCCAATCGATAAAATGGCTATTCCGATAAGATTGTAATTTGTTTTCATGATTGATTCTTGTGATTACGGATAAAATAATAGGCGAGTAGGCCAAATGCTAAACTTATACTCAAGATAATGGCTGAGTGTAAACCAAGCGGTTGTGTAAAATAACATAGTGTGAGCCCGACGGATCCGGCAAATAATACGCAACACCAGCTTAATGCAAGCTCTATAAGATTGTTTTCTTTGGGGAGAATTTCGATGATAATTTCTGATGGTGCATTCCTTTCAAGTAGTGTTCTGCGCAGACGATCGTTTAAGAACAACTTGATCAGCCTAAGCAGAAATGATGTAGTTATCCAGATCGAAAGTAAAACGGCAATAGCGTTGAGCGAGAAAAAAACAACTTCTCTGTCATCTGTGATGGAAGTAGTTGATTGCGATGCCATCGTTGGTGTTACTAGCGCCATACATAGTATACATGTTAAGTTCCAAATGCGTTTCATACAATTGATTTTATAATATATTAGACCCATCAATCCGGTTTAGGTTGCAAGATAATCTGTTTTTTCTTTGACCGTCTTCATTTTTTGTTGATGGTGCAAGAAAAACAAAACAGTCTGGACGCTTATAAAAGAAAGTGGGATGAGAGCAAAGAAATAACGCAATATGTACGGAAGCTGGATAAAAAAAGCGAAAAACTGCTTTCCATAGAGTACAGTACTCACCATCACCAAGATGCCGCCCAAAATTGCTGCAATAAAGGCTGCCCAATGAATTGCTGATCTTTGAGGTTTTACCATTGCGACAATATGATCCGCTAGATCTGGATCAAAAGCTACTTGGGGTAATTGCTGGAGGGTTGAGTTGATCAGCTGGTAGTTCTCAAATTTGATCCTACATTCCATGCAATTGGCAATATGTTGCATTTCCAAAGCTGTTGTTCTTTCAGCTTTATCTGCAAGAGCTTGCAGCTTTTCCTCTGTTAAATGTACGCTGTTCATAGTTCCTCTCTTTTTTGTGATTTAAGTAGAATATCTTTTAATTGTCTCCGTGCACGGAACAAATACGATTTGATAGTACCTTCTGGCAATTTTGTGATTTCGGCAATCTCCTGTAAACTGAGTTCCTGTTGGTAATGTAGTGCAATAAGTGTTTGATATAAGGCTGATAACTGAGACAGTGCCTGTGTGATCGTCGCTGTAAGTTCGCGGGCAAAAAGCCTGCTTTCAGTTTCGTTGCTTTGAACATCTGTCACTTGATAACCTGGATAGGATGAATCGGCATCTTCGAAAAAGTTTTCCAATAATATTGGCCGCTTTTTTTGAAGGTAATGTAAACAGGTATTATAGGTAATTTGCCCGATCCAGGTAGATAATTTACATTGAAAACGAAACAAGCTTAGGTTGTTGTGAACTTTGATGTAAATATCCTGGATAATGTCCCGACGGTCTGCAACAACAGGGATCATTTTATAGACCAAATGAGCCACGAGTCTTTCATGATCAACGATAAGCTTCTTGAAGGCCTGCGGATCCCGGTTCAGGATCTGCGCAACCAATTTTCTATCGGCTTGACGTTGTATAGCTGTTTCTGTGTTCACGGATAAATAAGACCCACAAATAACCTTTAGGTTGCTTGAATTTAAAAATAAATATTTACAATTATTTATCTGATTGATCTTTAACCTGTTTTCTTTTGGCAGTTTTCTTATTGGAAAAACATGATTTTTGATCTGTATGAAGCTTATTATCTTTTTTTCATAATAAGCTGTATATTCACGGTTCAGATTCATAGTGATTATCTTATTGAAAACTTATGTCAATGCTCAATGCGTAGGAATATACTGCTGTTTCTTACAATGTGTCTATTTTGTGTTTATGCTCAAGGACAGGAACTTGATACGACATTTATTTCTATCTATCCAAATGCTTCTTGGGTGACAGGTTATTTGTCAACCAGTGCAGTCAACCTGACAACGGAAGAGAAGACCTTTGAGCCGAATTACCCAATGAAAATTGGTGTGGGACTGGGGATCAGAAATACCATGATCAATTTTCTAATGGGCACAAAGATCGTTTCATTAAAAGACAAAACATACGGTAAAACCAGTTCAACAGACTTTCAGGTACATCGGTATGGACGAAAATTTGTGACGGATGCCTATTTCCAACGTTACAAAGGGTTCTTTGCACTGGATGGAAAGGATATCAAAGTGTTTTCTGAAATGAAAATCAATCAGGTAGGTCTTGAACAGACTTATGTATTTAATCATACTAAATTTTCACTGAAGGCAGCGTTTGAACGAAGTGAACGGCAGCTCCGGAGTGCAGGTAGTTTCCTGCTCGGAGGTAATGTCTATTGGCATCGTTTGCGGAACTTTGAGGGGTTCGATGGAAATTTTGTGCAAAATCTAGACAATCTCCAGCTAGGTGCTCATGGAGGGTATGCACATTCCTGGGTTTTACGAAGGGGATGGCTGATTAGTGCTTATGGAACCGCAGGTTTTAATATTGGCAATGATGTTGAAAATTTTCGGAACTTCCATTTTAAAGTTTATCCAACTTTATTGGCGCGGGCGGTGGCGAGTTATACCAAGAATGACTGGTCTTTTAGCTATAGCATGATGATCAATAATAAATTGAACTTTTTTGAGACAAAGAAAGATTATACTGTAACAAATATCAATCTTCAGCTGTCGGTAACCAAACAAATTAATTTCTCGCTTTGATATGTCTTGGATTGACCTGAATGAAACCTTATATCATTGGGAAATGGCCCGAGTTCCGTTAAAAGTTGTATTTTTAAGGATCAAATTTTAGAACATGATGAGCCAGTTCAGAGATCATATTGAACGTATTGTACCCCTCAACGATAATGAATTCGAAACGATTTCTTCTTTTTTTACCTATAAAAGATATAAAAAACATCAATTTCTAATTCAGGAGGGTGAAACCGTACCATACAATTTTTTTGTGTTGAAAGGCCTTTTAAAACTTGTGTATACGGATGAGGCAGGTAAGGCACATATTGTTGGTTTCGCACAGGAAGATTGGTGGGAAACAGACTTTGCCGCTTATTATACCGAATCTAAGGCCAGCATGTCACTTGAATGTATTGAAGATACCGAAGTGTTGTGTCTACGCTTGGTTGACTACAAGAAACTTTGTCTGACAATGCCAAAACTGGAACATTTTTTTTTAGAGAAAGCTTACATGGGATTTATTGCCGCGCAGCAGCGTATCGTGTCGACCATGACGGTGGGAATTAAAGAACGCTATGAACAGCTGCTGAATAAATATCCGACACTGATCCAACGTGTTCCGAAATCATTACTTGCAGCTTATCTGGGCGTTTCCCGAGAGGCACTGAGTCGGTTACCGCGTTGATGTGACTTTTGTCACACGGTAATTGTGCGTTTTATCAAGGGGATTTACGACCGGCATTTCACAAATTTGTGGGTATAAAATTTTGTGAAAATGGATAAAAAATCAATAAGCCCCTGGACATGGCAACAGCAGCGTAGTTATGTGCAGGCTGTCGAAGTAAAAAATGTGGAAGGTACATTATATTGTTCAGGTCAGGCGGCGATAACTCCGGATGGAACCTCAAGCAATGAAGGTATGGAAGCTCAATTGAGACTGGCTATTGCCAATCTGGAGACTGTGATCGATAGCGCAGGTTACCGTTGTGATGGTATCGTACGCTTAAATCTGTATACTACTTCTATGGAAGAGCTCTGGCCGCATTTTCCGATAATACAGGAATGGATTGCACGGCACCAAATCGAACAGGCACTGACCGCTATGGAAGTGGTCGGGCTCTTTGAGACCCTAAAGGTTGAACTGGAAGCCACTGTGGTCAAATAGCAGCAAGTTATAGCTCTTCATGATGGTATTAAAAAGATCATGAAGAGCTATGCTATCTAGCTAGGGAATGATTTGTTTATCCCGCATCTCGTCGAATAGACGAAAAAACATCTGCTCCGTATCAATATATTCATGAAAACCCATTCTCCGTGCTTTGCTGCCATCGGCAAAGAAGTCATAATCCCAGGAGAATACAAAATCACCAAAGGGCCAGGCAGACACTTCTTTATAGGTATATTTTAATTCCTGTCGCTTCCGTATTTCTTCCCATACATCTTCTTTGTCAGCCATCATTGTCTGTAAGTGTAAAGGCTGGGGAGAATCGACTTCCATCTTGAAATAGGCCGCTATTTTCGGCCAGAGATCTTTCCAGCGGAATAAATCGCCATTATTTATATTAAAGGCCTGATTGGCTGCCAATGGTTCTGTTGCGGCCCATACTGTCGCTTTTGCCAGTAAGCTGCCATCTGTTATCTCCAGGAGCTTCTCATAGGCACCGGCTTTACCTGGAAAACGAAGGGGAATATTTAATTCTTTGGAAATCGTAGCATAGACAGCAATCAATAGTGCAAGATTCATCGGGTTGCCGGGAGCTGTTCCCCCTACGACGGATGGGCGGATTGCTGACCAAGTCCATTGTTTACCCATTTGCTGCTGTTGAAGATAGCGTAGCTGACTGCTATTAAATTCGGGCGGCATCGGATTGGCATCTGATTCTTTGGCCGGGGTTTTAAATGGACCGAGGTGTGCCCCATACACTTTATAACCCTGCATGAGACTGACATGTTGCAAGTTTTTGGCAACAGGTTCTATTGCTGTCAACACATTTGTTAACATCTTCAGATTGGGCTCGACCAATGCCGCCCAACTTTCGCGGTCCTGATAGGCTGCGTAGAAGATATGAGTTACAGTCGATAAGGAACTTAACTTGGCTACAGAGTCCGCTAAATCAAGGAGATCCACCGCGATATACCGTACCGGGCCGTGATCTGCTGCACCACGACGGGATAAACCAATTATATCCCAGTTTCCAAGGCCGATAAGATGTTCAATGAGGTTTGTGCTGATGACACCATTGGCACCAACAATCAATGCCGTATTTTTTATTGTTTCCATATGAATTACTGTTTTAACAAAATTAGTATCGCTTTGCGAGGGAAGGAATGTAAAAATCGGCTATAATTTTGTAAATTTCTTGAATGGAACGTTATCGGCAATTCGAACCTATTCTTGTATCGGAGTTTAAGTCCTCTGCGTGGACACATCCGGAGCACAACCATAATCATTATGAATTTATTTTCATTATGGATGGGATGGGGGCTCACGTCATCAATGGCCATGTTGTACCTTATGAAAATGGCGCAGTTTTCCTGATCGGGCCAGAAGATTATCACTATTTTGAGATCCAGCAGGAGACGCATTTTATATATCTAAAATTTACGGATGCCTATATTTATCGTAATGCAGCCGAATCGGGTAATTTAACCCGCCAATTGGAATATTTAATAAAAAGTCGGGAGACTCATCAGCATGGGTTTTCGCTTCTTGAGGCTGATCTGCTAACGGTTCGTCTACTGTTTAAGGTGATTTTGTCGCTAAAACACAATACCATATCAAATCAGGATTTGATATGGTATCAGTTGCTTGGTATTTCCACGATACTGATGCGGAATATGCCTGAATTACAGATTAATACTAGAAGTCGCGATCTACAGGCTATATTTTGCTATATTCACAAAAACATCTATACTCCAAGTTTGTTGAGATCCCAGATTATGGCACCTCATTTCAATATTGCTCCTGATTATTTGGGTACCTATTTCAAACGTAATGTCGGTGTGACGATAAGAACCTATATTCACGCTTATCGGAATACCCTTATTCGGCAACGTATTGCAGCTGGACGCATGATTTTAAAGGAAATTGCTGATGAGTTTGGTCTAACGGATGTAAGCCACCTCAGCAAGATTATGCAGAAAGAACTTTGAGAACAAAGGGAAAGCCCCCTAAAACATTGGAATTTAAATGTTTTAGGGGGCTTTCCCTTTGTAATTTATACCTGGAATTATTTACAAGGTATTTTCTTCTTTCCGGCACCCACACCTTTAATTACGGTTCTACCATCAACAAGTTGCGTAACTTTTACCGTATTACTTTGTGTACCATTCCATGGGAAAGTATTGAATGAATTGCCATTGGTCAATACAAGGGGATATAGTTCACCTCCTGAAGTCTTGCTACCAAACATGGTAACTTGGCCAGTTCTGCTAATCACAAGCTTGATCAATGGTTTGGTAGCGGTACCTCTTAAGTCATAGATATTACCAACTTTACCATTTGTTTGGGTATTTGTACCTTCATACTTGCTACCATCAGCAAATTGGATATTCTGTTTTGAAGATGCACCTGCATTCTGAAATTGGATTTCCTGTTTTGCCAACTTAATACCATTTACTTCCATATTGAACGCGTTGTCCAGCTCGGTGATATCAAATACAAATCCATAATCTGCTACTGGAGCAGTGAAACTGCGTTCGATCGTAGTTCCATTCTCATAGAATGTGCCATCTTTCATAATTCCTTTTTTACGGTTAACCGTAGTTTCAGGATAACTCCAGTTTAGCCCATCACTTGTTACATCTTGTGTACAGGTTTTGAAATTAAGTTTAAGATCATATTTCTGTCCAGGGTTGATTTTTACATTCGGGATAATGAGATTTGATTTGCTTTCGCCGTCAATAGTCAGGGTTCCCAGTTTCAATGTACCGTTGTTAACCGCAGGATGGATTAATAGGGAAGGTGCGCTCACGACCGTGCGTAGACCAGTTCCTAAGCTTGGGAATTGTGCCAATACACTAGCGTTGTTCAGGCCATTGTAGGTAAGAGCCTCATCAGATAGTTTGAAATTTGCTGTTGAGTGGCTTGGGTTGAATACCGCATTTTCAAGTTTTGTGATTGAACCAGTCATATTCGGATCTATTGTCAAGGTTGTAATGATCTGACTGAAGCGGTGTTTTAAGATAACATTTAAGTTGTTTACACCCGTATTCAATTTTAGTGAACCAGTATAGACCATTAAATCGCCACTGATATTATCCAGACTTGCAGCGGATAGTTTGCCAGCATTATTGATATTAGGTACTGTGCTTGTACTGTTAATTGAATAGGCAATAAACGTATACGTTTTTCCAGCATCTAGCGCGATACCTGCTGCTGTTGATTCGCCACCGTAGCTATAGGTTTTCTCCGTAACGTAAGCGCCCTGATTGTCATAGACAACAACTTTATACTTGATGTCTTTGTCCAATGGTTTTTCGGTTACTTGAGCAGCCGCAGCTTTTGGGCTCGATGCCGCTACTAATCCTTTTTTTACCGAAGCCGCTGAACTGTTTGTCAATACAACATCAATGGAACATCCGTTACCAAATGGAACGGTCATTTCCTGGATAGCTGAAGCATTGTTTGAGCTTAAGGACGCTTTTGTAGATCCCTGTTTTTGACCTACAGCGTCGCTATTATCCTCATCATAGGCTTCTACACCTTGTAGATTGATCTTTACTACAGTTTCCGCTGTTAAAGCAGTGGTTTCACCACTTTTTTTACAAGAGTAGAGCGTAGAACCTGTAAGCACAATGCATGTCAGCATGAGTATGTTTTTCAGGTTACGATAAGATTTTAATTTCATGTAATTTGCTGTTTTATGTAATGGATTTCTTTATTTTAGTTCTATTATAGGAAAAGCTTTTGATCAGATCCCATTGAGGATTTTTCTGATAAAAGCCATCTATTTTTTTGTTAGTAATATGCTGTTGATTACAATAAATGTTTTTCCGCTGCAATATTAGATAGAACTTTTTGTTTAAGAACTATTGTTTGATGATTGAAATTTTTCTTGTAGAGAAATATCTACAGTGCTGCAATAGGAATGAAAATAGGTTTGAATGATCAGCTGATTTTTCTGTCAAAAGTTGATCCATGTGGATGAAACCTAATAATATGCACATACTCTACAAAAAAATGAATACAGCATGCAAATCGAAAACCTTTAATTTTGTGCCCTGAGTTTTTGTACCGTCCTCAATGGGTTTAACGTGTTGGTAGTGGCAGGTAAAATCCAGTTTATTGGCCTATTGCGTTTTATTGAAAAATAAAAGAGCGGATTAGAAGGCTTTAAAAATTATGTATTGAATTTTAAACAATTATTTAAATGAGATTACCTTTTCAACCTTATGATCCGCAATGGAAAAGTCAATTTGAGGGAATTAAACTTGTATTACAGTCGCTATTGAAGCCCTTGAGACCTCAAATAGATCATATTGGTAGTACTGCGGTAGAGGGACTCTCTGCGAAACCGATCATTGATATACAGTTGGGCCTTGAGAATGAGACTGATCTGGATTTGTTGCCCGGATTTTTGAAACTGCCCAATATTGTTTATTATGAAAAATACAATCAGGATTGGCCAGAGCGTAGATTTTTTATATTACTCAAAGAGCCCCTGCACAAAATCGAAGCTCCAGATGTCGTAAAAATAGGCACGGAAATACCGGCGATCTTGCATAATCACGATCTACGTATCGCCCATATACATGCCTTTGTCAAAGGCTCCCCCGATTGGATCCGCCATATAGCTTTTAGAGAATATCTGATAGCACATCCAGCAATCAGGGTAACCTATCAAGAACTGAAGGAAAAATTAATTAAACTTGATTGGGTCGATGGAAATGATTACAATAAAGGGAAAGACGAATTTGTAAAACACCAGGAACAGCTTGCATTGACTTGGTACAAAGAGAAGAAGTAATGACCAAAGAAAACATAGCTATTAACGAAAAAAATTATACACTGTATATCGCTTATCAGGATAATGAACGGTTGCGTCTGGAGTTTAATCGAATGACACAGCATTTTTGGGGATTTGATTTTGAAAACTTCTATCAGTCTGGTTTTTGGGATGACAATTGTGTCCTGTATTCTTTATTCGATGAAGATAGAATAGTAGCGCATACAACTGTAAGCTTATTCCAACAAGCACAAAAGACATTGATTCAACTTGGAACGGTGATGACCGATGAAAATTATCAACGTCGAGGTTTGAGCCGCTGCCTGTTACATAGAGTTAATCGTGACTTTAGTCGTAAGAATGATGGTATGTTTTTGTTTGCGAATGAAAGCGTATTGGACTTCTATCCAAAATTTGGATTTTCTCCAGTCGCTGAATATGTGGCATTTCAAATCTTTAAACAGACGAATATGACTTCAATATTGACCAAACGTAAACTGAACCTCGACAATTCAGTGGATCTCGAGCTATTTGAAAATTTGGTGGAACAGGCTGTTTCCAATACGCAATTTCAGACTAGAAATAAAGGACTGGCTCTTTTCTATTGTTATGCTTATCCGGAAATGGGTTTTAAGGATGCAATTTATTATATCGAGGAACTGGACTGCGCGGTGGTAGTACAGGAAGAAAGCAAAGTTTTGTATATTGTAGAGTTATTTGCAACACAAGAAGTTGATTTAAAAGCGGTCGTCAGTGCTTTTTCGGAATTTTCTTTTACTGAAGTGGTTTTTGGGTTTACACCAAAGTGTACGGAAGGTGTCGAATGGCGGATATGGAAGGAGGATGATCTGCAACTATTTGTTACACAGGAGGTACTGTCTTTTTTTGAGGACGAGCATATAAAAGTGGCGACCTTATCACATACGTAGAGCAATATTAGGTAAAATTTATGAATGACGAACTGAAACAAATCGCAACCAAGCTTGCTGGTACAAACATATTGAATGATTTTGTTGAGTATGGCGGTGTGGCAGCAGCAATTGAAACGATATCCGGCAATATCTATACTGGAATCAGTATTGATACAGCTTGTTCAATGGGCTTCTGTGCTGAACATAGTGCAGTTGCTGAAATGTTAAAGCACCATGAGTTTCGAGTCAAAGCATTCGTAGCTGTGGATACCAAGGGAAATGCAGTTCCTCCCTGTGGACGCTGCAGAGAATTGATAAGTCAGCTTGCCAAAAGTAATCTTGAAGCAACCGTGGAAGTGAAAAATGGTGTGTTTAAATCTCTAAAGGATTTATTACCTTTTGATTGGAAAGAAGATTTGGACAGAAATTGGTAATTTTTAACATAAAGCCGATAGGTTTGAATCAACTAATCAGGATAAACAATGGAAAAAATAAAATCGAACTATAAAAAAGTCAATTTGGCTGACTGGAAACGCGCAGAACATTTTGCGGCGTATCGCAGTCAAATGAAGTGCGGCTTTAGTCTGACAACAAAAATTAATATTACAAATTTGATTCCTTTTGTAAAGGAATATGGCTATAAATTCTATCCCGTGATGATTTATGTCATTACACGAGCCGTAAATAAGCATGAAGCTTTCAAGATGGCCATGAAGGAAGATGAACTTATTGTGTGGGATCAAGTAAATCCAATATACACTGTGCTGCATCCTGAAACAGAAACGTTTTCTGCGCTGTCAGCTAGATATGATGAGGATTTTACTACGTTTATGGCAAATTATAAGGACATAGCGGAGAAATATGCTGACAATTTGCATTTTTTTCCGGGTACGCCTCCGGAAAATCATTTTAATATCTCGGCACTTCCCTGGATTAGTTTTGATAGTTTTAACCTTCATATTGCCGATTTTACAGATTATTTTGCACCTTCATTTACTATTGGAAAATATCAAAAACAAGGCGAGGAAGTTTTAATGCCTATCGCTATTCAGGTGCATCATGCTGTCTGTGATGGAATTCATGTCGCAAAATTGATAGCGACATTGGAAGAATATTGTAGGGATATTTGGACTGTTACTAAATCTCAGGTGTAAACCCAAGCAAAGCGCTAATCGACAAAATCCGGCATAATAACCTTGGTTGCATCGGTTGATTGTCCGGTTTCAGGCAATAAATAATATGACAATGAGAATAAGGCAATTAAAGGGATCAGATATCGCTGAACTGTTGCAAACGGTTAATGCTGCATTTGTAGATTACATCGTTCCATTTCAGCTTGATATGGAACAGTTGCTGCAAAAGATCCGGACGGAAGATATTCGTCTGGAATGGTCTGTTGGTGTATTTAACGAGGACAAACTTGTGGCATTTATGCTGCATGCCGTGCGTGAAAGAGATCATGAATATGTAGTCTATAATGGTGGAACAGGCGTGTTGCCAGAATTTCGTGGACATGGCTTGGTGGGCAAAATGTATGTTCATCTGTTGCCTTTTTTTTCCAAAAATAAGGTAAAGGAAATTGTCTTGGAGGCCATAGAAAGTAACAGCCCAGCGATACATGCCTATGAAAAAAGCGGGTTCTTGATCAATAGACAATTGTTATGTTTTAATGGCGTCATTCAACCCTTACTAAAAGCGAATCTGGCGAAAATCAAAGCCTTGCCTCATTTTTCTTGGAAGGAGTTTCAATCATTTTGGACTATTTATCCTAGCTGGCAGAGCACACCAGAGAGTATGGACAATATCAAACCGAAGGCTTTGGGTGCTTTTATGGCTGATAAGCTGGTTGGATATATCTTGTTTAACCCTGGAAGCAAACGGGTATATCAAATTGCGGTAGCACCCGAATTTCGACGTAATGGAATAGGAACGCAACTTTTGCAGGCAATTAGAAATGAAATGCCTCTGGAGAAAATACAATTCAACAATATCGATGCTAAAGCGGATGACCTGAAGTTGTTTTTGGAGAAGCAAGGCTTGGTGAATGTAATCAATCAGTTGGAAATGGTAAAGTCGCTATAAAACACATGTTTATGTCTTATGTTTGAGTGCCCTTTGACCAAGGGTCAGACGATGATATAACCTTATGTATATATTAAAAATACACTGTGCTATGTTGTACAAAAAATTTGCAAATGAGCTGAACCGATTGGCATCGGATGATTTAACATTACGACAAGAACTAGCAGATGGGGGAAAACTTCAGAAGGGGTATCATCCGGCGATGGAATCTCTTCACCGCGCCAATACAAGGCGATTAAGGGAAATAATGGCTGAGATCGGATACCCTACTATTTCAAAAGTAGGGGGAAAGGCTAGTGAAGCTGCTTGGTTAATTATACAGCATGCTGTCTCAGAACCCAGTTTTATGCAAAACTGCTATCAGCAGATGGCCGCGGAGAAGCAGGATGTTAATCCGGCCAATATCGCCTATTTGTTTGATAGAATACAATGTTTTAAGGGTAAACCACAGCGTTTTGGGACACAGTTGACTGCTGACGGAGGAATATATCCGGTCGAAGACAAGAATCTTTTGAACGAACGACGTTTGGGGATGAACCTGCCTATGCTCTCGCAGATGCAGATCGATTCCGTCTATGAATTAGATCAACTAACGAGTTTGGATCAACAGGATGCAGACTATACGATATGGCGAGAAAAAGTAGGCTGGATATAGTTTCTTTTCAACAACGCAAATATTTCACCATCCACAAAACGCCCTTTCTCAAAGAAATAGTCATGGAGAATACCTTCCGAAGTAAGAGTCATTTTCTCCAGTAATCTGCGGGAAGCAAGGTTGTCCGGATCAATAAAAGCTTCTATGCGGTTGAGTTTGTAGTTTTCAAACCCAAAAGAAATGATCGTCGAAATGGCTTCTGTCATCAAACCTTGCTGCCAAAAATCAGGATGAAGTTCATATCCAATTTCTGCCCGGAAGTGTTCGGTAGAAAAATTATGAAAACCACAAGAGCCAATAAGCTGATCGGGATTGTCCTTTAGGCAGATTGCCCACCGGATAGCTTCCTTTTTTATAAAATTATCTTGCCAGGTTTTTATGAGTGCATAAGCCTCATTTATATGCTGGAACGTTGGTAAATCAAAATATAGTGTGACCTCTTCTTTCGAGAAATAAGAGAATAAAGCTGTTGCATCCGAATCTTGGATTGGACGTAAATAAAGACGTTCTGACGATAAAATTGGAAAGGTGTGTGTTATCATAGGTATAAAAATAACAAAATAGGTGTAATTGCGAAAATGATGATTTGAATTTTCGACATTTTTTGTATGTTTGTCGAGTAATGACAATGCAACAAGAAAATATTAGAGAAGAGATTATTCTTTCTTCAATGAAGGTGTTTGAAACTTATGGTTTTACACGGGTTTCGATGCAGGATATTTCTAAAGCTTGTGGTAAGGGCCGTAGTACGTTGTATTACTATTTTACGAGCAAGATGGATGTTTTCGATGCAATAGCCGAATATTTATGCCAGCAAGTTTTTACGATAGCAAAAGAGAGTTATAATCAAGAAACTTCTTTGGAGGACAATTTGGTTGGTTTTTTAAGGGCCAAATTGCGGCAGATTAATTTGATCACCAAACGCTTTCACCTGGCCTTTGAGGATATGAAATCGGATCCGGCGTTAATGGTGTCCAAGACACGTTATATGCTTGATGATGAAATTATGTTGATTCGAGGGATGATCGAAACTGCTATAACCAAAGGAGAGATCCAGTTTTTGGAAGCGAAAGATGTGCTATTTCTTTCTGAAATGCTGGTCACGACGTCTCGTTGTTTTGAACAGGAAGTATTGCTGTTTGATCGGTTTCCTGACTTCGAAGCACGTCTTGCTTGGTTGATTAGTATATGTGTAAAGGGGTTACGATAAGTTAATTTTTGGAATGCCAATAATCAGTATACAGAGCAGTAGCTCTTTTTTTGGAATTAGATTTCGACAAAAATACAAAATATGTCTAATTGAACAGGTGTTTGACTTGAAGTAGCTGGTCAGCGTATGTGACTACGTCAGTTTATATTTGAAAATAGGGTAGAATAAATCATTACAAAAAAATAAAAGTTGCAATAGGATTACCTCATCAAAAATACAATGTAACATGATATTAAATGCAAAAATAGGAAAGGTAAGGGGTAGGTTAACTGCACATAACTATGTGCTGGTATTGGTGGAAACAGATGCGGACATACATCCGGCGTCAACAGGCTTATTGGAAGCAGAGTTTGATTGTTATCTATTGGTACACCGGGAGATTGAACGATTGGACGAATTGGCACTGGCATTGGAAAATACCAACAAAGAAGTTCGATTGGCGCGCAACTTTGATGAATTGAAAGAAAAGGGAATTCTGATTGACCAGTTAAACCAAATTACCGTTAAAATATTGAAATAGATCTAATTATGTACAAAGTTGTTTACTCTCTATCGCGCAAATTGAAATGGAAGGCTAGTGAAATATATCAATTTCTATATCAGAGCTTTCCTGAGATAAAGAATATTGATCTATTATTGGATGACCAGCAATTTTTGCTTGTTGTTAAGCTGAGTAGTCGTTTGGAATTTTCAATTTTAAACAGTTGCCAACAACAGGGACTCAATCTACAGTTTGTCCAAGTGGAAGATATTTAGATCGGAAACAGCACATGTAATTGCCAACATTTATACAAATAAGTGTATATTCCGCAGGATTCTATTTAGACGATGAAGGATTATAAATATAAGGTGTTCACCTCCCAGATTGAGGAAAACATAAAAAATGGGATATTAAAATCGGGAGATAAATTACCTTCTATCAGAAGAGTTAAGCAAGAATATGGTCTAAGTACAAGTTCAGTACAGAGCGGTTATGAAGATCTTGTATTCAAGGAGCTAGTTACGAGTTTTCCACGCTCCGGTTATTGCGTTTCTGCAAATCCAAAGGATGTAAATGAGGAAACATTATCGGGGTTAATCCCAGTTCCCATAAATGCTGTATTTAGAGATAATATCGGTTTAACCTCTTATAGAAAACCACATGCTGAAGTAGCTTCTTTTAATGCAGCAACGCCTTCTGATCTATTTGTGCCTCAGAAATTGGTGTTACGAACCATGCAACAAGTGATCCGTGAAAAAGGGGCGACACTTTTGAGGTATTACCCGAGCAATGGAAGTGATGAGTTAAGGGAATTGATTGCCCGACGTTCGGGGCAGTATGGGCTGGCGATCAATAGAGATGAGTTACTGATAACAGATGGCGCTTTACAAGCTTTTTATATTGCTTTGGCAGTAACGACCGAACCCAATGATATTGTCGCTGTCGAGAGTCCTTGTATTTTTTCTATGTTAGAGGTCATTGCCAGTCTGCGCTTGCGTACTGTAGAAATTCCGGTTCGGAGGGGGGATGGTCTGGATACTGAATATCTTAAAAGGACCTGCCAGAACAATCGCATTAGAGCAATTGTTCTGACACCAAATTTTCATAATCCTACTGGTGTTTTACTTTCGCAAGAAAAGAAAAAGATTGTATATGAGATTGCCCGCTATCACCATACCCCAGTCATTGAAAATGATATTTACGGCGATCTCTATTTCAGTCATTCTCGCCCAACAACTATTCGGAATTTTGACAATGAAGGGCTTGTGCTTACTTTCTCCTCTTTCGCAAAGACGATCGCACCTGGGATTCGCTTAGGCTGGTTGGCTCCGGGTAAATTTTTTGAAAAAGCTGAACGACTGAAATTTTCTCTGGGTAGATCGGTAGCCCCGCTTAATCAGGAATTGATCATAAAATTGTTAAGTACAAGCAGCTATGATAGACATCTCCGAGTATTTCGTCAGGAACTTAAAAAACAGGCACTAAAGTTAGTTGATCAATTCAATACGTATTTTCCGATAGACTGTGATACATTTATACCCGCTGGAGGATACAGTCTCTGGACCAAATTACCGGCCCATGTGGATATGCGGTTGTTCTATGAAAACTGCTATAAAACCGGTGTTTACTTTACGCCGGGGGCAACATTTTCCTTTACCGATGTTTATGATCATTGTTTTAGAACTGTTTTTTCCCAACGTGTTACAGACTCGCATCTGGCGGCCATAGCAAAACTTGGCGATGGGCTGAAATGAAACTGTACTGATCTATCGTTCATCATCTGAACCGAAAATCCAGACCTTGGAGCCTATAAATTTGTATTTTAATTATATCATATGAATTTACAAACGAAATTTACCATTGCGTCAGAAGAAGGATTGAAAATGTTATTCTTATTGAAAAAAGAGCATATTCAACAAATGTATGGGAATCAAGTGGATGCAGAGGATCTCAGAAATTACCTGGATGAACAATTGAGTAATCAAAACGCTGCAGACCAGTTAAATAATCTAAGTACTCAACTGATTACAGTTTTTGCTGATGCTGAACCAGCGGGATATGCACTGATTAAGCAAGCTCTTGCTCCAGAAGCATTAAAGGGGATAAAAGCAATCAATTATGCGAGTTTTTATATATTGGAGAAATACGATAGCCAAGCTATTCGGGAATGTTTGTGGAAGAAATGCCTATCAGTCACTAACTTTTACAATGCATTCTGGATTGAATTGCTCCAAAACGATCCTTTGATTCCTTTTTTTGAAGATTGTGGTTTTAAAATTAATCAGCTGTCCCAGCTAGAACCTTTCGGCAAAAAATCGGTTGTCATGATATGGAGGCGGAATTGATTAAAAATCATGATGAACTTAGTTCATCATGATTTTTTGCATATTGTCTATAAATAGTTGAATTTTACTTTAGGATATGGAAAGGCCTCTCATGATAAATAAAGATAGATGGTATTCAAAGCGGTATTTGCAAGAACTTATTCTTTTTACTGCGATGTTTCTGCTGACTATGCTTCATGAATGGATGAAAATAGATACCATGATTGATTTTATCAAAGGTCTGGTCTTTTTTAGCTTGTTATATCTGCAGGCACAACTACACCGTCATTTTTTTTTCGCGTTCTTCATAAAAAAAAGATACTTTATCTATGCTGTTGGTGCAGTGTTCTCAACATTAATTGGCGCAGCCCTTTTAGTCGTTGTTAACTATTTTTGGATTGATACGGCCTATTACGAGCGAGGGGAGATCGCGATATCTCATGATTTTGCCTATCAGATTGTGTTGTGTGTAGTAAGCACATTTACAATGCTTTCTTTTTTCTTACTCCGTCAATATGCGCACGAAGTCCAGAAAAGAAATGAAGCACAGCTCATGCTTAGTGAAATCAATGTGAAGTACTTACACGCTCAGTTAAACCCTCATTTTTTCTTCAATATGTTCAACAACCTTTATGGGGTGAGTTTAACCGAGCCATTGCGTACACCTGAGCTGATCTTAAAACTGTCAGAGCTGATGCGATATCAGCTGGAAAATGCCAATAGAGATACTGTTAGCTTAAAAGAGGAACTTACTTTTATTGCAAATTTTATTGCTATGGAAAAAGAACGTGTTGGCCAACGTTGCACAATAAAGTATACGGTGACAGGGGAGGACAGTGATTTGAAGCGCTATCGAATTGTGCCATTGCTGTTGATTACATTGATTGAAAATGCCTTTAAACACAGCCTCACGAATGAAAGAAAATGGTATGTAACTATCGGTATTGTTTTTAATGGAGGATTACTTACCGTGGACATCAAAAATTCCCTGGCAGATAAGCTGCTTAAAAATAACTCCACTGGCCTGGGGCTGACTAATACCCGACAACGTTTAGGATTGCTTTATCCTGCTCAATATAGCCTATATTCTGCTGAAATAGAGACGTATTATCAAACTATATTAACACTAAATTTAAAATCGTCAGTATATGCGTGAGCGTTTGAGCTGCATTGTGGTTGATGATGAGGAAGGGGCACATCTTGTCTTACATCATTATATCAAAGATATCAGAAAGTTAGAATTAAAAGCTTCATTCTATAATCCTGTTCAAGCGATGGATTATATGTATGATCATGAAGTCGATCTTATTTTTTTGGATATCAATATGCCTGGATTAAATGGATTGGAAATGTTAAGAGCATTGTCAAATCCTCCTTTTGTAATTTTAACAACGGCTTATAAAGAGTATGCTTTGGAAAGTTACGAATATAGGGTTGTCGATTACCTGGTAAAACCGTTTGATATCAAGAGGTTTATGGCTGCTATTGACCATGTGTTTTCTAGATATTCCACGGCAGTAAAATCAGTCGTGTCAGATCCAGCTGTGATCCAAATAATAGTACCATCTTCCTCTGTTGTGGTGAAGGTAGATGGCGATTTTGTCCGAATTATGTGTAAAGACATTGTTTATATCCAGAGCTGGGGCAATTATGTTAAGATCTTTACCGCTTCAGGTTCCCATATAAGTTCACTAACAACAGCTGAAATGGAGCAAAAGCTCGACAAAGCTGTGTTTATGCGAATACATAAATCGTATATTATTTCTTTGGAACGTATTCGCCGAATTTCGGGTGGTTTAGTTGAATTGGATTCTGGTGAAAGGCTACCCATTGGATCAACTTACAGACGAGAACTTTTAGCGTATTTTCAAAAATAGTGTGTATCAGATTTTATATTAATATGCTGATATAGCGTTTAATCCGATTTATTTTTCGACTGCTTGGTCTTTTAACCAAACTTTTTTTATAACTAGGGGTTATTATTAACTTGTAGGATAGATCTATAGGTGTATAGCAGCGTGAAACACCAGGGCTGACCTGATAACAAGAATAATTCATCATTCATCATTTATTTTAATATGAGCACATTTTCAATAAGAGCTTTCGGAACTGAGGCGTCTACGGCCGATCTAAAACAGTTGGAAGTCCAACGTCGTGAGGTGACGGCAGACGATGTAGAAATTGACATTTTATTTTGTGGAGTTTGCCACTCCGATTTACACACTGCACGTAATGAATGGGGGGGCACTGTCTATCCAAATGTTCCCGGCCATGAGATTGTTGGACGGATTACAAAAGTGGGATCTAATGTGACTAAGTTCAGCGTAGGCGACCTTGCTGGTGTTGGCTGTATGGTCGATAGCTGCCGTGAATGTGAGAGCTGTAAAGAAGGATTGGAACAATATTGTGAGAATGGAAATATCCAAACATACAATGGCCATGACAAACATTTGGATAGACAGACCTTTGGTGGCTATTCTGAACGTGTTGTTGTTGATCAGGATTTTGTATTGCATATTCCCGGAAATCTGGATTTGGCGGCTACTGCTCCTTTGCTTTGTGCCGGTATCACAACATATTCACCGTTGCGGCATTGGAAGGTTGGTCCGGGACAGAAAGTTGGTATTGTCGGTATTGGCGGTTTGGGACACATGGGCGTGAAAATTGCAAAAGCCATGGGGGCACATGTTGTCGTAATAACAACTTCACAGAGTAAAGTAGAAGACGCCAAACGATTGGGCGCTGATGAGGTTATCTTGTCTACAGATCGGGAACAAATGCAAGCAAATGCAGGTACATTGCATTTTATTTTGGATTGTGTCTCCGCTCAACATGATATCAATGCTTACTTGAGTCTATTGAAACGGGATGGTTCACTTACGCTTGTCGGGGCCCCCGAACATCCTCTTCCTGTAGCTCCATTTAGTTTAATCCCTACACGCAAAAGTTTCTCCGGATCAATGATCGGCGGTATTGCCGAAACCCAAGAAATGTTGGATTTTTGCGGGAAGCATAATATTACTTCAGATATTGAATTAATACGCATGCAAGATATCAATCATGCGTATGACAGATTGTTGAAGAGTGATGTAAAATATCGTTTTGTTATCGATATGGATAGCTTAAAAAATGGATAAAATGAAATCGGACAAAGCTAAACCGAAAGAAAAGGACTTCACTCATAAATAGTAAGCTAGCTTTGTCCGATCCATAATAGTTGTTTTTGTGAAATTATTTGTGGTGTAAGTGGATTAAATCGATACGAGCCCTGAGGGACTGACCTGGGGAGCGCATGTTTTTATGGAGAAAAGTAAAGTAGTGGTGTTTTGGTTCCGAAGAGATCTTCGTTTGGATGACAACGTGGGACTATCGCGAGCTTTGGCCACAGGAAAGCCTGTGTTACCAATTTTTATATTTGATGAGCATATTTTAGGACAATTGGAGGATAAGTCAGATCGACGTGTCGACTACATCCATCAAGCCCTTGATACGATGAATACAACCCTAAAAGGCTTTGGAGGTACCTTGAATATCTATTTTGGTAATCCCTTAACTATTTACCAAGAATTACTCGAGCAGTATGCTATCGAAGAAATCTATTGTAATAGGGATTATGAACCGAAAGCAATCCAGCGGGATCGTACAGTATTTGAATTTTTCAAAACCCTTGGAATACCTTTTAAAGCCTTCAAGGATCAGGTTATTTTCGATAAAAATGAACTGCTGAAAAATGATGGCACACCCTATACCGTTTATACTCCTTACGCAAAAAAATGGCGAGAGAAATTAACAGTTACCGGGTGCGAGCCAGTAGATTACAAAGCGGGGCACTTTTTTCAACAAAAATATACCGCAGTAATTCCACTTGAAAAAATTGGGTTTAAAAAAACAGACTTGATTTTTCCCCCGCCACAGTTGGAGTCAGCAATCATAGATACGTATGATCAATATCGGGATTATCCAGCCCTAAAGGGCACAACCAATCTTGGTATTGCACTTCGTTTTGGTACGATCAGTATTCGGAAATGTGTTGCTTTTGCAAAGGCACACAATGAAGTCTGGCTTTCAGAATTGATCTGGCGAGAGTTTTTTATGCAAATCCTATATCATTTTCCGAATGTTGTCAACGAATCGTTTAAAAAGAAATATGACGGTATTCAATGGTACAATAATGAAAGTGACTTCGAACGTTGGTGTCAAGGAAAAACAGGTTATCCCTTAGTGGACGCAGGAATGCGACAGTTAAATAGCACCGGTTATATGCATAATCGTGTACGTATGGTTGCTGCTAGTTTTCTATGCAAACACCTGCTGATTGACTGGCGATGGGGAGAGGCTTATTTTGCACAGAAGCTAAATGATTATGATTTATCTGCTAATAACGGGAATTGGCAATGGGCAGCGGGGTGCGGTTGTGATGCAGCACCTTATTTTAGGGTATTCAATCCAATTATTCAAGCTGAAAAATTTGATAAAAACCAGGTTTATATCCGACAATGGATCCCTGAACTTGGGACAATAAACTATCCTGAACCGATCATTGCACATCCTGTCGCCAGGGAGCGAGCGCTAAAAACCTATGCGGAAGCATTGGGATAGACAATGCTTTCTGATCTCCCAACCCCATTTGCACAAATGGGATTGGGAGCTATAATATGATATTTTTATTGATCTAAAAATTCAGCAACAAATTTGTCGAATGCCTGTGGATTTTCCGCTTGTACCCAGTGTCCTGCATGTGGTATTGTTTCAAAGCTGACATTGGGAAATTGTTCCCTGATACTTACCTTGTCTTCTGGAAGAATATAACGTGATTTTTCGCCTGCTAGAAATAGCGTAGGGCCGGTATATACACCTGGTTTTATACCTACTGTAATGAATTCTGCATATTTATGCTTTAAAACATCGAGATTAAAACGCCAGCCAAGTTTGCGGTTTTCTTGAATATATACATTTTTCAGCAGAAATTGAATTACCCCTGGATCATCAAGATAGCTTTCGAGTTTTGTTTGTACATCTTTTCTGTTGTCCATATTTTCAATGTCAACCGCACAAAGCGCGTTGAAGATGTCTTCATGATGTGGTGGATACGCTTTTGGGGCAATATCAGCAATAATCAACTTTTCAACCTCTGTAGGATGGTCAAAGGCAAATTGCATCGCCACTTTGCCACCAAGAGAATGACCTAATAATAGAACTTTCTCTACTCCAATAGCGGAGATATATGTCCTGAGATCGTCAACCATATCTTCAATAGACATACCATCACTATGAAAACTCCGGCCATGATTGCGCAGGTCGAGTAAGTGTATTTGTCTTTTTTCGCCAAAGCTCCGGCCAAAAGAACCCCAGTTGTCCGCCATGCCGAAAAGTCCATGTAGGACAACCAGCGGTATTCCGCTATTTTCTGCACCGTATATTTTGCTGTGTAGTAACTCTTTCACTGTATTTCTCCTTTTTAAACTGATCTATTTAGCCCTCCAAGGGCTATTCTCGAGGCTAAGATAGCTAAAACATCTTTCCTTATCAAAATGGTAGTGTCCAAGAGTTATTTGGTAGCGATCTCCATTATAGGTAAGCTACTTTTGTAATAACGAAACATAATAACATAAAACAGATGAATAACAAAGCTTTAATTGTCATTGACATTCAAAATGAATATTTTGAAAATGGTGGAATGGAACTTGTCAATCCTATTGTCGCTAGTGAAAATGCTGGAAAGCTAATCAGTCACTTTCGAAAAAAAAATGCACCAATTATTCATATACAGCATATTTCGCCTGACCCGGCTAAAATGCCCTTTTTTATAGCTGGTACAGGGGCTGCTGATATCCATAAAAACGTGACACCATCGGCTGAAGAGAAAGTGATCCAAAAACACTTTCCGAACAGTTTTAGAGCAACTGAACTTTTAGAATATTTGAAAACAAACCAAATTACGGAACTTGTTGTTGTCGGAATGATGACGCATATGTGTATTGATGCGACAACTCGGGCTGCAGTTGATTTTGGTTTCCAATGTACAGTAATCGGTGACGCCTGTGCGACACGTGACCTGGAAATTAATGGTACCACGGTGAAAGCGAAGGATGTTCAGCATGCTTTTCTCGCTGCGTTGGAATTCTTTTATGCGCAGATTCAAGAGACAGACAGCTACTTAATGCAAAACTAAAGTAGCTTAAGCTGACAGTAAATACTGATTACTTGCTGTCAGCTTTTCAATTTTATATTTTAATCTCCTATTTGAGTTCCTGTATAAATACACGAATAGTTTTACCTGTTTGGGCTTTAAAGAAACGCATGAGGTGATTGGGTTCGGAAAAATTTAGTTCGAATGCAATTTCGCCGATAGACTTATTTGAATGCATCAGGAGTTCCTGTACCTCAAATAATAGCCTTTGCTTGAGTAATTGGGTTGCGGTTATATTGAACTGTGCTTTAACAGAGGCATTGAGCGTGATACGGCTAATACCCATCAGCGTTGCATAATCATTGATTCGTTGTTTTTGTTGAATATGCTGTTCAAGTAGCTTCTTAAATTGATAAGCGAAATTATTCTCAGGCTTTTCGGAAGGAAGTCCATTCAGCTTAGCGTATTTCCGATTTAAGGTTTGTAATAAATAGTATAGGAGCGAGCGGATAATATGTGCACTGTCAGCCTGAGTATGAATAAGCTCAGATTTTATTTCTGCTAGTAGCGTGCAAAACTTGGTCATATGTAGATCATCGGCTGCTATTTTTGCCGTATGGCTTAGTTGATAGAAATACAGCAGTCGATACGTAAAAAGTTTGTCCGAAAAAAAATCATTTAGAAAATCTTCCTGAAAAATTAATGTTGTGAATTCCAACTGATTTGGATCCAAGTCCCAAGTATGCTTCTGAAAGGCAGAGATAAAGATAATGCTGTTGTCAGTTAGTTCGATGACTTCCTGGCTCAATCTCAAACGACCTTTCACCTTTTTGAAAAACAAAATTTCGAAAAAGTCTTTATGATATGTATCACGATGTGTGTAGTCGGTCTCTTGCTGATTCAGCACATTTAATAGAAATTCGACACCACATTCTCCTTTATGAAATTTTATAGTTTTCAATAGCAGTATGTTTTATATACCAAAAGTACGAATCTTCAAGTTAAAAACAGATCTATACTTGCGACTTACGCTGATAGAGATTGGTGTGGATAAATGATTTAATAGTTCGGATAAAAATATTTTTTTAAAATAATTTCAATATTTATGTGAAATGTGATTTTCGTCACTTTTTTATTGAAAGAATTGAGCTACCTTTATGATCATAATCAAAAAGGCAAAACTTAAATATTGATATAATCCAGACTTGTACGTACTGATCAGGTGTATATCCATTTTCTCCTTGGATGAGTGGGCTATTTTGATTATCATAGAAAGCTTAAAGAGCCATAAAATATATTATTTGGGGGTTTTCTCGTCAAGAGAGGCCCCCTTATATTTTTCGCATTCCCCACTACATGACAAAGCGTATGATCCACAATTGATGATAGGCAAAATCCCTAAAATGCCTTAAACATTGAAAAGATCTTTTTATTTCTTTTTTGTCAAATTCGAAATCAGGACTGTGGGATGATTTTTTGTTTTCCATATTCGATTACTTTTGACTACTTCAATAGAAGTTATTTTACGATCAACTCAACATAATGAAAAAGAAGGAATACGTCGTTTCTTTAAAAATGGAGGATATGACGCGGGAATTGTTGTTTCCGCAGCGTAGCCAAGAATATATGGTGCAGGAGTCTACAAGTGACAATATGCTGATACAACGGAATTGCCATTATCGCGCTTCTTTTTTTGGAGTTCTATTGGCTGAGGAAGGTATTTCTTATTATCGGGTTGGGGATTATGAATATGAACTTCAGAAAGGGGACATCCTTTTTTGTGTTCCACAGGAGGTCTTTAAAGTTATTTATTTTTCTGCGGATATCAGACAAAAGCAGATTTTCTTCTCTATCGATATGTTGTCAGATGCCGGCTTTAACTACCGGTCAAATGATATGCTAAAGAACTTTTCCAATAATCCATCGTATATCATCCGTGGCGAGAAGGCCCTTTACGATCGTTTGGCATTTTTTATAGATGAACTTGGTTATCTCAATGATTTCAAGAATTCAGCATATTATAGCAATGAAATGAGTTGGCATTATTTTTCTTTGTTGATGTATGATATTGAGAACTATTCCAAACATCTTCGGCAGCAAACAAATTTTTCGCCGAGGGAAGAGGAGATTACCAGTGCTTTTTTTGCACTTGTTCGGGAATATTTTATCGAACATCATGATGTTCAGTTTTATGCTGATCGTCTATTTGTCAGTAGAAAGTATCTGACCAAGGTTGTCAAAAAAGCCATGTTACGTACACCAAAAGAAATCATTAATCAAATACTACTTATTGAGGCAAAAATTCTGTTGAAGAATTCCTCGAACAATGTTAATCAGGTCGCCTGTTTACTGAACTTCTCGGATCAAACTGTTTTCAGTAAGTTTTTCAAAAAACAGACCAATAGAAACCCCAGTGATTACAAAATGGATGACCTTTTCTAGTTAATCCTGGCTATTTTAAAAGTTGCTCGATGAAGGTACTTTTCCGCTTAGATAAAGGGGTAGGTACCTTTTTTTATGATATATAGGTTAGACTGTTTTGGCGTCTTTTAAACAAATTTTGGCGTCTTTGTGCCGAATTCAGACATCCGTTTTTTTGGATTTTTGCTACACAAAAAATAAAAGCAAAATCCATTATGAAGCAAAACGTCGTTAAAAAACGCGCTACGATCTTGTTTATTGCGCTGGTAGTACTATCCAGCTGCACAGGTAAACAACAGGATGGCGGATATCAGCAGGGACCTGCGGAGGTTCTTTTTGGCACTGTAACAACAGGCGATGCAACGATCCGAAATGAGTATTCAAGCGCCATAGAGGGCGTATCCAATATAGAAATCCGGCCACAGGTGACTGGTTATCTTCAAAAGATATTTGTGGATGAAGGGGACTATGTTCATGCAGGACAAGCGTTGTTTAAAATTGAAGACCGCATTTTCCAAGAACAGTTGACCAACGCGAAGGCAGCGTTGGCTGTTGCTCAGTCCAATTTACTGACCGCTAAAATTGAATTGGATCGAAAAACTGAACTAACCAAAAATCGCATCGTTTCGGATATTCAGCTGCAGGAAGCGCAGGCGAGTTATGCTGCGGCAAAGGCATCCGTGGAGCAGGCCAGATCGGCTATTGCTTCTGCACAGATTAATTTGGATTTTTCAGTTATCAAATCACCTGTGAACGGTTATATCGGACGTTTTAACTATCGTTTAGGTAGCTTGTTGTCCGCCTCAAATCAGGAGGCCATTACAATTGTTTCGGATAATCATCAGGTGTACGCCTATTTTAGCTTGAGTGAGAATGATTTTGTGCGATTTCAACGCCAACATCAAGGAAATACAGTTGCTGAAAAATTAAAAAGTGCCGCACCGGTCTCTCTATTGCTTTCGGATGGACAAGAATATACTGTCAAGGGAAGGATTGATGCGGTGGAAGGTCAATTTAACAAAAATACGGGGTCGATTACCTTTCGTGCAAAATTTGATAATCCCAGTTCAGAGCTGCGCAGTGGCAACACGGGAAAAATAGTGATGTATCAACAACTAAAGGAAATACCATTATTACCCATCGCATCAACAGTATCCTATCAAGATAAAGTTTTCGCTTATGCGGTTGATAAAGAAAATAAAGTAATACAGGTGCCTGTCTCGGTTTCGGGTAAATCTGAGGATAATTTTATCATCGCTGAAGGATTAAAACAGGGGGATAGGTATATCGCACAGGGATTTGAAAGGTTGCAACCCGGTATGCCAGTGACCGAGCAAAAACAAATCGAAAACAAAAAATAAAGCAGAAATTCATGTTAAAAAAAATAATTAAACGACCGGTGTTGGCCACTGTAATTTCTGTCTTATTGGTCATTCTTGGTGTGGTCGGCATGCTCAGTTTGCCCATCACTAAATTTCCGGATATTGCGCCACCTACAGTTATGGTAACTGCAGTGTATCCTGGCGCAAATGCAGAAACAATAGCACGTTCTGTTGCTCCACCAATAGAAAATGCCATTAATGGTGTTGAAAATATGGATTATATTTCATCGACAGCGAGCAATGATGGTACATTAAATATTACTGTAATCTTTAAATTAGGCACCGATCCGGATCAGGCTGCAATCAATGTTCAGAACCGTGTGGCTCAGGTCACGAACCAACTTCCTGCGGAAGTGATACAAAGTGGAATCACCACTTTAAAGCGTCAAAATAGTATGATCGCAATGGTTACCCTGACGAGCAAAGATGGTACAATGGATGATCTTTTTCTGGAAAATTATAGTAAGATCAATGTCGTCCCAGAACTTAAACGTATCAAAGGAGTTGGGGATGCAATGGTATACGGAAACAAGGATTATGCCATGCGTGTATGGCTAGATCCAAGCAAACTAAATACGTATAATCTGACGCCGAGTGATGTATCGCGTGCTATTCAGTCCCAAAACTTAGAGGCGGCCCCAGGTCGGTTTGGCGAACAGAGCTCCGAAGTAAAGGAGTATGTGATGCGTTATAAGGGAAAATTCACAGAACCTCAGCAATATGAAAATATCGTTATCAGAGCGCAAAACGATGGTTCGGTATTACGTCTCAAAGACGTTGCCCGTGTGGAGTTTGCGGCCTATAGTTATACGGTTGCATCGAATTATAATAAGAAGCCGGCTGTTACCATGGCAATTTTCCAGATGAGTGGGTCGAATGCCAATGAAGTTCAAATTGCCTTGCAAAAGCGAATGGAACAGCTGGAAAAGTCTTTTCCGGGAACAATGGAGTACAAAATACCTTATGCGACCAAAGAATCGCTGGACCAGTCGATTGATCAGGTCATCAAAACCCTGATTGAGGCCTTTATCTTGGTATTTATTGTGGTATTTATCTTTTTACAAGATTTCCGTTCTACCCTAATTCCAGCCATAGCTGTACCAGTTTCTATTGTCGGAACATTTTTCTTTATGAAAATATTCGGGTTTTCAATCAATATATTGACACTGTTTGCACTGGTACTCGCTATTGGTATCGTTGTGGACGATGCAATCGTTGTTGTTGAAGCTGTACATGCCAAAATGGAGCGGCGGAAATTAAATGCAAAAGCCGCTACGATGTCTGCCATGGGGGAAATTTCAGGCGCTATTGTTTCGATCACCTTGGTGATGTCGGCAGTGTTTGTGCCTGTAGCGTTTATGGATGGTTCTACTGGTTTATTTTACCAACAATTCGCATTGACATTGGCGATTGCAATTGTTATTTCAGCCGTAAATGCCCTAACGCTTAGCCCAGCTTTATGTGCAATTCTATTGAAGCCACATGCAGGTCATCAGGATGAAGGTCATAAAATGAGCTTCAAGCAACGCTTTTTTATGGGATTTAATGCCGCTTTTGATAAACTTACTTTCCGCTATGGAAAGGCAATTCTAATGATGATCAAGCGAAAGTGGGTGGCGTTTTCCCTTTTGGCTGTATTTGGTGGATTGTTTGCCTGGTATACGATGAATACACCAAAAGGTTTTATTCCGGATGAGGATCAGTCGTTTATCATTGTTACAGCCAATTTGGCCGCTGGGACTTCAAAAGACCGGACAACGGTATTAATGTCTGATACCGAGAATAAGTTAATGGCTCATCCTGCCGTTCGTGAGGTAATTTCTGTGAATGGCTTAAGTCTCTTCACAGGGGCAATGTCATCTGCTGCCGGTACGTTCTTTATTCGCCTGAAAGCCGAAAAAGATCGGGGTGAAGTAAGTAAGCTCGGGGCGGTGATGGGGCAGTTGCAGGGAATGCTTGCACAGGATAAACGGGCCAATTTTCTTGTATTGAACACACCTACAGTAGATGGGTTCGGTAATTCGAGTGGAATGGAACTGGTACTCCAGGACAGAACAAATGCAGAATTGCAGAAACTTGGCAATATATCTTATGGTATGATGGGGGCTTTGATGCAAAGACCTGAAATCGCCATGGCCTTTACAACTTTCGATGTTTCTTATCCTCAATATGAAGTTGCCGTGGATGAGGCCAAGGCAGCACAGCTGGGGGTTGCTGTGAGTGATGTACTTGGTGTCATGCAGGGATATTACGGTAGTATACAAGCTTCAGACTTCAACCGTTTTGGTAAATATTATCGTGTGCTGGTTCAGGCAACACCAGAAAATAGAGCTACTGAACAATCCTTACAAGGAGTTTTTGTGAAAAATAATCGGCAAGAAATGATTCCGATTGGTACACTGGTGAGGATCCAGCCAATTACTGGGCCAGAGGTCGTGGAGCGCTTCAATCTATTCAATGCGTCAAACCTAACCGTAATGCCTGCACCTGGATATAGTACCGGACAAGCCATGTCGGCTATTCAGGAGGTAGCCAAACAACTGCTTCCGCCAGGCTATACCTTCGACTATAAAGGCATGAGCAGGGAAGAAAGTATGGCAACATCGCAAACAACAGTAATTTTTATACTCTGTATCGTGTTTGTTTACTTCTTGTTATCTGCACAATATGAAAGCTACATATTGCCATTTTCGGTACTACTTTCTATTCCAGTGGGACTTTCTGGGGTATTTATCGGAATTGGTATGGCTGGAATTGCGAATAATATTTATGTACAGATCGCAATGGTGATGCTCATTGGCCTACTGGCAAAAAATGGTATTCTGATTGTCGAATTTTCAAGTCAGCGCCGGAAGGCTGGAAAGAGTTTGATTGCCGCGGCGGTGGAAGGTGCAAAAGCTCGGCTAAGACCTATTTTAATGACATCATTGGCTTTTATTACCGGAATTGTACCGTTGGTATTTGTCGTCGGTCCCTCTGCGATGGGAAATCATTCCATTGGGTATGCTGCAATTTTTGGGATGCTCGTGGGGACCGTATTGGGAATATTCTTAACACCAGTACTCTTTGTCGTATTTCAATATTTCCACGAAAGATTAAGTGGGCGTGAATTGGATGAAAGCGAATGGGAGTATTAATTAATGATGATATAGCATGAAACAGATAAAAAGAAATTGTCAGTATTGCCTGGTATTTGCTGCAACAGTAATTGCAATGAATGCCTGCCGCATACCGCAATATAATGGAGCTGAAATTAAACAGATCGATCATTTCCGAAATCAAGATAATGCAGCGGAGACTGATAGTAGTATTGCGAAGGTGTCTTATCGTGATTTTTTTAAAGACGAAATGCTTGTGGAGTTACTCGATAGCGCATTGAAGAAAAATAATGACCTGAATGTTGCCCTCAAGCAGATTGAATTCGCTTCCGAAGGTTATAAGCAATCCAAGTGGCTGAATGTGCCACTCGTGAATGCGAACCTTGCTAATGTGGGCATTAATCGTCCTTCAGGCAACAGCATGAATGGTATGATGGCTAGTCAATTTATGGGACAAAAATATACCATGGATTATACATCATCGGTTCAGATTTCTTGGGAAGCTGATATTTGGGGGAAATTGAAAGGACAGAAGCAAGAGAGCCTTGTGGATTTTCTCAAAACACAGGAAGCAGCCCGTGCGATTAAAACCCGTTTAGTAGCTGAGGTCGTTCAGGGATATTACAATCTGCTCTTGTTGGATCGGCAGTTAGAAATAACCGAGCACAACCTAAAATTTGCCGATAGCACCTTATTTATTCTGAATAAGCAGGTCGAATTAGGATTGTCGAATATCCTTTCAGTACAGCAGCAGGAGGTGGCACGTGATCAAATTGCGAAACGAATTCCGGCTATCGAAGCCGGAATTCAAGTGCAGGAAAATGCCTTAAGCGTTTTGGTTGGTGAAGTGCCAGGACCAGTAAAAAGGATTATGCGGCTGGATCAGGTACAGTCACCGAAAAATCTCGCGTTAGGGGTTCCCGCAAATCTGCTAAGCTATCGCCCAGATTTGCGTAGCAGTGAATTGGATGTCCGTCGCAGCCTCGCCAGTATACATGTCGCGCGGGCAAGTATGTATCCGAATTTGAATATCACGGCGCAGGGAGGCTTAAATGCATTTAAAGCCCATAACTGGTTCAATTTACCGGGTTCATTGTTTGCAGCAGCTACCGGAACAATTGTGCAGCCAATTCTGAATGGAAGACAATTAAAAACACGTTTTGAGCAATCAAAAATTGTAAAAGATCAAATGGAATTAAATTTCAAGCAAACCATGTTAAAAGCTGTAGGAGAAGTCTCTGATGCGTTGATCCATATTGATAAGCTAGATGAACAATTGGCGACGTCCAATGCGCAAGTAGAACGTTCGGTCAAGTTGGTCCAGAATGCCTTGTTGCTTTACAAATTCAATGAGGCAACCTATTTGGAAGTAATTGTTGCGCAGACCAATAGATTGCAGGCTGAACTTGATCAGGCTACAGTGAAATCACAAAAAATCAATGCCATAACATCCCTTTATCGGGCTTTGGGAGGTGGTTGGCTCTAATCACATGATCTTAATATACGACGAAATGAAGACAACAAATATGCTGATTCTGATTAACCCAAGTCGAAACCACAAAGAAACTGAAAAGATGGTCGCTGGACTCTGCGCGGATAGGTTTATACTTATTGATGCTGATCTTGATTTTGCGGATCGTTTGGCTTTGATACTTGAAAAAAGAAAACAAAAAGTGACCATTCTCCAGCAATTTGAAGGGGTGGAGCTGTTGTTTCCAGCCGATGGGAATTTTCCCTATAAGATCGCTGTTGAATATTACGGCGGGTATTGGGGAATGGGACGGTAAGTTATGGTTGATTTATATTAAATAATTATGATGCGTTACGTACAATTATTTGCGGTAGGTAGGGGTATTTTGCTGCGAAGAAAGGAACTTGAAACATATATCTTTTTACTCGTTCCGACAGTAGTATCTATTTCCTTTGACCTCGATGATAAATTATTCACGATGGTGGTGAAATCAACAAAAAAAGTAGATGAATTGATTCTTCGTTTGATGGAGCAAAAGCAGTTGAAAATAAGTCTTTTGGATTTGTTTGAAAAGCCAGTTTAAGAAGAGCCTACAAAAGCATTCTTATTTCAAATGGACACAACAATGTGTTCCTAAAATATATGAACCAAGTGTGGGATCTTATATTTTAGGAACACGCTATCAACAGAAAATGCCATTTTCGGCAGTTAAAATAACTGGAGCACCATCAGTGATCAGGATAGTATGTTCATGTTGTGCCATATAGCCTCCTTTATCACCCACCATCGTCCAGCCATCACTTAACTCCGTGGCATACGTGGATGTTGTTGAGATAAACGTCTCGATAGCAACAATTGAGTTTTTTCTAAACCGCCTTTGATCAGATTTGTTTCTAAAGTTGAGCAACTCATCCGGTTCCTCGTGTAAACTGCGGCCAATACCATGACCACCAAGATTCTTGATGACTTTATAACCTCGTTTTTTTGCTTCGGTCTCCATGATTTGGCCAATATCTGCAATTTTGACACCACCACGTATATTTTTTATGGTTTTTTGAAGTATTTCTTTTGAAGCATCTACCAATTTTTGGTGATTATGTACATCTTGACCGATCACAAAAGAGGCTCCATTGTCTGCCCAAAAACCATTAAGTTCAGCTGATACATCAATATTGATAAGATCTCCTTCCTGTAATAAACGATCTGTGGAAGGAATACCATGACAGAATTCGTTGTCTACACTGATACAGGTCCAGCCTGGAAAATTATAGGTCAGTGCTGGGGCAGATTTTGCACCATATTCCGCGAGTATCTTTGCGCCATATTCATCCAATTCTTTGGTTGACATGCCCACCTTGGCATAATCACACATTGCTTTAAGTGTTTTGGCAACTGCCGCACTCGCTTGTTGCATTCCGGTCAATTCGTTCTCGTTGGTAATAGACATAGCGCTTTACTGTGTTTTCATTGTTCAATTAAAGATAAACAAAGGTCTTAAAAAAAATAGATAATCCCATATAGAAAAGCAGGCTGCTATTTAAGAATAGGATCATAGGGATTTTTGGTATAAAAAAGACCTGCTTTCGTATAAAATCCCAAAGAGTGAAAACCATAAATAATAGATTTGTGAGAAATCTCAGGTAAATTTTAAAACTGGGAAGCAGTAATAATTTTTGATAATTTTAAGTTTATAAAATGAAAGCGAAGCAGGTATTGATTTTTAAGAGTTCTGTAAGAACAAAGGAAAAGAAGTCATTTTTAATGCAATTATTAAAGGTACAGCTTCCACAAATACAATCAGCGACCTTGGATCTGGATGACGAAGATGCTATATTTCGGGTTGAGACGGAGGAATGTTCAGTGGATCTGCTAACGGCCTTGTTGCATAAACACGGTATTAAAGTAGACTTTCTAGATCGCTTCATAAAGGGATAGCGCAATTCCGATCACAAAAACACAGTTTTACAATAAACCGCCAGTATACTGTTTGAAAAATTGGTCACGATAGATCTCACCAATGGGGATTTCGAATTTGTCAATATATATCGTATGGTTGTCAAAAGAATCTATGAAGGACAAGTTAATTAAATAGGATTTGCTTACACGGACAAATATATGAGCGGGAAGTTTTTGATGAATCGTTTTTAGATTCATCGCCGTGATCAGCTTGTTGTTTCGGGTATAGATGACCACATAATCTTTGAGCGCTTCTATAAATCGAATATCATCAAATAGGATTTTATAGTATTTCCGGTCTGATTTGATAAATACAGCGTCTTCATTAGCATCTTCGAAGATGTTTTTATTATCCTTCATGTTAAGCAGCTCCTTATACGTTTGTGCTTTTTCGATAGCCTTTGCCAGACGGTCTTTTTTTATTGGTTTCAGTAGGTAGTCGAGCGCATCCAGTTCGTAACTCCGTAGGGCATACTGTGTATATGCGGTTGTTAATATAACCAATATATCTTTTGGTAGGGATTGCGCAAAATCTAATCCATTGACAGTGGGCATCTCAATATCCAAAAAAATGAGATCAACAGATTTGGTCGTAAGATACTCGCGGGCGGATATGGCATTTGAAAATTCGCCTATTACCTCAATAGCAGAAATTTCTTCAACCAGGTTTTTCATCTCTTCTCTTGCTAAAGGTTCATCATCTACAATAATACAATTCATAGTGGAATTTTTAATTTTACGTGATATAACAAGTCACTTTTTGCTATTGATAGTTCGTAATTATCAGTATATAATAGATCCAGCCGTCGTTTGGCATTTACTAATCCCAACCCACCATACTGATGATGAGTCTTTGAAAGATTTGGATCTGTTGAATTTTCACATTCGAAACAAAGCTGTCCATCTATATGTGTAAAACGGATGGCAATAAATGTATTTTTATTGTCCAGACTAATACTGTGTTTGATTGCATTTTCTATAAAAGCGGTAAACAGATGTGGCGGCAGAAAAATACTTCGATTTTCTAGTTCTCCTGCACATGACAGTGATGTTTTCAGATTATCTCTGCGTATTTCTTCGAGCTTCAGGAAGTTGAAAATAAAGTTTATTTCGGATTTTAGAAGTGTTTTATCATCGTCATTTTCGTATAGCTGGTACCGTAGAAAATCCGACAGTTTTAAGATAACCTCCGTCGCCATATTGGGATCTTTCCGAATTAATGCCTTGACATTATTGAGCATGTTAAATAGAAAATGAGGTTGAATCTGGTTCTTTAGTGCATTTAGCTCGGTTGTCAATGCCAAATTTTTTAAATCTGAGATCCGTTTATTGTCTTCTAACCAACGTTTGAAAAGTTTAAAAGTGGTGGTCGTTAAAATGATTGGAACGCAGATAAACAAACCACTGACAAAACCCATTGTATTTGTTCGTTGCCTTTCGATGGTTGGAATATGGATGCTAAAGATATACAGTGCAATCTGCATAACAACGAGCAGGCTCGCCGTTACCAAAAGAATAAGTAATACAATATAGACCTCATATTTCCCCTTGAAAAAATATTGTGGAATCAATACATACATATTGATATAGAACATGGCAACAAATACCGTCCAGAGTGCTAACGAGAAATACGTCCTATAATTGCCCAAAAACTGGTTATTTGTGTTGGCATTGGCAAAAAGAATAAGCAGGCCAATCAAAAATAAGGCATGTCGTAAAAACCTGGTTTTTTTCTCCGTTAAGTAACGTAAAACAATGCGATTGTCACAGTCTTGCATAATGAGCGGGATTACTGATGCTAATTTCGCAAATGTAATTTTTTTTGTTCCAATTAAATGTTCTTTTATACGAACCCCCATTTTTTTTATACTAAAATAAATCCATGTGATAGCTTAGATAATCAGGCTTTTCTGCTGTCTGTTTTTCGTATAAAATATTGAGCCTTTTGTATAAAAAGCGGATTGTAAGTGTCAGATTCCTCTATTCTTGTAAAGCAATAACCGCTTGCGTTTATTTCGAAAAGACGGTTTTTGTATAATATTTAATGATAAAAGAATAGATAGATAAACTCGTGAATCCGAATGAAAAAGAATTTAATGATGTTAGGGAGTTTTGCCCTTGCATGCAGCAGTTCCGCGCAGACCAAAGACAGTATCCCCCAAAAAGTACAGGCCATTGTTGCAGACAAATTTCCAGCGGCAAGAGTACTAAACCTAAGTTATGAATATAATGGTGGATATAAGTATTCATCCAACCAAAAGGAAGGGGCCAGCAACCCGGGTAAGATATCGTCTTTCCATCAGGCTGGAGGTAGCTTAAATGTGAATTTTTTAAACCGCCGTAACTGGGCATTAGGCACTAGCCTAGGTTATCAGTATACCGCTCTGGATGTGCAGGAATCGGATTTCAGTATGCAGCAGCCAAAAATACATACGGAGAACTTTCATTACCATTATGAATCACTTAATTTCTCCTACTTTTCAAAATTATTTGGTAAGATGGCCATTTATTCTGCCAGTATCATGACGGATGGAAGTGAGAAAGGGTTAGAGCGGGTACGAGGTATGTTGACTGGAACATTGGTGCTAAAAGCTACACGAGATGTACAAATGACAATTGGTCTACTTGGATTTGTTGACCCTGCTGCAATTATTCCCCTGGTTCCAACCTTCACCTACAAACAGCAATATCGTGATGGCTGGATGGTGGATGTGCTATTGCCAAAAGGTGCTTATGTGCGAAAAACAATGTTGCGGAACGGCCGTCTTTCGTTAGGTTCAGACCTTAATACGACGATATTCTATCTCTATGACTTTTTGGGATCAGACAAGGTGTATACCTTAAGTCAGATGGAGATTAATTCAGGATTGACATATGAACATCATTTGGGAAGATCATTTATCGCAACTGTCAAATCAGGGATGAAGGCCATCCCACGATCAAGGATATTTGAAAAAAATGAAAAACAAAATAACTATGTCTGGGAAGCCACCGCAGATCCTTCTTTTTATGTCAATGTGGGGCTTTCCTTTAACCCTTTTGCGAAAAAAAGACGTTAGCAGAAGGGATTCTTAATCGTTGAGAAATGATCATCAGCCTAGGTTTTGCCAAGATTTAACCACAATGTACTGAGTTGGGTTTTGTTTTAATGTTTAAACATGTATATTTATGTTGTAAATAAAAATTAAAATAGGAAGCAGATAAAGCATCACTTTCCAAATTTGATTTTTTTTACCAAATTTATACAAAATACCAGCCCGGTAACAGGGATACGGAAATAAAATCGACAGTAATAAATAAAAGAAAATGGCATTATTAGAAACACTTGAGTGGCGTTATGCAACCAAAAAATACGATTCAACAAAGAAGGTTGATCAAAAGGATGTAGATAAGATTATCGAAGCAGCGCGTATGGCACCGAGTTCTTCTGGCCTACAGCCATTTCGCGTTGTGCTGATTACCGACCAGCAATTAAAAGAGCAGATCGTGCCTGTTGCATTCGGACAGCAGATTATAGCAGAAAGTTCGCATTTATTGATTTTTGCGGCATGGGATAAATACACGGACGAACGTATTGACGCTACATTTGATCATATGAATAACCATAGGGGTTTACCACTGGATACAACTGATGAATACAAAAACAGGTTGAAAAGTATGTTTGCCGAGCTTACTGAAGAACAACAAGCTGCACACGCAGCTAAGCAAGCCTATATTTCTTTCGGAATGGCTATCGCTCAAGCGGCAGAATTGCAAGTAGACGCAACACCAATGGAGGGGTTTTCTAACGGTGATTTGGATAAGTTGTTGGGACTGGATAAGATGGGTCTAAAGAGTGTGGTTTTATTACCATTAGGTTACCGCTTGGGAGAAGAGGATTGGTTGTTAAAATTGAAAAAGTTTAGGTTGCCGAAAGAGGAGTTTTTGATCAAACTGCCTTAAGATATTCGACTCATTTTTGATTCCTACTGTATGCTGAAAAGTGCAACTGGTGCGCTATAGTAGGAGAAATGGCCAAAGGATCTTTAAAAGATTTTTTGGCCATTTTTATAGATATTCTTGAGATTAGTTTTAGTTAGTAGTGTAGGTGTCTGCTGTCAATCTTGGAACTGATCGGATAGACATCCTTGTGGATATCAATGGCTACTTCGGATAAAGGTATACCAGCCAGGGACGTTTCAGAACCCTGGATACGGATATTTTTTTTGTGATCTATACTAATGGTTGCCCAGAGGGGATCTTGATAAACCAAAGTTCGTTTTAAAATACCATGTTTTTTATAGAACTCCCCATCAAAAGCTTTGCTTTCAAATGTATCACCAGCCCAATAATAAGAGGCACTATTGATTTGTACATAATGAATCCCATTGATCTCATTATGGTAATTTAAGTGATGATGACCTGTAAGGACAAGTAAAATTTTTTTGAAACCAGCCTCGATATTCATCTGCTCTAGTGTATAGCGTATGGACATACCATTTTCCAGTCCGCCATTATCATTGTCCAGGCCTTGATGACAAAAGATGATGACTCGGTTTTTGGTATTTTGAATGTCTCTTTTTAACCAGTCCAGCTGTTGTTGACCAATACTTCGGGGATAACCTTCAATTTTTTTTGTAGGATTTTTTTCGTTACCATCCAGTATAACAAAATGAAAACCTTGTTTGTCGAAAGAATAGTAAGGGGCAGGACTATTCCAAAAATCAGTTACCTGTTTTTTTGTGAAACCGCCATCAGTATCGTGATTGCCAAGTACAAAGTGCCGTTCACCTGAAAAATGGCCCCAAATGTCCATTAATTCTTTATTTTCTGGTTTAGGGAAGCAAAAATCGCCCAAAGAGATAATAAAGTCAGGTTTTTCGCTATTCATTGCGTCAATAAAACGTTTGGCCCGACCTGTGCCATCGTGCATGAGATCGTGATGAAGATCTGTAATAACACCAAATTTAACTTGGTTTGTCCTCAACACATTGTTTTCTGTACATGCGATAGGCGAACTGGCAAGACCCTTATTGATAAAGAGACCACCTATGCCAAGGCCACCCAGCTGGATGAATTTTTTCCGGTTAATCATTGCGATGCGCTAATATGGATTTAATTAGATACTACCTAGCTCAATTGTCTGACCTTTTTTGAGGCTGATGCATTGGACCTGATTGTTTTTTGTCAACTGTTTTTTACTGGAAAGATCCTGAAGATCAGTTTTTTCAAAAATGCGAAAAATTCCATTCTGTGTAGCCGTTACTTTCAATATTGTTATTTTATTGTCGTTCTTTTCGGCGCTGACGATAAATCCGCCCGCTGTTCTCAAGTTTTTAAAGGACACATTTTTCCAATCGTCCGGAATGGCTGGGAAAATTTCTATATAATCACTTTTGCTCTGAATCAATAATTCATGAATGCCCTGTGCGAAGGCAAAATTTCCTTCTAGTGTAAAAGGGCGATAGGTAAAATCGGAATACTGACCACCATTTTGATCTCCGTTTAAATGAAAAGAGTTGCTGGAACAAAAGTTATTGGCAAATTTCTGTAAGTTTAAAACCGCTTGTTTGCTTTGTTTAGCCCTTGCATGAAGACAGGCCATCCAGGCGAATGAATAGCCAACCCAGGCACGTGTACCCAATTGTTCCAAATGCATCAAGGAATTTTCGATTAATGGTTTATCTTTTGCATTATTGATATCAAGCAAGCCTAAAGGGTAAATCGCCATATAGGGTGACATATGTCGATGAGAATGTTTCATCGGTAGATCCACGGCCACTTGTAGGCCAGTTTCATCAACTGCAAAACTTGGCAGTTCGGCACGGTACTGAAGCCATTCTTTGGCTGCTTGGGACTTTCCATTAGCGGTGCTTACCTCTGCTGCGATGGTGAATAGGTACTGTGCGAGGCTGAGATCAAAATTGGTCCAGTTAACAAACCAGGCTGCTGTCGTGTTGTCATTATATTCCGGACTACTGCTCAACGGTAAATAGCGTTTCCCATCGCTGAGATAGGTGATATTCTTTAAATAGGTTGCTGCTTCTATAATGTAGGGATAAGCTTGTTTTCTTAAAAATTTGGGATCCATCCCGTATTTCCATTGCCAATAAAAATGTTGTGCAGTCCAGGCACTGACCATAGGCGAGAGGGAGTATTGAATCCAACCACCCATTGGATCGCCGTTTAATGTCAGTACACCGGGAATATTTAACCCTTCAACACCAAAATATTGTTTGGTATAGGCAAGGTTTTTCGGTCTGATTTTCCATAACCAATCGGTAAAACTTTTCGCTTCATTCATGCGGTTAGCTGTATAGGCTGGCCAATAGCTCAATTGAGTGTTGAGATCATTGTGAAAATCACCTTTCCAGGGGGGAAGCCCCCCATTGTCGGCAGTCCAAACAGCCTGGAGTGTAATTGCGGGAGCTCCTTGTCGTGCTGTGGCTCCCAATTTATAGAGTTCAAGGTAGTATTGCTTCTCGAGATTTTTTTCGGGAATGGAAATGGTCGATTGGGTCCAGTAGTTTGTCCACCAGGTCATATGACTTTGCTTTGCAGTGTTAAATTGTTGGGTCGAGAGCCGCTGTGCTTTTGCCTTTTGGTCATTGCTGATTGTCCAATAACCGATTAGTTTGTTTGGCGATACTTTTTCCCATTCAAGTAGAACCTCAAAAAAGTGATGATCGTAAGTTTCCTGGTGTAATAATTCGGAATTTTTCGTTTTAACAATATTTCCCTGTTTATAACCTAATCGGGCTAAACTCTGTCCATCGACAACACTTTTTTGCTCATGCACATCGCTATTCACTTCGTATTGATGTGGAATCAATTCTGGGCGAAGCTCATTGGCGTTCTCAGCAGTAATTTCGAAATAGCCCATCGGTCTTGTTGCATGGACAAAAGAGGTCAGGATTTTACCATCATCAAATTTAATTGTATGTATGGCGCTTTTTAGATCCAGTTCATTGGAAATGACTTTCCCAAATTTCGCTAAATCGAATGTCATTGCTGCTGCGGGAAGTTTAGTAGGATAGGGAGAACGGTCGTAAGGTGCGTCGCCCCATTGTTGAGCCGCTTGATAGTTGTTATTTTTTAGCTGTTGCTGTACCCATGTAAAGTCATGTTTTTCTACATCGAATGCTTTTCGCTCATCCCAAAGATCGGCGCGGTCTAGCGAGAAGCGGATGGTATTTTCCTTTTTCCAGACCAATGCACCTAATTGTCCATTACCTAAGGGAATGGCCTCATCCCAACGTGTGGCGAGATCCGTAAAATTGAGATTGTAGTTTGTGGATGGTTGTCCTACAACCATTCGAGTCGTGAAAAATAATAATAGGAGAAAACAATATTTCATAATTTATGTGGGTATGGTCTACAAATTTAATGGTCAACAAAGTAAATAGCTGACACTATCTAGGCATTTTTATAGCCTATTTTACCTTTTGACCATAAGATATTTGTTGCAGATGCTTGGATCTTAAATTTAACATCGAACTAAAAGTATAAAAACGGATCCTCATCAAGGTATCGTAACCAAATTGTTATTGAGTGCAAATCGAGGTTATTTGGTGCAGATCGCGACAGAATGAAGATTGTTGGAGGAGATGGTAATATAGTTTATATTTCTGTTAATCTAGTTTTAGTATATACAATCGTTCTTGTTTAATTTTATGCCAATGCATTTCGATGCAAAATATCACATGTTTGTATTTATTCCTCTGGCTAGCATTGGTAGATTTACATCAGAATTATAAATAAACCTAATAACACAATAATATTGAATAGACCTTATTGCTATGAATAGAAAATTACTGGTATTAGCATTATTGGCCTTAGCCATTACTTGTATTGCAATATTTACATTTAGCAAAAAAGAAGCAGTAGACTTTAGTGCGGATGTTAAACCGATATTAAACAAGCATTGTATTACCTGTCATGGCGGTGTGAAAAAAAATGGGGGGCTGAGTTTTCTTTTCGAAAATGAAGCTTTTGCCAAAGCTGAGTCAGGTAAGGCAGCTATTATTCCAGGCGATGCTGAGCATAGTGAGTTTATGAAAAGACTGATCTCGGATGATCCCGAGTTGCGCATGCCCTATAATGCGCCTAAACTGAATGACGAGGAGATTGACATTTTAAAAAGATGGATTGACGAAGGAGCAAAGTGGGGTGAACATTGGGCCTATACTTTACCGAAGGAAGTAGATGTCCCTAAACCTTTTTCATTTGCTGGTCTATTTGGAATAAAACCTAAAGGCGTGAACAATAATATTGACTATTTTGTTCAGGATAAATTGAAGGTTAAGAGTCTTACAATTGCAGATGAAGCAGATCGGACCACCTTATTAAGAAGGGTTTATTTGGATCTGATAGGGGTGCCGCCGACTTTGGCCGAAACACAAGCATTTATTGAAGATCAAAGCGATGACGCTTATGCTCGTCGAGTGGATAGTTTATTGGCTTCTTCCAGATATGGCGAAAAATGGGCTAGTTGGTGGCTGGATATGGCACGGTACGCGGATACCAAAGGTTATGAAAAAGATGGCTCGAGGAATATTTGGCCCTATCGGGACTGGGTAATTAAGGCGTTGAATAAGGATATGCCCTATGACGAGTTTACAGTTGAACAGTTGGCGGGGGATCTCTTGCCCGAGCCAACCAAAGATCAGCTCATTGCTACGGCCTTTCACCGGAATACGATGAATAACGATGAGGGTGGTACCGATAGTGAAGAGTTTCGGATGGCGGCTGTTTTGGATCGGCTGAATACGAGCTATCAGGTATGGTTGAGCACAACATTTGAGTGTGTACAATGCCATAGTCACACCTATGATCCTTTTAAATTTGAGGAATACTATAAATCTTTGGCGTTCTTCAACAATACAAGGGACGAAGATACACAGGGAGATCACCCAAAATTACGCTTCTACACCGCCCAAGATGAAAAACGTATTGATAGTATTAAGCATTGGCTAGCGGCCAATGGCAATGGAAATGTGGTGAAATCGGCGGATCTTTTTTTACATACGCTTGAGCCCAAAGTCCACGCCCATTATAGCGATCAGATTGTCGATGGTGCGTTGTATGACACAAAATGGTTGGGCGTACGCAATAGCGGGTCAGCACGTTTGAAAACGATTGCCTTGGATGGTAAAAGTCAGCTATTCATGAATTTTTGGACGGATGTAGCCGGCGGAAAAATGGAAGTGCATCTCAAATCTCCCAATGGACCTCTGCTGGCTAATGTGGATTTACCCAAAACCTCGGGAAGGCAGGTCATTCAAGCGGCAATAAAACCGACTAGTGGTATACATGACTTATATCTTGTATTTAAAAATCCTGCTGTTGCAAGTGGTCAACCGATATGTATGATCGAATGGTTCGCTTTTCGGGAAGATTTCCCGATAGGGGAATCCACAGAAAATCAGATCTTTCAGCGGAATTTTTTACAACTTGTCAATCTACAGCCTGAAAGTGTACCTGTCATGATCGAAAACCCTAAAGATATGCGACGAAAAACCAATGTATTCATTCGGGGGAACCGTTTGTCTCTAGGGGTGGAAGTACAGCCCATGGTTCCGGAATCACTCAATGATTTTCCGAAAGGTGCGCCGAAAAATCGCATGGGTTTCGCGCAATGGATTGTGAGTAAAGAAAACCCATTGACTGCCAGGACATTGGTTAACCGTGTTTGGGCTCAACTGTTTGGCCGGGGGTTAGTAGAACCTTTGGGGGATATGGGAACACAGAGTATACCACCGATACACCGTGAATTGTTAGATTACCTCGCCTTAGACCTGATGAACGGCAAAAAATGGAGTATGAAGAATCTGATCCGTGAGATTGTTCTCTCCGGTACTTATAGGCAGTCTTCTACACTAGATAACAAAAATGTAGAAAAGGACCCGCAGAACTATTATTTGGCCAGAGGACCCCGGTTTCGGCTTTCCGCAGAACAGATCCGGGATCAAGCCCTGGCGGTCAGTGGACTGTTAAGCACCAAGATGTATGGACCAAGTGTCATGCCTTACCAACCGGATGGGGTCTGGATGACGGTGTATAGTGGTGAGTCCTGGGTTAAAAGTGAAGGCGAAGATCAGTATAGACGTGGTGTTTATACTTTTTTGAAACGAACCAGCCCATATCCATCCTTTGTTTCATTTGATGCATCCAGTAGGGAGGTCTGTCTGGTTGACCGTATACGTACAAATACGCCTTTGCAGGCGCTGGCTACACTCAATGATCCGGTATACCTGGAAGCCGCCAAGCATTTAGGTGATATCATGGTACAAGAAGGAAAAGGAGATACGAAAAAGAGTCTTAACGCCGGTTATAAAAGGGCAATGCTCAAGGAGGCTGATCCAAAGAAGATAGCCGATCTTGAGCGGCTTTATCAAAAGGCGCTCAAGGAATTTAGCAGAACTCCAGCTTCTGCTGCAAAATATGTAGGCAGCGATCTGGCAAAGGAAAATACAAAGACACTTCCTGCCAAAGCTGCTTATATGTTGGTTGCGAATGCATTATTGAATTTAGATGAATTTTTGACAAAATCATAAAGGCAGCGGGAAGGATAGTTTTGTTCCTAAGACAAGTGGAAATGGAATGAGCCAATAAACGGAGATATAATAGATTCATGGTCGAATCAGTGCTATTAAAAAAGATTTACGTTAATGAAGGATCTGAATAAACTAATAAAAGAAGCGCAGCAATCTGAATTGAAGGCTGTGACAAGAAGACATTTCTTAAAGGATTGTGTAGCTGGCATTGGTGGCATTGCCCTTGGAAGTCTTTTGGCGAGCTGTGGCGGATGGGATACATCAAAACAAAAAGGGAGCCTGGATCTGAACGCCTTAAACCCATTGATCCCTAAATCACCGCATTTCCCGGGTAAAGCAAAAAGTGTGATTTACCTGCATATGGCTGGAGCACCTTCACAGCTTGAACTATTTGATTATAAACCCGCACTGCAGAAATTACATAATCAACCCTGTCCCCAATCGCTTTTGGCCGGAAAGAAATTTGCTTTTATTCGGGGCATACCTAAAATGCTGGGACCACAGGCGACTTTTAAGCAATATGGTGAAAGTGGTGCTTGGGTATCAGATCATTTGCCGCACTTTAGTAAAGTAGTAGATGAAGTGAGTTTTTTGAAAGCCGTCCATACAGATCAATTTAATCATGGACCTGCGCAGCTGTTTATGCATACTGGTAGTGCCCGATTGGGGCGGCCAAGTATCGGTTCTTGGGTGACCTATGGATTGGGGTCGGAGAATAGCAATTTACCAGGATTTGTGGTTTTGACTTCTGGCGGTAAGACACCGGATGCTGGAAAGAGTGTCTGGGGAAGTGGTTTCCTGCCATCGGTTTATCAAGGGGTTCAGTGTCGTTCCAAAGGTGACCCAGTGCTGTATATCGCTGATCCGGAGGGGATGGATAGGGATATGAAGCGTAATCTTATTGATGCGATCAATAATGTAAATAAAACGGAGTACGATACTTTTAAGGATCCCGAAACATTGTCACGGATTGCCCAATACGAAATGGCCTATAAAATGCAGGTGGCCGTACCTGAAGTAATGAATATCAATAACGAACCCGCTTATATCCATGAGTTGTATGGTACCGAACCTGGAAAGGAATCTTTTGCCAATAATTGTCTGCTGGCTCGTAAGCTTGTTGAACAAGGGGTACGCTTTGTACAATTGTTTGATTGGGGCTGGGATAGTCATGGGACAAATGCCAGTGACTCGATAGATCTCGGATTTCGCAACAAATGTCGTGAAATTGATCGTCCGATGACAGCATTGATTATGGATTTAAAACAACGGGGATTGCTGGAAGATACATTGGTGGTTTGGGGCGGCGAATTTGGACGGACTCCAATGCAGGAGAACCGTGATAATAGTGATATGCCTTTTTTGGGAAGGGATCATCATACGGATGCTTATACGATTTGGATGGCAGGCGGAGGTGTGCGAAATGGAATCAGCTATGGACAAACAGACGATATTGGTTTTGCAGGAGTTGAAGGAAGGGCTTCTGTCCACGATGTCCACGCAACCATGCTCCATCTACTGGGCTTTGATCACGAAAAATTTACCTATGAATTTCAAGGCCGGCCATTCCGTCTGACGGATGTGGAAGGCGAACTTATACAAGCTATTATTTAGATCATGAAACGACTACTATTATTAATCCTACTGATGGCCAATTTTTTTGCGCTCTTGGCCCAGCAACAAGAGAAATTACAGATCAAGTACTATTGTACAAATTGGGGAAATACCGATTCTTGGGAGCGGTTTTGTGAACGTGTAAAGAACGCAGGGTACGATGGTGTTGAAGCCTGGCTGCCTGGAGATGCAAATGAACGAAAGGAAATGACTGAAGCCCTGCGGAGACATGGTCTGTGTTTAGGTCTGCTCGCTGGTGGTTCTGGAAGTTCTTTCGAACAGTATCGGGAGAGTTTTAAACGTAATCTAGAAGAGGCTGCAAGTATGAAACCTGATTTTATCAATTGCCATACAGGTAAGGAGTATTATTCGTTTGAACAGAACAAACAATTGATTGCTATCGGTCAAGTCGTTATGGACAAACAGCATATCCCGGTATACCACGAAACGCATCGTGGTAGATTTAGCTTTGCAGCACACCTGACGAAAGAATATTTAACAAAAATTCCCAACTTAAGATTGGCTTTGGATATTTCACATTGGTGCAATGTACATGAGTCCCTACTTGCCGACCAGGCCGATGCAGTCTCGCTGGCACTTGCCCGAACAGAACATATCCATGCCCGTATCGGACATCCCGAGGGACCTCAGGTCAATGATCCAGCAGCTCCTGAATGGAAAAATACCGTTGATCAGCATTTGAGCTGGTGGGACGAAGTGGTTGCTCAGCACAAAAAAAACGGAGCAAAGCTATTGACCATTACAACTGAATTTGGTCCAGCTGGTTACTTACCTACCTTACCTTTCACACAGCAACCTGTTGCTGATCAATGGTCAGTAAATGTCTATATGTTGAACCTACTCAAAGACAGGTATAAAGAATGATGGTTTTCCTTGAAGAATTGATGGGATTTTTTGGACGGTTTCATCCCATTCTAGTACATTTACCCATCGGAATTTTGTTGATCGCATTTGTGATGGCTTTTTTGGAAAGATTTAGAAAAATAGATGCCTATCTGCCCGCGATCAGATTATCCCTGTTATTCGGTAGCATGGCAGCAGTGCTGGCTGCTCTTTCCGGATTTTTGCTTTCACGTAATGGCGGATACGAGATACAGGTGCTGAATTACCATCAGTGGTTGGGTATTACAGTTGCTGGATGCAGCCTTTTGCTTTATTTCCTATACCGTGAAAAAAAAGGGCCTTTATCTGGGCTGAAAAAGATGGTCGGGTTTCGTTTCTGGTTATTTTTGATCTTGATCGTATTATTGGGGATCACAGGGCACTATGGAGGGACGTTAACACATGGGAAAGGTTATTTTATTGAAGCCATGCCGCAGGCCATGAAAAAAACCTTTGGGCTGAAGGAGAACAGCGAAGAACTTTTAATTGTTGAGAATGTGCAGGCTGCTGCTGTCTATGACGGTGTGATACAGCCAATACTTAAGCAACGATGCCAGAGCTGTCATGGTGATCGTAAACAGGAGGGAGGATTGGCCTTACATACGAAGGAAAGCTTGCTAAAAGGTGGTGATAATGGCAAAGTGCTAAAGGATAATAACGCGAAAGAAAGTGAGCTTTATGCACGGTTGGTACTTCCCGAGGGACATAAAAAAAGGATGCCGCCAAAGGGACGTACACCCATTAGCCCTGATCAGATCAAGTTGATTGCTTGGTGGATTGATCAAGGTGCGAGTTTCGATAAAAAGGTGAATCAACTCACACAGACGAAAGAAATAGCGGCCGTGCTAAAAAAACTTGAAACAGGTGAACAGGAAGCTTCTCCGGTATTGTATGCAGATTTTCCAAAAGCACCCGATTTACCAAAGGATAAAGTCGATGCCTGGCAGGCAAAAGGTATTAAAATCATTCCTGTGGCTAAAGAAAATAATCTCGTGCTGGTCAATGCCATCAACTACCCACAATTCAGTGATAAGGACCTGAACGAATTGTTGGCTATCAAAGAAAATATTGTTCAATTGAAACTCGGTCATACAGCGATAACAGATCAGGCTCTTTCGGCTATAAAAGACATGCCTGTCATTGCACGTTTACACCTCGAGAATACAAAGGTATCCGATGGTGGCTTGTCACAATTGAAAGGACTGCAAAAGTTGATCTATCTGAACCTGGTGGGAACAAAAGTAACTGCAAAGGGTTTGTCGAATCTGAAGGATATTCCTAGTCTGAAAAATGTATACATCTACCAAACGGGCGGCCAGGACAGCACGGCCTTAAAAGCACTACATAGTAAGGTTCGCATCGACACAGGAAATTACCAATTGCCATTTATCGCTACGGATACAGTCAGGTTCTAGTGATGATAAAGTACAGGCCAAGTAGTTTTATCCATTGATAGTAATACTACTGAATAGATACTTAGTCAATACTGAAACAATACTTAGTCAATACTTAAAGGGTATCGGAAACCTGAATAGTAGCTGTTGGAAAGATGCAATTGGAGGATGGTAGCGTTTATAGCATACCTGGAAAGAGACTGTCGGGAATGTGAACAAAATTGAATAAACAAATAAGGTGTCCGAAAAGATCGAACACCTTATTTGCAGTTGTCGTATATAAATACTGCGGGTTATTTCCCGGTATTTTCCAATAGGTTGATCGCATCGTAAAGAACACCTGCTTCACCTCTAAAAGTTCCCGAACCTTCAGGCTTATTGTCTTTGGTATACCATTCGTAAAAACCTTTGTTTTTAATAACACGTGCCAACATCGGCTGGATCTGTTCATAGGCTTCTTGTTGAAACCCGTTTTTAACCAGCTGTTGGATCATTCGTCCACCAAACCAGGTCCAATCTCCACCATTTTGATAGCCGTAAGGGTACATGCCTTTGTTTTTGAAGAATCCAGCGGGATAAGTAGGATATATGGTTAAACCAATCGTAGCTGCACCAGCATCCTTTACATTTTTGATCATTTTATCCAGAGAGGTTTTAATCTGCTCTTTGCTGAGTAGGTTGGCTTCAATGGCAATTGCTGTTCCGCCATGGTAATAGATCTGATTTTCATCAAAATCCTTTGGAAATGGCGACCCATTGATATAAATATGGGGAATGAATTTTTGATTTTTCTCATCCCAGAGATGTTTCATGGTATTGCCGGCAATCATCGCTCTGATCTTGCCCCATTTCTCCTTTTTCTCGGGGAAGAGATCCATATAATTGTCCAGTGCAATTAAAAACATAGCATTATCATATATATCCAATGCAATATGTGAGCTTTCATCCAAATGGACACCCCAATCGTGTTCGGGTTGGACATCCCCCCAGTCTACTGTTGTCGCGCCCCATAATAAGCCATAAGTGCTATTATAGCGTTTGTCCATGAGGAATTGCAAAGCCTGTTCCATCCGATCTTTGACTGTTGTTTCACCTATCTTTTGCGTGAGAAAAGAAGTATCCTTTGTGGCTATAATATATTTATGGACCGCCTGAATCAAAGAGGTCTCCTGATCCGTTTCGACCGTGTTTTTATGTGCAGCATATTCGGGGGCGAGGGGACTGAGGATTGTATAGTAGTCGGAAACGCCATTTTTTAAACTCGATTTTTTGACGAAACCGTCTGCGATATTGCCATCAGTACCCTGTAATTTAAAAAATAGGGCCAGTTGATCTTTGATCTGCTCGTGGGGATGTACTTGGCTTGCTAGTGTAATAAAAGTGTTATAGTCCCTGATCCATACCTCACTATAGCCGTCACCAGCATTGAATCCGGCTTTAATCACATTGGTCGCCATATCCTTGACGAGCTGGAAACTGCTGTCTTGTACTGCGGTTTGCGCTGTGTTGCTGACTTTAGCTTTATTTCCCCCGCCATTGCAGGATAAGATTAACAATGAGGTAGATAACGCGAAATATAAATTTCTCATAATGCTTTTTTTTATTGTGAGTATACTTAAATTAACATTTTGAATCTTTTACAAAAGATTGAATGACCTTCGCAGGACCAGTTCCCAGATTACGAAGGGAATACGATCTCGCAGCAGCAGGAACAGCAAATGTTTCCGCATAATGAAAGATTTTTTTCATTCCGTTGGCTGTCGTCAATTCAATCGCTTCTCCTTCCACAAGCATCATAATATGACATTGTCCTTTTGTCTCAATGGCTACCTCCTGCGCAAATTCATACCTGTAAACATCGTAAAAATGATCTTCATGGGTTGGCAGATGTACTTTTGCCGATTGAGGATCGAGCACATGCGTATCTGGTTCGGATAGTAGCGTGTCTTTGACAACATCGCCTTTTCGGTTAAAATTAAGATTGGAGAAAGCGCGGTCAATATTTAATGGCCGTGGTTTACCATCTAAATCTGGGCGTACCCAATCATACATCTTAAAGGTGTAGTTGTAGGGTGTAGCACTGATTTCCAGGACAAGGTTGTTTGTTCCGGAAGAGTGTACAGTGCCATGGGGAATTAAATATAGCTGGTGTTTTTTTGATTCGAATTTTTGCACATAGCTGTCAATCGCAATGGGCTCACCGGTTTGGAAACTCTGTTCTAGAACCGTACGGAAATTTTCGGCATCAATATCTTCCTGAAATCCCAAATAAACCTGAGCGTCTCCTTTTCTGTCAACAATGTAATACGACTCGTCCTGTGTAAAATTTTCCCCAAATTCCGTTTTGGCATAGCTGGGACTAGGGTGACATTGAATGGACAGATTGCCCCCATCAAAAGTGTCAAGAAAGTTAAACCGGATCGGGAATTCAACATCAAAACGTGGCTGTGCCGTCCCCAGTATATTTAGACTCTCCTGAAACATCAACTGATCAAATGAAATTTCGAGAACTAAGCCATTGGATTCAAGTAATATACCGTTTTCTGGAACGATCATTTCAAAGGACCAGGCGTAGTTTTTTACCTGTTGATCTATGCCAGTCAGATGTTCTTTCATCCATTGCCCACCCCAAACACCAGGTTCAAATGTTGGTCTTACCCGAAAGTAATTTTCGGACATAGCGTGTAAGGTCTTTTTTAAATCTTGTCCTACAATCCAAGGTAGATTTTCAGGAGACTGCTGATCGGCCAGAATTTCGACACGGGATAATAGCGTTCTTTTATGTCTGTTGAGTATCTCCCAATCAATAAAATAATAACGTTTGTAAACTTCTTTTTGATTTGTCTGTGGGGAACAGGCTAAATTCCATGCCTTCCCGGAACGCATCCGTTGAATCAGTACATTTTTAGGTAAATCAATGTACATCACTTTACTGGAACTATCGAGTAATGCTGCTCCCGGACCATAAAAAATGATATATTCATTTTTAGTTGCATTGTTTAAAATTTCCTGAAGTGCCGCTAATTTTGCTGTATCAAAATATGCACTGAGTAGGAGTGGGGTCTTTTTCCCGAATAATGGGTCATTGCCCCCAAGATAAGGTGCTACCTTCTCCTGGATAGTCGTTTCAGGTAAGAAAGCTGTCTCCATAGAAACAAATCGTACAACTAACCCACGTTGCGCAAATTCTTGCTGAATTTGTGTTACTGGTATTTCCCAATTTATACCGACAAATCCATCTATGCAGTGTATATTGTGTTCGATCAGGTGATCGACCAGCTCATGATAAGCGTTTGACAATGTTCCCTGAACTGGAAATGTAGGTAAGATATCGTACTGAAAAGATGTCGTTTGAATATTGGAATACATAAGATTTATTTATTGCGTATGTAAAAAAATGACTTAAATGATGTAATGTATCTTGAATGAAATTATGCGTTTGGCTTTTGGGAATTTTTCTTGGATTTTTCAATCCAGTATTGCTCGATCTCCTCCAAAGGTTTCCCTTTGGTTTCTGGCAGATAACCCAATACAACAATAAAGGCTATAGCGCAGAAAAAAGCAAATAACCAAAAGGTATAATGTGCACCCCAAGATGCAAGTAAAATAGGAGTCAGCTGGCCAACGATGGCGTCGGAAATCCACATGACCATGATACTTATGCCCATCGCCCGGGCACGTATGGCGTTCGGAAATATTTCAGCCGCTACGACAAATTTTAAAGGGCCAATAGAAAAAGCAAAGAAAAATAAGAATGAGAGTATGGAAATAATCAGAGCAATATTGTTTGGTTGCCCCTGACTAAAGAGATAACCCGTCACAACCAGGCTAATGGTAGCACCCAAGGTCCCTGCAATGTATAAGGGTCTTCGTCCCCAATTGTCTACTTTCCAGATGGCAAAACAGGTGAATAAGACGTTCGCTACACCGAAAAACAATTGTGCATGGTAGGAATTATCTAAAGAGATACCCGATTCCAGAAGGATACTCGGCCCATAATAGACGATTGCATTGATGCCGCTGAGCTGGGAAAATAAAGGTAAGAATAGTCCAAGAAGAAAAGCCCGTCGGTAAATGGGGGTAAAAAGCGTTCTGATATTTCCTTTTGCCGGGCTCGGTGAATCATGCAGATCTGTAAGGCCGAGTTTAGCGCTAATTGCTGCGACCTCCTTCGTACGACCATTTTTGGCCAGCCAACGTGGACTTTCAGGGATAAAATAAACACCCAAGCAGAGTAGAATTGCGGGAATAGCACCGACTAAAAACATGCCACGCCAAAGCTCAGTCTGTGGCGAAGAATGTTGCTGAAGAATAAGATAATTACTAATATAGGCCACGAGGATACCAAATGTAATCGCTAATTGATAACAGGTGACAGATCTGCCTCTAAATTTACTGGGTGATATTTCGGCCAGATAAAGTGGTACGACAATGGAAGCAATACCAACACCTAGACCACCAATGCTTCTGCTCAGGATCAACAAGGTATAGCTGGGACTAAATCCGCAACCGATTGCAGACAGTAAGAAAAGTAAGGATGCAACAATGAAGGCCTGTTTACGACCATATTTGTCTGTAAAAGATCCTGTGAAAAATACACCTATGATACAGCCTACCAATGCTGAACTAACAAAAATGCCTTCTTGCACCGGAGACAGTCCAAAAAATTGTTTGACCAGCGGTAGAGCTCCAGCTATCACAGCCATATCGAAGCCAAAAAGTAGTCCTCCCAGTGAAACAATGCATAAAATAACTATAAAATTCTTAGACATATCGGGTTTATAAGTTTTATATGTATATACATACAAACATATGTCTATTTTTTTAATTATCCAAAAAATCTTATTTTAGCCTAAGCAATATTATGTAATGAATTTAAAAATAGATCACAAAAGTCCAGTTCCACTGCATATACAGGCAGAGAATCTATTGCGGGAGTTGATAAAACAGCCGGAATATATTGAAGGGAAATTGTTGCCAAATGAAATAGAACTGGCGAAACGTTTGGCTATTTCGCGTTCTACTTTGCGTCTGGCGATTAATAAACTGGTGTATGAGGAACTATTGATTCGGAAAAAAGGTATCGGTACAAAAGTTGCCAGTTCCAAATTCAGTTCGAAGTCCAAAAATTGGCTAAGCTTTTCACAGGAGATGAAAAATCGTGGCATCGAGGTGAAGAATTTCGAACTTCATGTTAGCTGGGTAGTTCCCGATAAAGCGGTCACGCAATTTTTTGCTGTTGATGAGGATCAAAAGTTATTGAAATTGGAAAGGCTTCGAGGCAAGAAAGATGACCCGTTTGTCTATTTTATATCTTATTTTCATCCACGTATAGGTTTGACCGGAGATGAGGACTTTAAGCGCCCCTTGTATGAAATATTGGAGGCAGATTACCATGTAGTCGCTGATCTTTCACAAGAGGAGATCGATGCTGTCGCCGCAAATAAATTTATTGCGGACAAACTCGAAATTAATATCGGCGACCCCATTTTATCGCGTAAAAGATTTGTTTTCGATCAATCGGGAAAGCCGATTGAGTATAATCTAGGTTTCTATCGTGCGGAGAGTTTTACTTATACTGTTGAAAGTCGAAGAGATTATTAAAAGATGAATTGATCCAATAGTAGTGAGCTATTGGATCAATTCGTTCTTAGGTCTATTTTTGACGAGCAGCTGTTTCCGATGCCCACTGATTTAATAGGGCGATTGCTTTACTCAATACTCCCGCTGAACCTTTGAATTTGCCGGATCCACTTGGTACATCATCCTTACCGTACCATTCATAAAAACCTTTGTTTTTAACAACACGGTCAATCATCGGTTTTAGTTCATCGTAGGCTTCCTGCTGAAAGTCATAACGGATAAGTTGTTGAATCATTCTGCCGCCAAACCATGTCCAATCACCACCATTTTGATAATGGTAGGATTGGGACATCCAGCCTTTGAAAAATCCGACAGGGTAGGTTGGATATAGCGTAAGACCTATGCTAGGCATACCTGATAAGCGTACATTTTCCAACATTTGTCTATTGACAGCTGCTATTTCGTTGCGTTTGAGAAGGCCAGCTTCAATAGCAATGGCAGTTCCGCCATGATAATGAATTTTATTTTCATCAAAACCTTTCGGAAGCGGAGATGCCTTTGGGTAAATATGCGGAATAAACTTTTTCCGCTTTTGATCCCATAAATAACGCCTACTGTTTGTTTCAAGTTCTTCTTTAAATTTCTTCCAACCGGTGGCTTCGGCAGTATTGGGCTGTATATCAATTAATGTTTGTAGGGCAATTATGAGCATAGCATTGTCATAGATGTCGATGGCTTCATTGGAAAGCTCATTCCAGTCACAGCCAAAATCGTCGTGTGGTTGTACGTCCCCCCAATCCGCTGTCATTGCACCCCAAAGCAGACGATATTTTTTATTGTACCGTTCCCGCTTTAGATAATCTAACATCAGCTGTATGCGCTCTTTTACCAAAATTCCATCGATAGATTCATCCAGAATACTATAGTCATTGGTTTTTTTTATGTATTTGCCCAACAGCTGAATCAAAGACGTTTCCTGGTCTGTTTCAACTGTATTTTTAAATCCAACATGATCTGGGGCATTTTTTGAATAATAAGGTGTATCGTCATGCCAGGTGAAATCTTTCTTGATGACATACCCGTCAACCATTTCACCATTAGGTTGTTGCATCTTGAAAAACAGTAGAATTGCTCCGCGGACATCTGCCGGTGATCTTTCTTCCAATGCAGTTTCGATAAAGGTGTTGAGATCCCTGGCCCAAATCTGTGAATAACCGCTTCCGGCATTAAATCCCTCTTTTATGATTTGCCGGGCCAAACTATCCACATATTTCAACTTGTGATCAGTTAAAATAGTTTGCGCAAGTACAAGCTTTGGATCTTTTACCTGTTCTTTTTGTTGGGCTGAAAGGTTACTGCCTAATAGAATAAATGTGAGAGCGAAAAACGCCAGGTTTCTTTTCATGGAAATGTGTTTGTATAGCATTGTGAAGCTGCTCAGTAACCGCTATAGCGATGCAGCTATAGCAAATAAATGCTGTAACATTTTATTTTAGGTCGGTTTTTCTGAATTAAAACTTCTTGGTTATTATTTATTATGTATGTACAAACAAAAGTAACGAAATAAAGATGGTTTTGAACTTTAAATTCAATATAATTGAATTGGTATTTAAATTTTTACAATCATTAGCTGTTTTTAGTTCGATCCTAAACCTGCTTTTTTTTGAACTTTTTGCTTTCATGTTTATACATAGTTTATTTTTTGTAAGTTTGTTTTTAAACCGAATTAATAATAATGGTAAAGCAGCTCATATTTTATTTTTTTTGTGCAATCCTTGGTCTGAGCCAGGTACAGGCACAGGATAAGCTTGATTTAACAACACTGGTAAGGCCCAATATTGGATCTGTCCATAGCCGGTATTTTTTCTATACCCCCGGGGCAGTACCTTTTGGGATGGCCAAAGTTGCTCCAAGTACCAATGGAAGTTATGGCAACAAATCAGGGTGGGAAGCAGTGGGCTATGACGATAGACATCATTCAATTGAAGGTTTCGCTAATTTCCACGAATTTCAAATCGGAGGAATTGTATTTGCACCATCTGTAGGTGTGCTCAAAACGATCCCCGGTAAATTAGATCAGCCGCAAAGTGGCTACCGGTCGTCATTTGACAAGAAGGATGAGTTTGCTACTTCGGGATACTATCGGGTGAAGCTGAAAGATTATGGTATCAAAGCTGAACTCACCGCAACCAAACGGGTGGGTTTTCATCGTTATACTTTTCCGAAAACAGCAGCAGCCAATATTATCTTTGATATCGGACATGTGATGGGAGAAAGCGGTCCTGTCGTAGATGCCCAAGTAAATTATGATAAGCAGTGTGTATGGGGCTATGTGGTGACAAATCCTGTATATGTCCAAAAATACCAGCAGGGAGCCACAGTAAAGATGTATTTTTTTGCGGAACTGAGCAAGTTACCCAAATCTTATGGTACGTTTAAGAATGCTGATATCTTTCAGGAACAGAAAAGTATACAAGGTGTTGGGACTGGGGTATTTCTTCGCTTTGATACTGAATCCGCGGAGTCAATAACGATCAAAACAGGTCTGTCCTATACCTCTGTGGACAATGCGCGGTTGAACTTACAGCAGGAGGCAAAGGATCTGACTTTTGATAAAGCAAAGGCGGAGGCCCTCAGGACCTGGAACAGTGAATTGGGACGAATATTGGTGGAAGGTGGCAAAGAGGCAGATCGTGTTAAATTCTATACGGGACTTTATCATGCTTTGCTCGGACGGGGACTTGCCAGTGACGCCAATGGTGCTTATCCTAAAAATGATGGTTCTGTCGGTCAGATTTCTTTAAATAGACAGGGAAAACCAATTCATCAGCATTATAATACCGATGCGATTTGGGGTGCATTCTGGAATTTAACACAGCTATGGTCGATTGCCTATCCCGATTATTACAACGATTGGGTTCAGAGCCAGTTGTTGGTATATCGCGATGCCGGCTGGCTCGGTGATGGTATTGCCAATAGCAAATATGTTTCCGGTGTAGGCACAAACTTTACAGGACTGGCCATTGCAGCAGCTTATAATGTCGGGATCCGGAATTATGATACTCATTTTGCTTATGAAGCTGTACGAAAAAATGAACTCGAGTCAAGTGGTCGAATTCCAGGAGCAGGGAAGCTCGACGTAGGCGTATTTGTTGATAAAGGTTACTCTCCTTATATACAGGATGACACTGGTAGTCCTGAATTGTTGACCAATGGGTCGCCTTTTGGTGCCTCACATACCTTAGAATATGCATTTTCAGCGGCAGCGGCAGCGCAATATGCGAAATCACTTGGCCGTGATACTGACTATAAGAAACTGCAACAGCTTTCAGGTGCCTGGAGAACCCTATACGACCCGTCCATTAAATTTATGCGGCCTAAAGATAGTACAGGGAGTTTTATTCCGAACTTTAATCCCTATCAGCCTTGGCGTGGTTTTCAGGAAGGAAATGCTTGGCAATACACATTTTATGTTCCACATGCCCCCGGGGAATTGGTTAAGCTTGTTGGAAAAGACCTATTTAACCAACGTCTGGACAGCATATTCACCGTGTCACAAAAGAATGTTTTTGGGGGTGGAACCCAAATAGATGCTTTTGCCGGAATTGAGAGCCTCTATAATCATGGTAACCAACCCAATTTACATATCTCCTGGCTTTTTTACTTTTCGGGACGACCTGATTTAAGCCAAAAGTGGGTGCGGGCGATTTCAAATGAATTTTATGGTACAGATGCTATTCATGGCTATGGGTATGGACAGGATGAGGATCAAGGCCAATTGGGGGCTTGGTATGTGCTTTCAGGAATTGGTTTATTTGATGTGAGAAGCCTAACAACAGAAAACCCAGCATTTCAGATCGGGGCTCCTTTATTTGATAAAATTACAATACAGCTTCCTAAAGCCCTACGAAAGAATAAATTTACGATCCAGGTTAAAAAGACCGATCCTGATAGTTTTTATGTTGGCCAGATTCAATTGAACAACGAACCTTGGACTAGTTGGGAACTGCCTTTTGAACAATTGGTCAAAGGCGGTGTAATGACCTTAGATTTGAAGCGTAATATTCGTATAAACTAAGTATAAGACATGAAATAGCAATACCTATAGGTAAAATACCTGCCTCGAATCGACAGGTTGAAAAAGGGGTGACCAATCTCTGGACACCCCTGAAGGTAGGTTGGTTTGTTGATTGCCTACGCGATCTCAGCTATGAAATTGCCCTCCTGGTCCAAATCGGCCTTATAAGCTGCGATTTGTTGAAGATTGATATAGCCAATAACATATTTGAAATCTGCTGCGTAATATCTTTCAGTGATCTCGCTGAAATTTAATTTTTCAATCAGTTGATCATCCGTGTATCTTACATAGACCTTAAGCAGATAATCTTGGCTATAGTTTAAGGCACTTGATTCTAAGTGTTTTTTATATTCATAACGGTATCCGTAGCGTAAAGCAGCGATATCTGAAAGTACTGCCGAACCCGTAGGATGACCGCCTGCACCTTTACCATAAAAGAATTGTTCATCTGCAAAGGCAGCTTTGACCAATACGCCGTTATTTTCGTTTTCTACATTGTACAACATGCTTTCTTTACCCACTAAACGAGGCAAGACATAGAGTACAACTTTATTTCCGTCGATCTCTTTAGCGGTGGGGATCAACTTGATTTTTAAGTTTTTTTCCTTTGCAAAACGAATGTCCTGTTGTCCGAGTTTATCTATACCGATGTTGAATACGTCATCTGGTTTGACATAGATTCCATAAGCATGTGATGCAACAATACAGACTTTAAATTTAGGGTCGTATCCGCCTACGTCGAGTGTCGGATCAGTTTCTGCGAAACCGAGTTCCTGTGCTTTTTTTAGCGCATCTGCGTAGGGTTGGTTCTCATTAAATACTTTGGAAAGAATATAATTGGAAGAGCCATTAAAAATACCGCTAACTGAATGGAGAAGTTCATTGTCATAGTATTCTTCCAAATTGCGGATAATAGGTATACTTCCACAGACAGCACCTTCATAAAGTAGACTAGTCCCATATTCATGTTGAATATCCACCAGTTCCTCAAGGTGGCTAGCGATCATTTTTTTATTGGCCGACACAACGTTTTTACCTGACTTCAGTGCACGTACCGTTAATTTGTAAGCTGCTTCAGCATCATCTATCAATTCGACAACAGTATTGATTTCTGGATCGCCCAGAATTGCTTCAGCGTCAGTTGAAAATAGATCTGCCGGTAATGAACGTTTTTTGTCAGCGTTTTTAATGACAAATTTTTTGATTTCTAGATTTAGATTTTTGGTTTTGATAATGTCGTACAGACCTTGGCCTACAACACCAAATCCAAACATCCCTATCGTTAATTTATTACTCATATCTCTTCTTGTATACTCTTATATTATTGTTTACCTCTCTTATACTAATTCGTTGATATACTCCTTCTTGTTTTCTAAAAAATGATGGATAATAGTAGTCAGTTTTTTTGTCTCAATTAGAAAGCCGTCATGACCGTAGGTTGAATCGATCTCTTGATAACTGGCATTTGGAATATGTTGGGCAATAAATTGCTGTTCATTTGGTGGGAATAGGACATCCGTATTGACTCCTAAAACCAATGTTGGGCAACTGATGCCTGCCAGTGCAGCTTCTAGAGATTCCCTTCCCCTGGCCAAATTATGGCTATCCATTGCCTTTGTCAAGTAAAAATAGCTATAGGCATTGTAGCGTCTGACAAGCTTTTCACCTTGATAATTTTGATAGGAAGCGGCTTTATAGTTATTCACTTTATCATCATCTGTGTCTCCTTGTGTATGGGCGTAGGTGATATAATTACGATAGGACAACAGCGCAATTGAGCGTGCAACTTTAAGTCCTTTTAAACCGCCCTCGGGATGGTTCGCATAAAAAGTACGATCTGCTGTAATCGCTAAACGTTGACTTTCATTAAAGGCAATTCCCCAGGGGGAATGTACTGCATTTGTACCTACTACGATCAGGTGGTTGATGGTGATTGTGTTGGATGCTGCCCATTCCAATGCTTGTTGGCCGCCTAAAGATCCTCCGATTAAAATATCAATTTGATCAATACCTAGATGCCCTGCAAGCAATTGATGTGCATGGACAAGATCTTTTACCGTAAACTCCGGAAAAGAGAGGTAATAGGGCTGACCCGTTGCTGGATGGAGGGACAGCGGATTGCTGCTGCCATAGGGTGATCCAATCACGTTCGCACATACAATGTAGTAATCGTCTGGATTAAAGAAGTCATTGGCGCCAAAAAGGCCCGGCCACCAGTCGAATACATTCGCATTTGCGGTGAGGGCATGACAGACCCAGATCACATTGCTACGATCTGCATTCAGTTCCCCAAATACTTCGTAGCTTATCTGTAAATCGACAAGTTCTTTCCCATTTTCGAATACGAAGGGTTCGGGATGTTGATAAATATGCTTGCTCATTACGTTTAAATTTATTCGTGTATTTGATTATTTGATCTGATCGAATGCTTGTTGTAGATCTGCTTTGATATCATCAATATGTTCAATCCCTACAGAGAGACGCAACAATCCTGGAAATACACCTGCATTTGCTTGATCTACGTCACTTAATTGTTGGTGAGTGGTCGCAGCCGGGTGAATAATCAATGATTTGGTGTCACCTACGTTGGCCAAATGACTGATGAGTTCCAGGTTGTCGATAAAGGCATTTGCTTTTTGAGCGGCATCACCTTTTAACTGGAAGGAGAGGACTGCTCCATATCCATTTTTAAGATATTTTTGGGCATTCGCGAAGCTTGGTGAACTTTTCAATCCTGGATAATTTACTTTTTCTACCTGTGGGTGTGCTTCTAGCCATTTGGCCACTTCTAACGTGTTGTCTACATGGCGTTGTACCCGCAATGACAATGTTTCCAACCCCTGTAGTAACAAGAAAGAATTAAATGGAGAAAGTGCAGGCCCAAAATCCCGTAAACCTTCAACACGGGCACGGATAGCAAACTGGATATTGCCAAAAGGCCCTTTTTCACCGAATACTTCTGAGAATACCAGGCCATGGTAACCTTCGGACGGTTCAGAAAATTGTGGGTATTTTCCATTCCCCCAATTGTAATTACCACCGTCTACGATCACCCCACCAATGCTTGTGCCATGGCCGCCAATCCATTTTGTCGCGGACTCAACAACGACATGTGCGCCATATTCCAATGGTTTGAACAGATAGCCACCAGCACCGAACGTATTGTCAACAATGAGCGGTAAATCATATTTTTTTGCGACAGCAGCAATTTTTTCAAAGTCAGGAATATTGAAACTAGGATTGCCAATGGTCTCCACATAGATTGCTTTGGTCTTATCGTCAATTAGGGCTTCAATTTTATCGGCTTCTGCATCAGTAGCAAAACGAGCTTCGATACCTAGTCTTTTGAATGCGACTTTAAATTGATTGAATGTACCGCCATATAAGTTGGAACCTGCAACGAAATTGTCCCCATTTTCAAGGATATTGTTTAAAGCGATAAATTGTGCGGCCTGGCCAGATGCCACGGCGACCGCTGCGACTCCACCTTCCAAGGCAGCGATACGTTGCTCAAAAACATCTGTCGTGGGATTCATAATCCGTGTATAGATATTGCCAAATTGTTTCAGTGCAAATAGGTTGGCACCGTGTTCTGCATTTTCAAAAACAAAAGATGTTGTTTGGTATATAGGTACTGCTCTGGATCCTGTGGTTGGATCAGCTACTTGACCAGCGTGAACTTGTAAGGTTTCGAATTTTAGATTTTTGTTGGAAGACATAATATATCAGATTTTAAGGGTTCAAAAATTTATTGATAAAGAAAAAAAGGAAGCATACACACCTGCTGAAAAGGTCTGTTAATATCGTTATCCGAGAAAAAGGAAAATGATTCTTAACAAGTTGGAAGGTGCATATGCGTGCGCATTCGCATAGACATGGCATTGCTATGTGTTGCTCCTTTACTTGCTCGTTGGTTCAGCTGAAATGAACCTAAATTGTCGATGGTTTTCTGTAATGTAATAATCATTGTCTTATTTCATTTATATGCTCCAAAACGATATTGCTTTGGACAGGATTTGGCACCTTTTCAACCAAATTGAAGGTTGCCAGTGGGTCATAGAGCCAGTCTCTCGCCACTTCTTTATAAATCAAGACCTGCTGATTAAGGAAGGTGTTGATTAGAAATCTTCATTTGAAGACACTGCAAATATAGTCTTCTTTTCTATTAATGCAAAAGAAAAATAGTTTTTTAATTAAAACTATGTAACAGCCGGGTTCTCTCCGCCCTGCAACAAAAATAGCAGCTAAGCTGAAAATCATTGGTTTAATAGCTGTATTAAGGATGTTTTTTCTACTTTTTACCGAGAGAGAGCTGCGTTGCGATTTGATCCAGATCTGTCAGTAATGGTTTTAATTCATCTATCCTGACATGGATGTCATTGCGCAGGATAGCAGGATACTGCTTGCTGATGGAAATCGAGAGTCCGACCAGATGTGAATTGATGCGATAGGAGAGCGCCTGAAAGTGGTGAATATGAGACCAATCTGTTCCTTTGTGTTCGGGTTCCTTCTTCATTTGATTGATGGAATCCGAAAATAAGGCCATAGCTGTCTGCGCTTTTTTGCGTGCTAATCTGATGTCAAAAGAACTTTGTAAATTATCTGATAAACGTTTGTTGATAATTTGGAAATAATGCTGATTATAACTTGCCACTTCTTTGGCCAGATGTGATAAGCTTGAACTCTGGCGTACTGGAATCAAGAAATATCCAGCAATTGTCAGAAATGCACCGACCAAGGTAAAAGCCATACGACTGCCCAAAATAAGATTGATATTACCTTCGAATAAGTTGAGTGCAATGACAACGCCCAAGGTGATAAAAATGACGCTGACCATATAGTTGGACCGGTTGAATAAGAAGAAACCAAAGAGACCTATTGCCGATAAACTAAGTAATATAGGGAGGTTTTCAAAGAATGCCAGACAGGAGATGCCGATCAAAATACCTGAAAATGTTCCGACAATGCGTTCAATATTACGTGTCTTGGTCATTGAAAAAGCTGGTCTTGCCACGATAGCAATAGTCAATAAGATCCAATAAGTATATTTAAAATCCAGGAACAGAATACCGATCAACGCACCGATACCAAAAAGTAAGGCCATACGGAGCGCAAAACGAAAAAGTGGATTTTTAAGGTGAAGTTTATTTTTGACCTCACTTAGGCTACCCAGGGGACGATTGATAAATTGTTGATATTCCTCCGTACCTATTTTGTCCTGAATTTCTTGATTTTGATAAAATGCAACCTGAATTCGACGGAGTACCTCGAGAATAGATTCCATATTACTGATAATAGAAGATAGGATTGGGCCTGCTGATCCAACCTGTTCTTGTTGGATGGATTTAAGTTCGTTCAACAATTCGTTCAGTTTAATCGTATTGTAGTACAACTGCTGCGCATAGCGGAATCTTTTATGCGGTTGTGAAAAACTGTCTATTTCTAAGGCTAATAATTTTATTGCACGACGAATTACCGGAAGGCTCCCTGTATTGGCGAGATTTTTTCGAATAGCATCATAGTCATGGTCGAGCGCAATAATGAGTTCATGCAGATCTATCAGACCGTAAACTTGGCTAAGCCAATAATTGCTTTTGGGCCATTGATGGCCAATGATTTTTTTCTCGCGGAATAGTAAGGAGCGAATTTGTTCTTGCTGCTCACTGATTTGGCCATGGATTTTTCCAACGCGGCTGTAAGTAATATCTAGTGGTATTTCAGGGTCATAAGATTGGGCACGGATCAATAAAAATTGGGATAAACCCTGAAAGCCATTTGCCATGGCATGTTTTAAGGAACGGTAGGGTCTAATATAGGCCTGTAGTAAACTGAATATATAATATATCGTGGCCCCTGCTGTAATTTGTAAGCTAACAGCTAAAGCATGTTTCGGTGCCAGGCCGATGACAAAACTCATTAAGATCAGTGTCATGTTGCCAATGGCTGCATACCGTGGCCCAAACAGGCCATACAACGTACAGGTGAATCCAGCCAAACCGAGTAAGATAACTAAAGGCCAATGAAAAGGAAATAAGTATGCCGTGAGAAATGAAGCAATAAAGAATGTCGGAATACATACTAGCGCTGACGATAGTTTATCTTTCCGATTACCTGGAGGGTCTGTTAGGGTTGTCAGCAAAGAACCCACACCAATACCAATTGCAGTACCTGCAGGAGTTCCGAGCAAATAAATGATTAAACTCGGTAAAATACTGATGGAAACATTTCGTAACGCGTCACCACTGTGCTCGCCCTGGATAAATCGTATAATTTGGCCATAAATACGGTAGAATCTTTTCTTTAATGATACAATGCCCATCAATCAGTTTACTAATTTTCATTGCAAAAATACGAATATTATGCTTAATATTTTATAAATACAATTTATTTATTTTGAATACTATTGTTTTTGTGAATTTTTATTTTGAAACAAGCGGTTTAAGAGATTGTTTGCGGGTTAATGTAAGAAATGGGAGTAGGGAGGCCGTCAATTTGTAGGAAGTAGCCATCAAGAAAGAATGGGGAAATCGCTTACCGAGGTTATTTGTCCATCTACCGATTGTTTTAGCCTGTCTATCTATTTTGACTGGTTAAGGTGTAATGATTACACGATGTTTGTTGTCATCTAGATGAAACTGACTATCCATTTGATGGTGTAAAGAAATTATATTATGAAACTAAACAAAAATAAACGTTCACTATTTGCCACTATTATTCTGCTATTTTCTATTTGGGGATCTGTTTTAGCACAATCTATGGGTGGAAAGTTAAATGCAGTAGTTGTTAGCCAAGATGCTGAGCCGCTCGGGGCAGCTAGTATTTCGCTGTTGCGTATCCCTGGTGATATTCCATTGAAAGGAAGCGTATCCAGAGCGGATGGTGGAATCGAATTATTGGAGATACCCGAGGGTAGGTATTCAGTACGAGTTTCAGCCCTGGGCTATACGACCTACCGCTCTGGCGAAATAACCTTGAAAAAAGGAAGTATCCTCTCTTTGGATACCATTCGCTTAGAGCCAGTATCGAAAGTTTTGGCCGAGGCTCAGGTTGTTGGTAAAAAACCATTAATTGAAAGTCATATTGATAAAATTGTGCTTAATGTAGAGAATAGTGTATTGGCAACTGGAAATAATGCCTTGGAACTTCTACAGAAGGTTCCAGGGGTGACTTTGGACAATAAAAAAATCAATCTACGCGGAAAAAGTAACGTGATCATTATGATCGATGGTAAACAAACATATCTTTCCGCTGATGAGGTTTCGAAGCTGCTGGAAAATACAGCTTCAAATTCCATCGCCACCATTGAGGTATTGACAAACCCGCCCGCAAAATATGATGCCGCTGGAAATGCCGGTATTATCAATATTAAAACCAAAAAAAACACACAATTTGGTAGTAATGTCAGCTTAAATCTGAACCTGGGACAGGGTAAATATACGAAAGGTGATGGAGGGTTTCTCCTTAGTCATCGCAATAATTGGGTGAATCTATTCGCTTCATATAATTACAATAATATTTTAGGGTTTAATGATTTAAATATAGACCGGGCTGTCACTGATTCACTGGGAGCGACGTATTTTAATTCGGATTCGTATTCCAAGTTTCGGTATCGTGCGCATAACTTTAAACTTGCTGCTGATTTTGATCTTGGAAAACAGCAGGTATTGGGATTTGTCGTGAATGGTAATATAAGTGATGGTAATTCGACACGACAGGGAACTAACTTGATTGCATCACAAAAAAATACATTGGATTCAGTGGTATTGGGTAGTAATTTTTCGGATTTTACGAATCATTATTTATCCTATAACCTTAATTATAAGAAAACATTTGATACTTTGGGGACTGAACTAACGGCCAATGCAGATTATTCCGACGCAAGAAACCGCGATAATAGTCTGGTCGGGAACCGTTTCTTAGACCCCAACTGGGTGGAATTTAAGCTGCCAAAAAACTTTCGGAACAATATGGTGTCTAATTCGAAAATTTTAGTTTTCAAAACTGATTTTATTCGTCCTTTTGATAAAACAACAAAGCTTGAAGCAGGTTTGAAATACAGTCGTGTGAAAACAGACAATAATTTACGTTCGGAAGACCAGGGTCCGGCGGGGGAGTTTGTGTTGAATAAGAAACAAAGCAACCAGTTTTTGTACCACGAAAATATTGCAGCGGCATATTTCACATTGAATAAATCCTTTGGAAAGTTTTCCGTACAAGCTGGACTTCGTGTTGAAAATACCAGCTCGCTGGGGAATTCTGTAACCGATGGACGACAGACACAACGTAATTATACAGATTTCTTTCCAACGGTATTTATGCAACAGCAGATCAATGATAACCACAAACTTGGTCTGAGTTATAGCCGACGGATAGACCGACCAGAATATGGGGCATTGAATCCATTTATCTACTACCTCGATCAATACACCTATCAATATGGTAATCCTTATTTAAATCCACAATATACCAATTCCTATGAACTGAATTATACCTTTAAAGAACATTATTTGTTGAGCCTTGGCTATAAAAGAACAAATGATGCGATCACTCAGGTGATAGAGAGTAACTCAGAAACCAAAGCCATTGCGCAGACGGATAGGAATCTGACCTATTTCGATTATTATAATATGAATATCAATATACCCGTTAAGCCGTTCAAATGGTGGACTATTTCCAACAATGCAAGTGCATTCTACAGTAAATATAATTTTGACGAGCGTTCGGGGGCACAAAAACAATTGGAAAAATTATCTTTTCAGCTTAGCTCCAATCACGATATCCGTATTGGGGAGACAACCAGCCTGGAATTAACAGCCAATTATTTCTCGCCAGCGGTCTACGGCGTCTTTAGTTTTCAGTCTTATTATGGGATTGATCTTGGCGTGGGGAAGACATTTTTTGACAAAAAACTAAATGTGAAACTAGCGGTGAATGATATGCTGGATACCAGGGGGCAGCGGAGATTATCCAGTGTTCAGGAAAATGGATATTATCGCATCCGCAACGGTTATGATAGTAGAGTTGTCCGTTTATCGCTTTCCTATCGCTTTGGAAATGTTAATATAAAATCAGTGGACAAAAAAGCGGGAAATAACGATGAGGATAAGCGTTTGAAAAAATAATGTGATCAATTGGGGATATAAAACAAGAAGAGCATTCCATTAGGAATGCTCTTCTTGTTTTATATATAAGCAATCTTAGCTTAAAAATAAGATTTCTCTCAATTTTGGAAGAGGCCATTTTTTATCGTCAACGATTTTTTCCAATTTGTTGACGTGGTAACGGATGACATCAAAATATGGTTTCACCTGCTCATCGTAAGCGATTGACCGTTCACGTACATCTTCGATCTGATTTGCTTTTTTGCGTTCTTGACGCATCGCTTCAGCTTGTTCAAGGATAGTGTTTACGTGTGTTGAGATACGCTCTACGAAATTCAATTGTGAACTGAATGCTGCCTGCGCCAAACCTAAGTCTTTAAGACCTTTTACGTTTTCGATCAACTCATTTTGGTAAGTGAAACATGCTGGTGCAATTTGGTTATTGACCATTTCTTCGATAACACGAGCCTCAATCTGAAGTTTTTTGTAGAAGTTTTCCAGCAAGATCTCATGACGAGCTTCTGATTCACGTTTGGTATAGATACCCAGTGTCTCAAATAATGCTAAAGATTCTTCTTTTACATAAACATCTAGGGCTTTAGGTGTGGATTTGATGTTAGAAAGACCACGTGCTTCGGCTTCTTTTTCCCACTCTTCACTGTATCCATTTCCTTCAAAACGAATTGCTTTTGAATCTTTGATGTATTTACGGACAACATTTAAGATTGCAAGGTCTTTTTTCGTGCCTTTTTTGATCTGTTTGTCTACTTCTACTTTGAACTCGATCAATTGAGCTGCAACGATCGCATTTAAAACAGTCATAGGTAGCGCAGAGTTGGCAGAAGAGCCTACAGCGCGGAATTCGAACTTATTACCTGTAAACGCGAAAGGAGAAGTACGGTTACGGTCAGTATTATCCAATTTCAATTCTGGAACTTTAGGGATGCCATGCCACAAGTTTGCTTCAGCTTTCACTTTTTTCGCTACGCGGGCAGACTCTACTTCTTCCAATAACTCATCTAATTGAGAACCTAAGAAGATTGAGATAATCGCTGGTGGAGCTTCGTTTGCACCTAGACGGTGATCGTTGCTGGCGCTAGCAATAGATGCACGCATTAGATCCGCATTTTCGAATACCGCTTTGATCGTATTGACAAAGAATGTCAAGAACATCAAGTTGTTTTTTGGTGTTTTTCCCGGAGACAATAGATTAACACCCGTATTGGTGATCAAAGACCAGTTGTTGTGTTTTCCTGAACCGTTTACACCAGAATATGGTTTTTCATGTAACAATACTTTGAAATTATGTCTCAAAGCAACTTGTTCCATCACATTCATCAACAATTGATTGTGGTCAATTGCCAAGTTGATTTCTTCATACATCGGTGCACACTCAAACTGTGATGGTGCAACCTCATTGTGACGGGTTTTTAATGGGATACCCAATTTTAACGCCTCATTTTCCAGGTCAACCATATAAGCCAACACACGCTCTGGAATCGCACCGAAATAATGATCCTCCAATTGTTGTCCCTTGGCAGACATATGGCCAAATAATGTACGACCAGTTAATTGAAGATCGGGGCGTGCATTATATAAGGAAAGGTCTACTAAAAAATACTCTTGTTCAATACCGAGTGAAGCGTTTACTTTTGTGATTGATTTATCAAAATATTGTGCTACTTCAGTTGCTGCTTTATCAACAGCGTTGATTGCTTTTAATAAAGGAGCTTTATAGTCTAATGATTCACCTGTATAAGATACAAAGACTGTCGGAATACAAAGTGTCTTGCCAGCACCGGTTTCATAAATAAACGCTGGTGAAGATGGATCCCAAGCTGTATATCCTCTTGCTTCGAATGTGTTACGGATACCACCATTTGGGAAAGATGAGGCATCTGGTTCTTGTTGAACCAAAGCATCTGCCGTGAATTTTTCGATTGCTTCACCATTTTCATCAGGCTCGAAGAATGCATCATGTTTCTCTGCTGTCGAACCCGTTAGTGGCTGAAACCAGTGCGTGTAGTGAGAGACACCATGATTAAGTGCCCAAGTTTTCATCGCTTGAGAAATATGTTCAGCTAGATCTCTCGAAATAATCTGTCCTTCTTCAATGGATGCAACTAATTCCTTATAGGAGTTTTTAGGAAGGTAGTCTTTCATCTTGTTTACGGAAAAAACATTCTTTCCGTAGATCTCAGTTGCTTTTTTAGTTTCAACTTTTTCAAATTGTGCAATCTGGCGTGAGCCCGCTGCTTCTACAGCTTTGAATCTTAGGTTCGACATTTGTATTTTATAATTAAATTACAGTTTTGTTGATTTTGTTTTTCAAAAATATTGTGTTTTTGCGGAAAATTGAAATTTTTTTTGATTTTTTTTAAAAAATACCTGTTTGAAACCTGATTTAGGTTGAAAAAAACAGGGCGATTTGTTAAAATCGCCCTGTTTTTCTTGTTTTTAGTTGTAATCAAGTCCCCAGTCTATTCCTTTTAAGGTGGCCGGTACGCCTTTCTTTAACCAATTTGGCGCAGGAGCTCCTTTTAGGTAGTGATCGAAAAACTGCTGTTCGCGAATTTGTATGTCTTTTCTATTTTGCCGTTGCATTAAATTATGTTCATCTCCATTGTAGTTGAGCATCCATACCGGTTTGTTTAATCGGCGTAAAGCCGTAAACATCTCGATGCCTTGGTACCATGGCACAGCACCATCATTGTCATTGGCCATAATAACAACGGGTGTATTCACTTTATCCAAATGGAACAAAGGCGAGTTTTCCAGATAAAGTTCTGGTGCTTCCCATAGCGTTTTTCCGATACGGCTTTGTGTATGCTCGTATTGGAATTGACGCGACATGCCCGACTGCCAGCGTATTCCTCCGTAAGCCGAAGTCATGTTTACCACTGGCGCTCCAGTCCATGCCGCGGCATACATATTTGTACGCGTGATCAGATGGGCGACTTGATAACCACCCCAGCTTTGTCCTTGGATACCCATTTTGGTACTGTCTACCCAAGCGTTTTGGGCGAGATAACGCATGCCTGAATTGATGTATTCCTCTGCAGACTTTCCTGGATGTCCGGTTTCATAACTGATGTTTGGGGCAAATACCAAATATTCATTACTCACAAAGTAAGGGATATTTAGACGAGAAGGGGTAGGGGCAGGCGGTTGATAGGTATAAAGACCATCCGATAGCTTCTCATAGAAATAGGCGATGATCGGATATTTTTTTGCTGGATCAAAATTTTCCGGCTTGTAAAGAATACCTTCGGCCTGATGACCAGCAGGAGTGGTCCAATGAACAAGTTCGGCAGTGCCCCAATTGTAGTTTGACTGCTGTTTATTGATGTCAGATAGTTGTAATTCGTCTTTGAATTTAATATTATTAATATATACGTTAGGAGAATTGATATAATCTTCTTTGCTATAAAGAATTGTTTGTTGATCCGCAGAAGCGGCTATATTTTTAAATGTTTTTGGTTCAACAAAGAGACTTTTAGGGTCATTGTGCTGTCCTTTGAACTGATAAAAGCCTGATTCTTTCGTTTTGTTGTCAAATGAAGTTAAGAAACCTCCCTTTTTATAGTCCAGTGTCAGTGGCTGATCACGGTCCTCTTCACGTCGCAAAGATAGGTAGCGTAGGGTTGTTTGCGATGCAGCACCATAACCGTTGGTGAGGATAGATTTATTGGATCCGTCCAGGTTAAAATACCAGATATCATAGCGTGAGTTGATATATATACCTTTATAGTCGGGGCTCCAAGCAGCCATACCATACCCTTGTGCTGGTGTAGGCATGTCATTTTCTTCATCGGCAAAAGATGCAGGGATACCCTCATTCAGGACGACCTTTCTCTTCGAGCTGATATGATAGGAGTTCCAAGTTCCCTTCTCTTCGTCGAAATAAACAACATATTTGGCGTCAGGGCTCAATGTTGCATTTCCAGAGAAGTTAGAAAGAATTAATTCCCGTTGCCCAGTTCGCGTTGAAACCAGATAGATATCCTCCTTTGTACCACCTTTCCACTGACTTTCGATCCGTTTGCCAAAATCTGTACGGGCTAAAATATATTCTGCATTTCCATCTTGCGTAAGCGCCGTCGAGTTGAAGGTTTCATCTGTTAATGGAATAACCGTACGATTGTTTTTTGGATACGTAACCGCTAAGAAATTTTTAGAAAGATCTTTTTTGAGGTTCACCAATTGCATCGGTTGCAAATAATCATCCTGCCAGCCCCACACGTCGACTTTAGCGTGTTCAAAATCTACAAGTGTGGTATCTTTGACCCGAGGTATAGGGGCGATCCCAAAGAACAGTTTCTCGCCATTTTTGCTGAATCGAATATTCCCATCCCCACTGACGGTCCAATTTTTCGGAATACCGGTACTGTTTTTTGTGGCCAAATATTGTGCTGTATCTAAACCATTGGCATAGTAATAGAGATTATAGTTTTTAAGAAGTGCTTTTTCTTTGGAGAGGTCGCCGAGAAAAGCAAGCTGATTGCCAGTTTCATCAAAGTTGAAATTCTTGTACTCACCTTTGCCCGTTGATATTTTCTTTAGGTTCTTGCTGACGATATCATATAAATAGACACCAGACTCCTTGGAAAGGCTGTCTTTGGCATCAGTTTTCTTTGAAAAGACAAGTTTAGTTCCATTTTTATTCCATTCATATTGATCTACCGAAGAGAATTGGACGGAATCGCCTGAATTGAGATCATACAGGGCTAATGTTGCGACCGGTTTTTTCTTTTTGTCGTTGTTATTTTTCTTTGTTTGTGTAGAATCTGCTGGACTTTTAGCAGGTTCAGTTTTTTCACTCGCTTGCTTATCAAAAAGGAAAGAAACAAAATTATTATTTTGGTCGGCAATTTTGTAGGATTTGACCTGTGCAAATTTGATAAGTGAAGCGGTTGTCACATTATAGATGGCTAAGGAATCCTTTGGGAAATCCTCTGCTTTTTTCTTTTTGATTTTTGCTTCCCTTGTTGCCGAAAATGGAGCTTTGATTAAGCTGATTAAATGATTTTCCGTGTCTGTAAGTTTTCCATTATATCCTCGTGGGATTTGAATGACCGCTTTGTTTTCTTTTGTTTTTAAGAATAATTGGTTATCACCTTCTTGTGGGCTAATTTGAAAGAGGGCAAATTTGCCGGATTTACTGATATAGGGAGATGATATGCTTTGCCAGCTATCATATACCGTATGGTCCAATGGTTTTTTTTGCGCATGCACCGCTAAGGTCGCAAGAAAACAGAATGGAATACAGATATTTTTCTTATTCATGTTTAAATTCTTTTTGTGGCAATTTATCTATAAAAATTAAAAAATCGGTGATTTTTTGGTATATTCATTGTTACGTAAACATAAAAAACTGGTTATGAAATCATCATCTATTCTTGTTTCTATTATAGTAGGCGTTGTTGTGTTGCTTGCAGCATGGATATTCGGCAATGCATATCGGTATAAATTTAAATCTACTCAAACGATTACGGTTAATGGCAATGCGAAGAAGGATTTTGAATCTGATCTGGTGAAATGGAATGCGACTTTCAGTAGAAAAAACTTTGAATTAAGCGCTGCTTCAGCTCAATTGGCGACAGATCGTGATCTGGTACGGGACTTTCTGGTGCAACAGGGTATTAAAGCCGATGAAATCCGCTTTGAAGCCGTTAATATTGCCAAAGATTTTGAATATCATACCGATGGAAAAGGGAATGGTTATAATACTTTTTCTGGCTACACATTATCTCAAACGGTCAGCGTAGAATCGAAAGACTTGAATAAAGTAGATAACGCTTCCCGGGAGATCTCTACATTGATCTCGAAAGGAATAGAGCTGAGTTCAAGTACGCCGAATTATTATTATTCGAAATTGGAAGATTTAAAATTGGAACTTATTTCCCAGGCCTCAAAGAATGCCCATCAGCGTGCAGACAATATTGCCAAAGAATCGAATGCGGGGTTAGGTAGTTTGGTGAAGGCTGATCTGGGGATTTTTCAGATAACTGGCCAAAATGATAATGAAGAATACTCTTCTGGAGGAGCTTTTAATACGACCTCGCGCAAGAAAACGGCTAATATCACCGTTAAAGCAAGTTTTTTGAGTAACTAGTGAAAAATTATTTAGCTGTATTTCAGTGTACTATTGATTTGGATCGGAAATTTATTGAAAAAGTTTTCTCTTTTTCAATAAAAAACCTACTTTTGCATAATCCCAAACGGATATGCCCGGATGGCGGAATTGGTAGACGCGCTGGTCTCAAACACCAGTGGGAAACCGTGCCGGTTCGACTCCGGCTCCGGGTACAAAAGCTCGAAACATTTGTTTCGAGCTTTTTTTGTATAAACCTTTTTTATTATGAAAATTCTTGTTTAAATTGGAAATACCAAATATAAACTTGGATGAAAGTACTATTTTTATCTTTTGCAATATGTTGTTCTCTTTTTGCATGGGGGCAAGACCGTTTTGTTCTGAAAGAAAAAAAGAAGGCTAAATTCCCCTTTCTGTTTGTCCATAACCTGGTTATTATTCCCGTTCAGGTAAATGGATATGCGATGAACTTTCTATTGGACACAGGTGTCAAAGAAACCATGATATTTGGGGAGACACTGAAATCTATAGACAGTGCAGTTTTTGTCAATAAGTTCCAGGGACTAGGGAAAGACGAAGGACTAGATGGTTATCTTTCCGTAAATAACAGGGTTATTATCGGTAATGCCTTTGAAGATCTAGATCAGCCTATTTACATTCTTAAAAATGCACATATTGATATTTCTACCCGAATAGGTGTCGAAATAAATGGTATCATGGGAAGTCGTTTTTTTAGTGATCATGTCGTAGAAATGGATTTTTTGAAACACCGGATAACGTTGTATCAAAAAGGAGAGTATCCAAAAGGATTGGATAAAATGGAACGCATCTCACTGGATATTCTAAACAGCAGGCCCTATATCGCAGTCGCATTTAATCAGGATTCTACTACGGTCGAAGGCCGTGTACTGATTGATATGGGGAATAGTGATGCCCTTATGCTTATCCCTTCCAAATTAAATAATTTTGCAATCAAACCACCTTTTATTGATGATTATATCGGACAGGGATTCAATGGCGAAATCTATGGCAAAAGGAATCGGATCAAATCACTGGAATTGGGGCCATTTACAATGAACTTTCCCTTGGTCGCTTACCCTGAATTGAGTTCCACGCAACATGCAACTTTTGTAAACGAACGGATAGGTTCAGTTGGAAACGAACTGCTGCGTCGGTTTAAGTTGATATTCGATTATCCTAATAATGCCGTTTACCTTCGTAAAAATAGAAACTTCGATAAATTCTATTATTTGAACATGAGTGGGCTCGAAATTATACATGATGGTATAAAATATGAAAAGGAGGAGGTGCCAGTGTATCTGAAAAAAGATGGTGGAACGGAAATTCGTATGGATAATCGTATCCAATATCGTTTTGTGCTCAAAAATATGTATAAGATCGCGACCGTTCGGGCCGATTCTCCGGCAGCAATTGCTGGATTAAAAATAGAGGATAAGGTGTTGAAAATCAATGGTCGTTCAGCTTCTTCTTATTCGTTGGAAGCCATTCATACACTGTTCAAATCAGAAGAGGGTAAAGAGATTCGGTTTAAGATAGAAAGAAATGGGCAAGAGCTTGAATATACCTTCTATTTAAAAGATCCTTTACCTTTTAATTCAAAATAATTTTTTGTAAAATTTGGAGAATTGCACTGATCCTGCTTACATTTGCCCCGATAATAATTTTTAAACACTTTAAAACACGAAGAACTATGTTGGTCGTTACGATAAAAACAAAAAATGCTTTGACAGCAAATGGATTTGCTGAAAGCAATCTTCGTGCTTTTCTTCAGATATAACGTATTTATTACGATATGAGAAAAGCCCGAAGATCATTCGGGCTTTTTTATTTCCTTGTATTTTCTGTTTTGCGGGATTCAAGCTAGTTGCGTTCTTAATCTGTCAATCTGACGGCTTTAACTGCTTTAGCTATTAAGCAAGCTATTTTGTGTAGCCTGCTGTTCATGTGTTTAAACATGATCCTCTGCTGTCAGTAAAATATTGATCTAAAAAAAGAAATACCCGAATAGGTTGAAACTGTTTATCCCTAACTAAGCTGGAGAAGACGGGATGTTACATGATTTTTTTATAAATATGGGAAGTAAATTATCCGGGAAAGACCTTATTAAAATCGGTTTTCCACAGAATAATATAATAAATATAGCCTTGGGGCTAATAACACGTTACCGAAAGGGAGAAAAGAAAGAAAATATCCTTTTGGAGGTAAAACAGGTGCTTGAATCACCGGAAAAATTTAAGGAAGATCTTACTTGGGCAAAGGTTGCACTTGGATTGATCGAGCCTGTTGCGGTAGGTAAGCAACAGCTGAACAGGGAGTTGGCGCCCTTTACCATTTTTGGTGAAAACGAAATTGATGAAAAAGCCAAAAGGCAATTGTATGAAGCCATGAAATTGCCTATTGCATGTCAAGGGGCGTTGATGCCGGATGCACATATGGGCTATGGACTGCCTATTGGTGGGGTACTGGCGACCCAAGGTGCAGTAATACCTTATGGTGTCGGTGTGGATATTGGTTGTCGAATGAGCTTGTCAATCTTTGATCTGCCCGCTAGTTATTTCAAGGGAAGAGAATTCCAACTGCGAAATATGCTGAAGGATAATACAAAATTTGGGATGTATGACACGCATGCTATTAAACAGGACCATGCTATTTTTAGTAGGTCAGAATTTAAGGATATTCCATTCCTGAAGTCATTGCTGGACAAGGCTTACAAACAACTGGGAACCTCAGGTGGAGGTAACCACTTTGTCGAATTCGGAGTGGTTGAATTGCATACCGTACGTTCAGAATGGGGGATTTCTCCAGGAGCCTATGTAGCAATTTTGTCACACAGTGGATCACGTGGATTGGGAGCAAATATAGCGAAGCAGTATACAAATATAGCCACAAAGCAATGCCCATTGCCAGGTCATGTACAGCATTTGGCCTGGCTGGATCTGCATACGCAGGCGGGGCAGGAGTATTGGTTAGCAATGAACTTAGCCGGTGACTACGCACAGGCCTGCCATGAAGATATTCATAGACGTTTAACGAAGGCATTAGGCGAACGGCCGGTGTTAACCATCGAGAATCATCATAATTTCGCATGGAAGGAAATGGTAGACGGAAAGGAGTGTATTGTTCATCGTAAAGGGGCTACTCCGGCAGGAGAGGGTGTATTGGGCATTATTCCAGGTTCTATGACCGCAGCAGGATTTATTGTTGAAGGGCGTGGGAATCCGTTAAGCCTACAGTCCGCATCCCATGGTGCAGGACGTAGCATGTCTCGGGCTGCTGCTAAAAGTAGTGTCACCAAAAGTGCCATGCTTAAAGAGTTGGAAAAGCATGGGGTAGAGCTCATTGGCGGGGCGTTGGATGAGTCTCCACATGCCTATAAAGATATCCATCGCGTGATGAGTCTGCAAAATGAATTGGTCAATGTGCTTGGGACATTCAGTCCGAAGATTGTTCGTATGGATAAATAGGAAAGAATGGAAAAGTATATTTTAATCACTTCAGGACGTGGACCTCAGGAATGCAATTTAGCGGTCCAGTTACTATTGGAGAAGCTGGAAGCAGCGGCGAGCGCGCAGGCTTTGAAATTGGAAATAGTAAAGGTAGAGAAGGTGGAGGGGCTACCTTCGTCCGCGCTGTTGAAACTGACCGGTAGAGGAGCTGTTAGATTTTCCGATCATTGGATAGGGGCAATCTGTTGGATTTGTCAAAGCCCATTCCGGCCAAATCATAAACGTAAAAACTGGTTTGTTGAAGTGAAAGGCTGGCATCCTACTGCAGATAGCGCTCAATTGAAGCTAGAAGACGTGAAATTTCAGGCGATGCGCAGTAGCGGCGCTGGAGGACAGCATGTCAACAAGGTCAGTTCTGCCGTGCGTGCAATTCACCTGCCTACCGGTCTGACCGTGCAAGTAATGGATACCCGTTCTCAATTGCAAAATAAAGAAATTGCTATTTTACGTTTGGAAGAACGGTTGAAGGAGCTTGAACAGGTAGAAAAAGATGCGATGAAAAATCGGCAGTGGAAAAATCAGATGGATGTCAAAAGAGGAGGGGCGAAACGTATTTTCATCGGATCAAAATTTAAGGAACAAGGAACATGATCAAGTTTCTGCTATCATATTGATCGGTCTGAGACAGCTTAGTTGAGGTGCCGTTAACAGACTTTATTATTCCCATTTGTTTGTATTGAATTAAATTAAGCAAATAAAATGTTTCGATTGTATGAGTCCGGTACTTCACCGGACTCATCTAGTTTATAACAGCTTTAATCACCTATTATTAGTATGGAAGTCTATTAAGTGATTTCTCTGAGAAATGAAACCATATTTTCTTCTGTTAAAAGATTAAAATGTAGAAAATAATTTGTCGAAATGCGGTGATAATTAGTATCTTTAGGATGAACGATCGAATTATTTATTGTTCAAACTCAAGTAAACTTAAATACGGTTCATCCGTTTGCTGACAGGACTTCGTTCTGCTAAATTGATGAACAGTGGAATTTCAAATTTCGATGATATGATAGATTCTCCAGGCTTCCTTTTCAAGGAGGCAATTAAAACTGAAAAACCCTTACAAGTTGTTGGAACCATCAATGCGAATCATGCACTGTTGGCTGAGCAGGCTGGTTTTAAAGCCATCTACCTCTCTGGAGGTGGTGTCGCTGCAGGTTCACTCGGTGTACCCGACTTGGGAATTACCACGCTTCAGGATGTACTGATTGATGTTAACCGTATTACAAATATATGTAAGCTTCCTTTAATGGTCGATATTGATACCGGTTTTGGCCCCTCAGCATTTAATGTTGCACGCACCATAAAGGAACTGATTAAAGCTGGGGCTGCGGCAGTGCACATGGAAGACCAGGTAGGTGCCAAGCGATGTGGCCATCGACCAGGGAAAGAACTGGTTTCAAAAGGAGAGATGGTAGATCGGTTGAAGGCCGCTGTAGATGCTCGAACAGATCATCATTTCGTCATTGGCGCCCGCACCGATGCGTTGGCTTCGGAGGGGTTGGAAATGGCATTGGAGCGTGCATTAGCCTACAAAGAAGCTGGCGCGGATTTTATTTTTGCCGAAGCTGTCCATAATTTGGACCAATATATGCAGTTCAGCAGGGTAACTGGACTTCCTATACTGGCTAACATTACTGAATTTGGACAAACACCATTATTTAATCTTGATGAGCTCCGTCATGCAGATGTGTCGATTGTGCTTTATCCCTTATCTGCGTTCCGTGCAGCCAATAAGGCCGCGACAGATGTGTACACCCATATTCGGAAAGACGGTAGCCAGGCTGCGGTAATAGACCGGATGCAAACGCGCGACGAATTGTACCGCAGTATAGATTATTATGCTTATGAAGATCGCTTGGATCAATTATTCAATAATAAATAGTGGTAAACCAAACTGAGTACATGAGCACATTTTGTAATTTAAAATACACGCTTACTTATAAATAATTTATTCCGATGAAAGAGACAAATGATACTGGTTTTAAACCCAAAAAAAGCGTCGCACTTTCGGGTGTTCCTGCCGGGAATACAGCGTTGAGTACAGTTGGGAAAAGTGGTAATGACCTCCACTATAGGGGCTATGATATCTTAGATTTGGCACATCAGGCAAGCTTTGAAGAAGTCGCTTATCTGTTGATTTATGGAAATCTGCCTACACAGGCACAGTTAACGGCTTATCAAAGTCAATTGCTTAGTCAGCGGGGGCTGCCGATTACTGTGCAACAAGTACTGAAACAGCTGCCTTCTACTGCGCATGCAATGGATGTACTGCGTACCTACGTTTCTTTTTTTGGAAGTGTGAATCCGGAAAAGGAAAGCCATGCATTAGCAGGAGCCCGGGATATTGCCAACCGTTTGATGGCATCTATGGCCTCAGCGTTACTGTATTGGTACCACTTTAGTCAAAATGGACGTGAGATCCAGGTGGAAACGGATGATGCAACACTAGGAGGACACTTTTTGCATCTGCTTCATGGCAAGGTTCCCTCGGATTCTTGGGTAAGGGCTATGCAGATCTCGCTTAATTTATATGCGGAGCATGAATTTAATGCTTCTACCTTCACTGCCCGCGTGATTGCAGGTACGGGATCCGATATGTACTCCTGTATAACCGGTGCAATTGGTGCACTTCGGGGGCCTAAGCATGGTGGGGCAAATGAAGTCGCTTTTGAAATACAAAGTCGCTATGCCAATGCTGATGAAGCTGAAGCGGACATTCGAAAACGACTGGAAAATAAAGAAGTTATTATTGGTTTTGGACATCCGGTCTATACCATTTCAGATCCACGGAATCAAGTTATCAAACAAGTCGCTAAAGAATTATCAGAAGAGGCAGGTGATATGACACTTTACCTGATTGCCGAACGATTGGAAAAAGTGATGTGGGAAGAAAAAAGGATGTTCCCCAATTTAGATTGGTATTCAGCCGTTTCTTATCACCTAATGGGAATCCCAACCGAAATGTTTACCCCGCTGTTTGTGCTTTCGCGGATAACAGGTTGGTCAGCACATGTCTTTGAACAGCGTCAAGATGGAAAAATCATCCGACCAAGCGCAAATTATATAGGTCCCGATGATAGGCCTTTTGTACCAGTCTCAGCGCGATAGTGCGGATTGGATTATAACATCGTACAAATAACTGGAAAAAACTATCTGCAGCTGGAGCTGAAGAAAGATGAAGATGTGCTTTCTGATCTTTGTTACAGATGGTTATAACTTGAAAAATAAAAAGGACAACATTCCTATAAGAAATAAAATAATGAGTTCAACAATATCAAATGAAAGACCGCAGCCTGATGAAGTTTTGGTGGCTATAGTGGATTATGTGTTAAATTATAAAATTGAAAGTAAAGTTGCATGGAATACAGCGTTTTACTGTTTTTTGGATACCATAGGTTGTGGACTAGAGGCGCTGACCTACCCCGCCTGTACCAAATTACTGGGGCCTATAGTGCCAGGTACCATTGTTCCCAATGGAGCAAAAGTGCCAGGTACAGATTATCAGTTGGATCCCATACAGGCAGCATTTAACATTGGTACCATTGTCCGTTGGTTGGATTTTAATGATACCTGGTTAGCGGCAGAGTGGGGGCATCCATCGGACAATCTTGGTGGTATTTTGGCTACTGCAGATTGGTTGAGCAGAACGCAGCTGGCCAAAGGAGGCAAATCCTTAAAGGCCAAACAGGTACTCGAAGCAATGATTATGGCACATGAGATCCAAGGTGTATTGGCACTTGAAAATTCTTTCAATAAAGTAGGATTGGATCATGTTATTCTGGTAAAAGTTGCTTCTACAGCAGTTGTTGGTAAGCTGATAGGACTCAATAAGGATGAACTCTTGAATGCGGTTTCGCTTGCTTTTGTTGATGGACAGGCTTTGCGGACCTATCGTCATGCGCCCAATACTGGAAGCCGTAAATCTTGGGCTGCCGGAGACGCAACTTCACGGGCTGTTCGCCTAGCTTTAATTGCTAAAACAGGTGAAATGGGATACCCTTCTGTGCTAACAGCACCGATTTGGGGCTTTTATGATGTATCTTTTAAAGGCAATCCTTTTAAATTCCAACGTGATTATGGCGCCTATGTGATGGAAAATATTCTCTTTAAGATTTCTTTCCCTGCGGAATTTCATGCGCAGACGGCAGCCGAAGCAGCTATGCAGCTTCATCAGCAGCTTAAGGAATTTGGAAAAAGCAGTGATGACATTGAACGTGTTACCATTCGTACGCATGAGGCTGCGATTCGAATTATTGACAAACGGGGACCGTTACATAATCCCGCTGATCGTGATCATTGTATTCAGTATATGGTTGCCGTTCCCTTAATCTTTGGACGTTTGACAGCGGAGGATTACGAGAACCATATTGCAGCAGATCCACGTATTGACAGCCTCCGTGATAAAATTTTCTGTGTTGAGGATCCACAGTTCAGCATTGATTATCACGATCCGCAAAAACGCGCCATTTCAAATGCGCTGACTGTCATCTTGAAGGATGGTACGGTATTGCCGGAACTTGTTGTGGAATATCCGATTGGGCATCCACGGCGCAGGCAGGAGGGCATTCCCAAATTAATCGAAAAGTATAAAACGAATCTGGCTCGTGTTTTTGCTGAAAAACAGCAAAGGCAATTGCTTGAGGCAACCTTGGATTACGATACATTTATAGATCTGAATGTTTCTGAACTGATGGATCTCTTCGCTCGATAGATCTAAAAGCCATTGCCGATCGTAGTTAACCACTTTCGGTAATGGCTTTTTAGAATTTGTTCATCCAGCAATTTGTTTACACGTTAACAGGTACTTCTGTGTATTTCCTGATGGAAATAGAATGGTCTGGACTCATATTTTGCTTCCCACCCAGTTTGAGTCGAAGTCCGTATAAAATTTAAAATTCCTGTCAGCCAGTGTTTGCAAGGAATCGGGAACTTCCCATTGCTCCCCTGAAGACAGGAATGACTGGCACTCCTTGACAAAGATGGGTAGGCTTGTATGGTCGATATGACCAAACACACCTCCGGTATGAGCTGCATAACCCACTCCTAGAATAGAACCAATATCGCCATCCATTGGTTGTTCTAAGATCCCTTCTTCTAGGCAACGGTAGCTATCCAAGGCCATGACATGTAGGAGTCTTTTACGTATTACGTCGGCGGATTGAGGTTCTCCAGATGTGAATAGATTGGGGTTCTGCCAGATTGTTTTCGTTCTTGAAACACTGTCATAGTCATAAAACCCATGACCGGATTTTCGGCCTTTCCTACCATTTTTAATCATTTTGCTCAGGTGTGCATAGGCACGGCGTTGTGCGTTATGCAATGCTGGAAATTGGTCATAAACATGTAACATCAGTTCTAATGAAATTTCATCTAAAACAGCCAGTGGACCAACGGCAAATCCTGCCCGTAGAGCTTCCTCTTCGATTTGATGAGCAGGAATACCCTCAAGCAACATGGTGATCGCCTCCAAAAGATAGTTGAAAAAAATACGTGATGTGAAAAATCCTGGGCCGTCATGTACAACAATAGGGATTTTGTTGAGACGCAGGGCGATGGCAATTGCTTTTTGTAATGTGATCTGATCGGTTTTTGCACCACAGATAATTTCAACCAAAGGCATACGGTCTACAGGTGAAAAAAAATGCATACCAATAAAACGTTCGGGTCTATCTGTTGCAGTAGCTAGCCCTGTAATAGGTAACGATGTTGTATTAGAAGCGAAAAAGCCGTTTTCATTAAGGTAAGGGAGGCTTTGCCGGGTGACTTCGGCTTTCAACTCCAGGTCTTCAAATACCGCTTCGATAATTAGGTCAGAATCTATGAGGTCAGCAACCTGGTCACTCGGTTGAATATTGGATAGCAGGGCCTGTTGTTGGCTGCTATCTATTTGTCCCTGTGCAACCAGCTTATCACAAAGCTTGATGGAATACATTTTTCCCAATTCGGCCTGAGTGCTATTCACATCTTTTAAAACCACCGCAATACCTGCTTTGGCTGCTTCATATGCTATGCCAGAGCCCATCATACCGGCACCCAGAATTCCTATTTTCTTGACTTTATAGTTTCCGAGCGATTTTATGCGGTTGCTATCCTGTGCAGCTAATATACCTACATACAGCGTTCTCACCATCTGCAATGGCTCAAGTAGCGTTAAAACCCTGTGATACTGTGTTGCCTCTGCTGTTGCAGCCTCCGTTAAAGATAGGGATAAGTTGCTTTTTAATAGCTCGACCACAGCATTGGTGCCAGGCAATAATCCCCTTGTTTTCTTCAAAATAGTGGAACATGTTTCTTGAAACCCTGCCGGCATGCCTATTGTATCAGAAATGGTAACAGCGGTTTTTAAATGTTCGAGAATCCAGTTTTTTGCCAAAACGAGACAGTGGTCAAAATCGGTTGCTTCTTTATTCAATAAGCCCAGTTCAAGTGCCTCTCGGTTTTTGATCAGTTTACCTTGAGTCAATAAATTTAAGGCCTGGGTAGAACCAACGATTTCGGGTAGGCGGATTGTTGTTCCAAAGCCTGTAAACAGACCAAATTTACTTTCAGGAAAACCAGTTTTGACCTGTGGGCCTGCGATGCGGTAGTCTGACCACAACATTGTTGCGAAGCCTATACCGGTACAACTCGTATCAAGGACTGACACGATAGGTTTACCTAGTTCTTTCCACTGCAGTGCCTTTAAAGTGATTTTTGATAGCATTTCGGTGCCAAATTGATCGCTCGAAACCTGCCCAAATAATTGAAGGTAATCGGTCTGCTTGTTGTTCAGTGGACAGCTATAGATCAATCCCCGGACCTCTTTTTCGTGAAGCACAGCTGTGGCAAGGTCAACGAATGCGCCAATACGATCTAGAATTCCAGTTTGATTCGTTGCTGTATCATCTAATGATTTGATGGTAACAATATGTTGATGATCCCGCTGTATGTCAAAAAAAGGATGTATGTTGTAATTCATTATTATGGTATGCTTTTTAGTGCTGAAAATGTTTAGGTTAGACTAGGTTTGCTCGATTGATAATTTATTTTGTCGATCGTCATCTTTGCAATGATTTCCAACATAATTTCGGATGTGCCGCCAATAATCGTTCCCACTCTTACATCCCGATACAGGCGGGCGATTTTATAATCTTCGGTAAATCCATATCCGCCAAATAACTGCAGACAATTGCTGACAACCTGTACTGCAAGTTCACTGGCCTGCAGTTTGGCTATGGAACAATCTTGTACAGCATATTCACCCTGGTTTTGAAGGTCACAGCATTGATAAACAAAGGCCTTGGTCGTTGCGATATCTGCTGCCATCTGGGCGATCCGGTGACGAATAGTCTGAAAATCATGGATCTTTTTGCCGAATGCCTCCCGTTGGCCGATATAGTCCAAGGTATACTGTAGCGCAGAGTCTGCCGTGGCAAGACTGTGTATGGCGGCGGTCAGTCGTTCCAATTGCAGTCCGGCCATTAAGTAGCGGAAACCATCACCCTCATTGCCAATCAGATTAGAAACTGGAACTTTAACCTGATCGAAACCTAATTCAGCTGTATCTGAGGCGTGCCAGCCCAATTTATTGATTTTATTTGCCGAAACACCTTCAGCATTTCTTTCAATCAATAGCAGACTGATACCTTTTGTTCCTTTCTCTAGATCCGTTTTAACAGCGGTAATAAAAAAATCACCATAGTAACCATTGGTAATAAAGGTTTTGGAGCCATTGACAATATAATAGTCCCCAGATCTGACAGCAGTGGTTTTGATCTGCTTGACATCAGATCCTGCACCCGGTTCTGTGATGGCAACGGCACTTACCATATCGCCAGTAATAATTGGAGTAAGGTAACGTTCTTTCAATTCTTCAGAGGCATATTTTAACAAATAAGGCGCCGACATATATTGAATGACTAAAGCTGATATTGTAAATCCTCCCGAAAAACAATAGGATAGTTCTTCGCATAGAATCATAGAATAATAAAAATCCAAGTTCAAACCGCCATATTCTTCTGGATAATTGAGTCCCATAAAACCCATATCACCCATTTTTTTCCAGATATTTCGATCTATTTCGCCCTGTTGTTCCCATTTATCGATATGGGGGAGGATCTCCTTTTGAACAAATGCCCGAATGGTTTCGCGAAAAATCTGATGTTCAGCTGTAAGTTTGCTTGCCTGCATAATAGTTTACTTTGCTTTTGGTTATTGGTTTCAGTTGCATGTCAGCAGACTGAAAACGAATCATGTTTACTTTATCTTGGCTTGATATTACGCTTTTTAAATGGCGCGCAATGTCTAATCGAATTTAATGAAAAGCTGTGGCTTTTCTGCAAATATTTATTGTTTATTTTTTGTAAAATAGATTATGTAGGGAACTTTTTGTGTTGTTTTTTTTCTATTTATTCTGTTTTGGTGCAAAAAATAAAATGAGAGGGTTCGCTTGTTTAGGTTATATTTTCTATCTTTAAGAAAGAAAAAGTGATCGTTTTTGGAGGAGTAATCTTCCGATAAATCGGATACGCTACTTTCTAGATTCAAAAGAAAACAATTATAAACAAAATAAGATGTCAAAAAGTGTATTTATCGTTGCCGCTAAGCGCACGCCCATCGGAAGTTTTGGCGGCGGTTTATCATCTATCGCTGCAACTGTTTTGGGGGCTCATGCAGTACGTGCGGTATTAGACGAAGTTGGTCTTGCAGGGGAGCAGGTAGATGAAATTCTTATAGGCAGTGTTTTGCAGGCAGATTTGGGACAAGCTCCTGCACGTCAAGTTGCACGTCTTGCCGGATTACCAGATCAAGTAACAGCGACGACAGTCAATAAAGTATGTGCCAGCGGCATGAAAGCAATTGCTTTTGCCGCGCAATCTATTTTGTTGGGTGATGCGGATGTTGTGGTTGCTGGTGGAATGGAAAATATGAGTAGGGTTCCTTACTATGCGAATACCATGCGTTGGGGGGCTAAGTTCGGCGGCCAAAGTTTGGTTGATGGTTTACAACGTGATGGTTTAAGTGATGCCTATTCAAATGAAGCCATGGGAAGTTTTGCGGAGCTATGCGCTGAGAAATATGGTATTGGCCGGGAAGAACAGGATCAATATGCCATTAATTCCTATAAACGTAGCCTGGAAGCCTGGCAAAAAAATAAATTTATCAAGGAAGTCAGTCCAGTATCCATACAAGGACGTAAGGGGGAGCAGACAATCTCCAGAGATGAGGAATTTTCACAGGTGAATTTTGATAAGATTCCGGAGTTACGCCCAGCTTTCAAGAAAGACGGAACAGTGACGGCAGCAAATGCATCAACCTTGAGTGATGGTGCGGCAGCGGTATTACTGATGAGTGCTGAGAAAGTCGAAGAATTGGGCTTACATCCCCTGGCTGAAATCGTGGCTTATGCTGATGCAGAACAAGCACCGGAATGGTTTACGACAAGCCCAAGTATCGTGACAGATAAGGTGTTGAAAAAGGCTGGACTAACCAAGGATGAGATTGATTATTTCGAATTTAATGAGGCTTTTTCTGTCGTTGCGCTTGCAAACGCAAAAATCCTGGATATTCCAATGAATAAAGTGAATGTTTACGGTGGAGCAGTTTCACTTGGACACCCATTAGGCTGTTCAGGAGCGAGAATACTTGTTACATTAACAAGCATATTGCAACAAGAGGGGGGGACAATCGGACTCGCTGCGATTTGCAACGGTGGAGGAGGAGCTTCGGGAATGATTATAAGAAAAATGTAGTGCTTCGTCCAGATAAAAAATTAGTCAATATAAGTAACTATTTATCTGGACGGAGTCTATTTGTTGGTTTGATGACGAAGTGCCAGAAGATCGACTGAGGCTATTCCTCATATAGGCGACTCGCCTCAACACCATGAAGTGCAAGCTCTGACTCGATCTCTGTTGGATTGAGTCGGATGCCTTCGATGGTTAATAGATTGTAAATTGAATCCAGATCTATTTTCCATTCATGGATACCATTTAATTTTTCAACAGCTTGTTTGATCTTGTCTACAAGACTGGGATGTTGTGCATTAGTTTCGAAAATGAGCTTTTCCATTGTGTTTCATATTAGGCCCAATTAATGAGTAATCAGGCAGGTTTAACCAAAATAGCGTAGACAATCATTTGATCGGCTAATTACAATACTCTCAATATAAGAAGAATAATCTGAAATTAATAGTTTAAAGTGACTAAATTGTAATGAAACTGTTAATTTTTGTAATCAATACCTACAAATTTTATAGCCATGTAAACGGCTCTTTTCCGGTTAAACTTTGATATTTGTTGTAAACTAATAAAGCGATTGAACACCGGTTTGTAGGCTGGAATCTTTCGTTGCTAATAAAATTTTAATTAAGTTTGAAGGGAACAATGACGACTGAATTTTCCAATATAATGATCATATTGCTCTTTGGAGCAGTCATAACCCTTACAATTTTGTATGTACTATTAGTACGGAAATACAAAAAGCTAAGGGTGGAAGAACGGCGCCATCGGGAGCTTTTTAAACGGATGGATAATGAACAGATGGACCGGGTTCATCGCAATCGTCTGAATCCTCATTTACTAAAGAATTCACTAAATGGTATTCTTTCACATGCATACCAAACCTATTATACCATGGATAAATTAGCCATGGTCTTAGATTATGTATTATATGAAAGTGAGGCGGAACTAGTGGCACCAAAAGCGGAAATCGAGTTTGCCCGAAATCTGATAGAAGTCAATAAGGTGAAGTTAAGTCCTTTATTTGATATGCGGGTTAAATTTGATATTGATGAATTGGATCAATCGCTATTGGAACGACCGTCACTCATTCCGTTAATGACTGTAGATCTCATTGAAAATGCATTTAAACATGCCGATTTTCACCATCCTGACTCCTTTATTTCGATAGTATTCACATTCCGAAATGGTTTATTGGAATTAGCTGTGAGCAACAAAATATCCAAGCGATCTCCTTTGCATAAAACAAAAGGTGGAATAGGCAGTAAAACATTGGAAGAACGACTGATGTTATATTATCCAGATCGACATGAACTAAAACGTTTTGTGGAAAACGATATCTATAATGCTTACCTTCAGATCAGCGTATATGAGAATTGAAAAAACGTTGAAATGTATCTTATTGGATGATGAAATACCAAGTTTACGATTTCTAAAGATGCTTTGCGAACAAATTCCTGATCTGGAAGTCGTTAAAGCGTTTAATGATCCAATGGTGTTACTGAACGAATATAAAAGTTTGGATTTTGATTTTTGCATTCTAGACATTGAGATGCCTCAGTTTAATGGTTTTGATGTCGCAGCAGCATTAGCAGATTATCCCATTGTTTTTTCCACGGCCTATAAGCAGTACGCGAGTGACGCTTTTGACATCAACGCCGTGGACTATATGCGTAAACCGATATCCCTGTCGCGTTTACAGCAGGCGATACTCAAAGTAGAACAGGTAATTAATAACCGACAAACCGAAGTTTCTCCCTTTGCGCAGTTCAATACCAATAAGGGAAAGGCGGTACTCTATTTCAATCAGATTGATTATATCCAGATTGCGGAAGTGGACAGCCGTGATAAAATGGTATATCTTATGGATGGATCCTCCATCTTGCTGAAAAATATCAGCTTTGATAAGTTACTGTCTCTGTTTCCAGAGCAAGATTTTAGCCGCATCAACAAGAAGGAAATTATTGCCCTGAAGATTGTGAAATTCTTTTCAGCAGATGTAATTACAAGCAACTTGGTTGATGACCAGGATTTACCGTTGCTTTTTAATTTGGGGGAATCTTATAAAAAATCATTCCTCGAAAAATTTGCTTGATTACAAAATTCAAGGGCTTCATTACATATTTTCCTCTTCTTCCAACCTGATAAGGTTTAATACTCATGCAGAATTCTATTTTTGTTTTGGTTGTCTTTCCGAAAATGGTAGACTGTCAGCTTTCGGATAGACTTTTATATGCTATTATCATTCGATTTTATTTAACTGCGATTAGAGATGAAGAAATACAAAAACACGATTTTTTATGTAAGTTTAATAGGCACATTGCTTGTGGTGATGTACTGGGTGATCCACTTGGGAACACAATTGGAAAGCCAAGGTTTACTCACTACTGAAAGGACAAGTCAAGGCGCCTGGCAGGATTTTAAAACGACTTTATTACACAGCCTTCAGCATCCGCTGGCGATACTATTAGCACAGATTGTTACAATTATTATAGCGGCCCGCGTGATGGGTTGGATCTGTATTAAGATAAAACAACCTGTCGTCATTGGTGAAATGCTTGCGGGCATCATATTAGGGCCATCGTTGCTGGGGCTCTATTTTCCTGAGTTTTCGCATACCTTATTTCCTGTCGAGTCATTGAGCAATCTGCAGTTTCTGAGCCAGATCGGATTAATTCTATTTATGTTCATTATTGGAATGGAACTGGATTTGAATGTATTGCGGAATAAAGCACATGATGCTGTAGTCATTTCCCATGCAAGTATTGTAATTCCATTTACCCTGGGGATTTCTTTGGCTTACTTTTTATATCTATACCATCCACCAGCGAATGTAGAATTTTTATCCTATAGCTTGTTTATTGGTATTTCGATGAGCATTACTGCTTTTCCTGTATTGGCCCGGATTGTACAGGAGCGGGGATTGCAGAAAAGTAAGCTGGGGTCGATGGTCATTACATGTGCCGCTGCGGATGATATCACCGCCTGGTGTATTTTGGCTGTGGTGATTGCAATTGTTAAAGCCGGTGATTTTGCGAGTGCCTTGTATACGATTGCCCTTGCAATCGCTTATGTACTGCTGATGATCAAAATTGTGCGTCCTTTTCTTATGCGTGTGGGGGAAGTCAAAGGGACACGTGAAGGTTTGAGTAAACCTGTCGTCGCGATTTTTTTTATTGTCCTCTTATTCTCTGCCTATGCAACGGAAGTAATCGGTATACATGCACTGTTTGGTGCTTTCATGGCTGGTGCCATTATGCCTGAAAGCAGTCGTTTTCGAACAGCATTTATTGAAAAAATAGAAGATGTATCAACCTTGTTGTTATTACCGTTATTTTTCGTTTATACAGGACTCCGTACACAAATTGGCTTATTGAACGATCCTCAGCTATGGACGATTACCGTGGTGATTATTTTAGTCGCTGTAATCGGTAAATTTGCTGGTAGTGCTTTGGCGGCTCGCTTTGTCGGGCAAAGCTGGAAGGACAGCTTAAGTATAGGCGCATTGATGAATACCCGAGGTCTGATGGAACTCATTGTATTGAATATTGGGTATGATCTGGGGGTATTAAGTGCTGAATTATTTTCCATGATGGTCGTGATGGCATTGATAACCACCTTTATGACTGGTCCTTCGCTCGATTTGATCAATTATCTCTATCGTCCCAAAAAACGTTCATTACAAAAGGAAATCCAAAATAAATCGAAATTTAAAATACTTTTGTCATTTGCAAAAAGTAATACCGGTATCTCATTGCTCCATCTGGCGGATGCACTTACCGTAAAATCTAAAAATACCGCTGAAATTACAGCACTACACATTGAACCATCGAATGAACTTCATCATTATGAAGTGGAAACACAGGAACAGGATAGTTTTCGTGAAATAAAGCAGGTTGCACAGGAGTTGGAACAACCCATTCAGACGATTTTCAAAATCTCCAGTGATATCGATAGTGAAATCGTCCAGACCTCAAATGAACAAAGTCAGGATCTATTACTGTTAGGTGTAAGTGAGTCAATCTATGAAGGGAGCCTTTTAGGGCGATTTTTGGATTTTACATCGCGTATCGTCAATCCCGAGAAATTGTTCCATACCGTGACAAATGCTGAATCACCTTTTACAACATTTGATAGAAATCAACAGATCAACGCCAAGGTCAATGCAATGGTGGGGATTCTGATCGACAAAAATTTTGTTAAGGCCCGTCGTGTGATTGTTCCGGTCATATTGAAAAATGATGAATTTCTTTGTACAGTCATCCAACGCTTGATCCACCATTCGGATGCACAAGTGATGATCTGGGATTTTGATCAAATCTTACGTACACATGAAAGTTTTCGGGAAAAGTTGAGACAATTAGAACAGCTTGTGCCCAATCATTTGACAATAGTGGAAGACAAGGAGCTAGATATTGAACTTTGGAACCAACAAGAGCTCATGCTTATCAGTTTGCCAAGTTGGCATAAGATTGTCAATAAAAAGATGGACTGGCTTCACCATACGCCATCAACCCTGCTGCTTGCAGATCGGAAAAAATAAGGGTTTATATGAAAAACGCCGAAACTATTTTGTTTCGGCGTTTTTCATATCGGAATATTAAGATAGGGAATTATTTACCAACCTTATTCACTTTAATTTTTAGTCCGATCAATTTTTCGATATCGCTTAAATATGGTCTTTCTTCTACGTCACAAAAAGAGATCGCATTACCTTCTAACCCAGCTCTACCTGTTCGGCCGATGCGATGAACATAGGTTTCAGGTACATTTGGTAAGTCGTAATTGATGACCATAGGTAATTGTTCAATATCTATTCCCCGTGCCGCAATATCAGTTGCAATCAGGATTTTTAACCGATTTTCCTTGAATTCACCCAACGCTTTTTGTCGTGCATTTTGCGATTTATTGCCATGAATTGCAGCAGCACGAAGACCATTTTTGGCCAATAATTTTACAATTTTATCGGCTCCATGTTTTGTCCGTGAAAACACAATTGTACGATCTTGCTTAAATTGTTTAAGCAAGCTGGTCAGCAATTTTATTTTTTCCTTCTTTTCAATAAAGTAAACCGATTGATTTACTTTCTCAGCAGTTGAGCTAACGGGTGTTACATCTACCTCAACAGGTTTGTGAAGGATGCCATGTGCAAATTTGCGAATATTAGGTGGCATAGTAGCCGAAAAAAACAAAGTCTGCCTTTTCTCGGGAACTTTTGCTAGGATTTTCTTGATATCATGGATAAAGCCCATGTCGAGCATGTTGTCAGCCTCATCTAGGATCAACACTTCAATTTTATCTAAGAAAACCAATTTTTGATTCATTAGATCCAGTAGACGACCTGGTGTAGCAACTAAGATATCGACACCTTTTTTTATTTCTTTGACCTGTCTATCTTGATTTACTCCACCAAATATGGTACAATAATTCAGTTTTAGATGTTTACGATATAAATTGATGTTTTCACCTATTTGTATAGCAAGTTCACGTGTGGGTGTAAGGATTAAGGCGCGGATTGGAAACGATTTACCATGTGCATGGGTATTCTTTTCTGATAAACGTTGCAATAAAGGCAGGGCAAATGCGGCTGTTTTACCTGTACCTGTTTGAGCACATCCAATAAGATCCTGTCCGCTTAATATGACAGGGATGGCTTTTTGTTGTATCGCCGTGGGATTTGTATACCCTGTTTCCGCGATTGCCTTGAGAAGAGGAGGTATTAAATTGAGTTGTTTGAATTCCATTAAATATAACTAGGAAAAATAAGCTTAAACGAAGACCCTGTATTGTTTCAATAGTATTCAATAATCTATCAGCTCCATCTTTGTAGCATCAGCATAGGAATAAGAATATCGAAAATAATAAGGGAAGAATACGAAAAAGAAATGGGATAAATCATCAAGAATTACCCCATTCACAAGAAAGTGTATTTTTTGGATTACGCCAATTTTACGTTTGTAGCGTTGATTCCTTTTGGAGTTCTTTCTACATCATAAGTTACAACGTCGCCTTCAGATACTTGGTTCTTAAGAGCAGAAACGTGTACGAAAACGTCTGCGCTACCATCCTCTGGTGTAATAAAACCAAAACCTTTAGTTTCATTGAAAAATTTAATTTTACCTGTATTCATTATTTTTAATTAAGTCCTGCAAGGTAGGGATAATAAATGATTAATTTTTTATTTTTCGTCGAAATAACAAAGTTTTTTTTCTTCCTTAACATTTATTTAATGATAATCAACCTCCAAACGAGCTGGAAGGTGTTTTTCTATCCTGTTGAAAATCAGTGCCTGAATGTTGTCTTATTGTTCTGTAACAGACTTGTTTATATAATGGCCAATTGGGAGGCTCATCACCGGGGTTATATTTTGTATATAGCGAACATCTTTACAAAGTTGAACCGGAATAATGGTTTTAAATCTGGATTGATTTTAATGTCGATATATATTTTACAATGATTTTAGTAAGGGCTTAAATTGAATTTTGTATTTTCATCGAGAACTTAAACCTACGTGTATATAAAACAACATGTGATGAATAGAAAAGATTTTATCCGAACTTCCAGTATTTTTGCAGCATCGTCATTTATATTCAAAAGCCAGGCATTCAATCGATCGGAACAACCGATTCGAGTCGGAGTCATCGGGGTTAATGGAATGGGCTGGTCTGATCTGAATGCTTTGTTGAAACAGGAGGGGGTGATTTGTACTGCACTATGTGATGTGGACGAAAATATTCTGAACAAAAGAGCGAAAGAACTTCAGGAAAGAAATATCAAGGTGTCAACCTATGTTGATTATAAAAAGATGCTGGACAGTTCAGATGTGGATACAGTGATTATCGCTACACCTGACCATTGGCATTGCTTACAAATGATTGATGCCGTGAAGGCAGGGAAACATGTCTATGTGGAAAAGCCAATTGGTAATTCTATTCAGGAATGCAAGCTTATGTTACAGGCAGCGAAAAATCATAACGCTGTGGTTCAGGTAGGCCAGTGGCAACGAAGTCAACAACATTTTAAAGATGCGATTGATTTTGTGCATTCAGGTAAACTTGGTAAAATACGTCTGGTCAAAGCGTGGTCCTATTTGGGCTGGAAAAATAGTATTCCTATTCAGCCAGATGGACCCGTTCCCATGGGAGTTCATTACCTGGATTGGCTAGGACCAGCAACAAAAAGACCTTTTAATAGCAATCATTTTCATTTTAACTTCAGGTGGTTTTGGGATTATGCCGGTGGTTTGATGACAGATTGGGGAGTACATATGCTGGATTATGCCTTACTTGGAATGAAAGTTTCCGATCCAAAATCCGTTATGGCCTCCGGCGGAAAATTTGCCTTTCCTGATGATGCCGGGGAAACTCCGGATACAATGACGGCGGTATATGAGTTTGACAATTTTAATATCCAATGGGAACATGCCAAAGGCATTGATCTAGGACCTTATAACCGGAACCACGGTGTGGCTTTTATCGGCAATAATGGAACATTGGTGCTCAATCGTGGCGGCTGGGAAGTAATTCCGGAGAAGGGAAGGATGGAGGCTGTTGCGTTGCATCCATCCGTTGACAATGGCTTGGAGAAGCATATGGCAAACTTCGTTGATGCCATTCGTAAGAAAAATCCACAGTTACTTCATGCTCCACTTGAAGCCGGTGCACATATTGCTATTTTTTCACAATTGGGGAATATCGCCTTCAGGACTGGACAAAAACTCTATTGGAATAAGGAAAAACAACGTTTTAATGATGAGAAAGCCAATAAGTACCTGGCTTCGGTCTATCATAATGGGTATAAATATCCTAAAGTATAACCAAATAAATAGCAGGACAATTTAATGGCCTGTTCGCGGATAAAGTTCTTTTTTTACAAAAAGAATATGCTGGTTTTAAGTTTTTGAAAGATATTTCGGCTTAAAACCAGCATAATACTTGTCCAGCCATCAACTTGTCTGGCTCCTTTTACCTTTGCTTGTACAGTCTTGGTGACTCTTAACGGAAGACAAATTTATTGGCAATCGCTATTTCCTCCTGATTAATGGAATGGCCAAAATTTGGATAAACAGTTAATTTGACATCGGCATGCTGGGCTTCCATAATTTTAACAGTTGCCTGGACACGTTGCAGAGGAACATGAAAATCAGGATCACTTGTACCTATAAATATTGGTGTTTGCATAAAGTCACCCCGATACTTATCTTGATTAATTTCCTCGCCAATAAGTCCACCAATAATGGCGACAGCTCCGCCATAACGTTGGGCATGTTGTGCCAGAAATTCCAGCGTTAGACA
>JAITLV010000263.1 GCA_031277685.1 Sphingobacterium sp. | reverse complement strand
CAACTGTTTATCGACTTTACCATATTCACTAAAATATAGTTTAGCATTATTGGTGGAGGAATCCTTTGTAAGGTAAACACAAACGTTTTTATCTGTTTTATTGACTATACAAAATCTTGAATCAATTCTATCACAAGAAACCAAAGCGATAGAAGCTACAATTGCTATTTTTAATATTTTCATCCTGCTAGTATTTATCAAATTTCAATTTATACGAACGATAAAAGGTACTTAATTATTAACCATTCATATCAAGTATTATTCTCTAATCAGTATAGGTTTGTTGTATGAATTGTTGTCGGAAGTAATAAACGCCAACCCTGCTGATTAAGTTTGTTCCGTGTTATTTGATACCTTTTTATAAGCTGAGAAGAATTTGCTTTCACTTGTTCCTTATCGTATTCAATTGAATCAACTGAAAAGATAAAAATATTTCCATCTCTGTCAAAATTGCTGATATGGTTCTAATTACCAGTAATCGAAAACCAAATTATATATTCTTAAGCAGTTTTGGAATTGGGACCTTTGATCGAGACAGTTATAAATATGGAGGAAGTGTTGGAACACCTTAACCAACGAATAATTGTATTATGCAAGTTTTAATTAGTTTAATGCATAAAAATGCGCAATCGATTGATTTAAAAAAAAATTTTTAATAACAGTTTTTTATTTTAAACTTTAGTGTAATGTAAATATAAATGCCGTTCCTTGGGATTTTTTAACCAATATAATCAGTAGTCAGAAATGTTTCGCGTTTTTTTTCTTAAACGCAATATAGAGGATTTTAAGTTTATTTATATATACTTTTTTGAAGTTAATCAGGTGGGTATCTATATATGTTATAGGGATATTAATTTTCTTTTGTTAGAGAGTTTGGGTAAAATTTTCTTTAACAAAAGAAAATCCATTTGAAAAGGTGAAAATTGCATTTGCTGATTTGTCGAATGTATAGTTCATGATAAACCATTATAAAAATTTATATGAAGATAATTCAATTGATGAAACCATTCCAGGATAACAATCTAAAAATCGTATGTCAAAAATTATTCGATTTATATAATGTTAGATATAGTGAAATGAATGTTCAAAGAACATTGGAAGAACATATTGACAATCCCTCGTTGCTGAGTATCAAAGATACATTATTTGAATATGGAATTGAATCTGCTGCTGTAAGAAAGGACTGGAATTCATATACAGATTTTGCGACTCCTTTCATCTGTGCTATTCAACAAGATGATTGGTATACAGCAAGTTTCACAATAGTAAAAGAAACGAATAGCACGAGTATTACATACTTAGATCCATTGGCTAATAAATTTAAAAAAATCGCTCTTGAAACTTTTGAAAAAATAGACAAAGGCGTCATTTTATTAACAGATGATTCGCAAAAAAGAGATGAAATAAACCTTTATGCCAATAGAATCCAACAAAGAAATAAAATTATAGCAAGTTACATTCCAATCTATTTGGCCATTTTTACGTTTATATTTTCGATAAGCTATACCATATTCAATTATCAAAAAGATATAACCTGGCTCAACCTGGTATTTATTATTACAGGTTTTATAGGAGTATTGATTTCAATTATTTTGTTATGGTATGATATAGATGCGCATAACCCATTTGTACGCGAGGTCTGTGGAAACGGAGGGCAAAAAACAAATTGTGATATAGTCCTGAAATCATCAAAATCTTCCTTTTTGGGGGTGAGTTGGGCGACATGGGGATTTGCTTATATGGCCACCTTATTCTCTACACAGATATTTTTCATTGCAAATTTATCATTTATATATTTAAGTTCCATTCTTTCGTTAATAGTAACACCTTATATATTATTCTCGATTTATTATCAAGCAAAAATAATAAATCAATGGTGTCCTCTTTGCCTTGCAATACAGGCTTTATTGTTTGTTAATTCATTAACAGCGATAATTTTTATTTTTAATAGTAATGTAAGTATAGCTACATTTTCTGGTTATGCGTTCTTCATCAATTTATTTTTGATACTGTTTTTTGCAACTTTCACATACCAGTTGGTTCCTCTCGTTAAAAGTGCCCGTGAAAATAACGAAACGAAAAAGAGATGGAAAAGATTACGTTACAATCCCGAAGTTTTCCAATCTCTCCTGGATAGATCCGAAAAAGTACTAATCCCCGCAAAAGATCTAGGCATTGTCATTGGTAATCCAAGTGCCTCTAATGAAATTATTAAAATTTGTAATCCTTACTGTGCCCCCTGTGCTCGAGCACACCCAGAATTGGAAAGCATCATTAAAAACAATTCGGATGTCAAAGTTCGAATTATATTTACTGCTAGCGGTGAGGATGATGATAAGCGTACGGCGCCTGTAACACATTTATTGGCAATAGAAGAAACTCGAGGGCAAAAAGAAGTACATCGTGCACTGGACGATTGGTATCTTGCTAATGAAAAAAACTACGAAAGTTTTGCGAGTAAATATCCTATCGGTGAAGAACTGATGAAGCAAAAAGATAAAATTACAGCCATGAAAAATTGGTGTGACAGAATGAAGATCCGAGCAACACCAACGTTGTTTATAAACGGAAGTGAATTGCCGAGCAGTTATAACATTTCCGAATTGAAGAATTTTTTCTAGAAAAAATGCCTGAGCCGGTTGCAAATGATCTCAGGCAAACAGAAGGTTCCCTGTAAAAGGCCTTCCTATGCTATTCGGGAAACAGTGAATAGCACCTTTTAAAAAAATAATAAACGAAATTATGAAAAAGATTTCATTGAAAAACTTGAATTTAAATGAGACAGTATCTCTGTCTCGTGAGCAGTTGAAAAATGTTTTAGGCGGGTATTCTGGTGGAACAGGTACAAGCGTTGGATTGCCTACAGGTGGACCCAATTGTGAAATTACCTGTGAATGTATTGCATCAGATGGATCGTATTACAATGAACACGTCAGCTGTTCAGGTTTAACTTCGGATCAGATGGTTGATCTTTGTTATAACGCTTGCTAATGGTGTGTACCCTAGTTGTTTAACTAGGGTATATTACCTTCTGATATTTAATGTCGATTATATAAATTATGAAAAGAAATATTTTTATTTTGATACTACTTTTAATTTCATTACATAACCTTATAGCTAATGAGAACAAAGAATCTGATATGATTCAAGCTTTCTATAAGCTAGAATTTACTTTAGATAGTTTACAGACTAATAAGACTACCGTTTTGACAGAATTACTTGTCTATGAGAATGAGTCATGGTTCCGCTCGATATCACGCGGTATATTTGATACAGTTCAATATTATGGTAAACAAGCTACAAGAGTTTACGATCCTCAGCAAGGACAAAGGATGAACTATCTGATAAATAAAAATTATATTTCAGGGGACATCCGTTATTATTCTCCTCTTAAAGCAATTTGGCAAGACTACTGTTATTATGATGAAAATGAAAAAGCATTAGATTGGCATTTAACATCAGATACGGTCATTAGAAATGGAATATCCCTCCAGAAAGCGACTTTAGATTTCGGTAATAGAAAATGGATAGCATATTTTAACCCTGAGATACCGATTAATGATGGTCCCTATAAATTTTGTGGACTACCGGGGCTTATTTTTGAAATAAAAGATGAGACCGAGACCTGGAAATTTACCCTTCTGAAATTAGTACGCGCCAAGCATGGTCCCTTTGATCACAAATTTTTGTGTCAGGCAAAGCAAATGGATAAAGTATCTTTTCATAAGTTAGAACGAAAATTATTTGATAATAATGTACAGGAGATGGAGTCAAGAGGGGAAATTCGTTTTAAATCTGCAGCAGACCGACAAAGAGCCATTGATAGAAGAAAAGAAAAGAGCAAACACTATAATAACCCCATTGAGTTGCTTCGGTGGTAAATTGTTATTCTCAATAAGTTTTACTAATAAGTCAACCGGTA
>JAITLV010000138.1 GCA_031277685.1 Sphingobacterium sp. | reverse complement strand
TGTTCTTATTTGTTGACTCAAAACTACGACACAATACGCCCCTAGCCTATCAGCTTTAGACCAACTATCTGGAAAACTCGGTGAATGGCGGGAATGAGGAGGTGAAAAGACAAGGCCTCTATACCAATCCTATGTTTCAATTAATTTCCCAAGCTGGAATATTGTTGATATATTAATCAACAATGAGAGGTAATACATTAAAATATCAACTTGTAACGACTCTTACCGAAGAAGATAGTATAGCAATCATGGACTTGTGGAACCAAGAGTACCCTGCCAGTTTATCCTATGCTAGTTTAACAGATTTTGAGAACTATATAAAAGGTCTATTGACTCCAATACATATCTTGGTTAGAAGTGATCATCATCTTGTCGGTTGGGCAGCAAAATTTGACCGTGGCAATCAGCGCTGGTTTGCGATTATACTTTCCAGTATTATACAGGGAAGAGGTTTGGGATCAAACTTAATGAACAGATTGAAAAAAAATGAACAGGAACTCAATGGCTGGGTGATCGATCATGATTTGGGTATCAAAATAAATAACGATCGCTATCGTTCACCAATTGGGTTTTACACCAAGAACGGTTTTGTTTTGGAAGCCAACCAACGTCTCGAACTTCCTAACCTGTCAGCGGTAAAAGTGACATGGACCTCTTTTGATTGAAATCATTCTCGTTCCAATAGGCTCTTTCCCTCTTCGCTGATCCGATCGGGAGTCCAAACAGGATCCCAAACAAGATTGATAGCGATTGCCCGCTGTGGGAATTGCTGTTGCAACGTTTTTTCAACACCATGAACGATAGACTCACCCATCGGGCAATAGGGTGAAGATAATGTCATGGTTACGACAATACGACTGAGATCGGTTAAATCAAGATCATAAATTAAGCCCATATCTACGATGTTGATCCCCAATTCGGGATCCATCACAAGCATCAATGCCTGAACTGCTTTTAACTGATCGACAGCTTCCGGTTTTGTTAGATCAATTTTCATGGTATCTTTCGTTACGTATATAGACAAGGACTGTACTTTACTTACTTTTTCTTTGATGAAAAACTATGTTTCCGACATTGACAACATAAACAGCAGCAAGTGCTACCCAAACCCAGGCTGCACAGTATAATGCCCACCTGAATTTACCGGCCACAGCAACCGCCATGACGACAAGTGCCACTAGATAAAGGTAATATTGTATAGAAAGTAATCGCTGGCTATAAAGTTCCTTGGGCAAAGGTATTTTTTGGATGCCATTGAGATCTTTATAACGAAAATTCCAAATCATAAAAGGCAGGGTCTTATAGGTCATCCCTAAAATAATACCTGTTATCCATCCCAAAAACACCCATACGGCATATAAATTCACCCAATTACCAGACTCCTGCCGGACAACCATAGGTAAGGTGAGAAACGCGAACAATAAACTCAACAAGGAAATGAAACTATGTTTCATCGGAATATCCAATACCTTACGCGCACGGTGCACAAAACAATCCACGACAAAAACAGCCCAGCAAATTACGCCCAATAGCACTATTGCTCCAAAGGCAAGGGCTCTTAATCCCACAGGATGGCTATATCCGTCCAATAAAAAAAGAACCAATCCAAGGTTTATCAAAATGACCGAAACATAAAGCCACTTTGTTTTGGTGGATCGTCCCAAGAGAAACATCGGCAGTATCTTCGCTCCTGCTCCCAGGATCAACTGCAAAAACCAACCAACAATACCGACGTGGGCGTGTAGCTTTAGGATATCGAGGTGACTTTTTGTTAGAAAACCATGGGCTAAATTAATGGCAAGCAAAAGGCCTAAGGTGGTTGTAAAACAAAGCCAAAAGGCCGAGAACGTAAAATAAAGGCGTAGTTCAAATAGAAGCTCCACATCTTTAGTCGTCATCCACAGCAAATAGAAGTACAGGTAGGAGCTGAGCGTAACCAATAGACCACCCAGACACATGAGTAAACCGATCTTGAAATACCAGAAACTATAAATCAACAAACAGGTTCCAGATGTCAATAGGATATAACTGAAAAATGCCAATTTGGAAGAGCGAAGTGAACGTTCAAAAATAACCGGTACCAGCTGATACGCCGCTCCATAAATGACCATCGTGCCCCAACCTAGTGCTAGGCTATGGACGATTGCCAGCACTTTAGGTTGAAAATGGTGCCCAAAGAGCTGCCCCCCGCTAAAAACCAAGAGGAAGCTGAATAGTAGAAAAAAAATGCCCGCAGTGATAAAAAACGGCAATACAGCATACGCTTCTGGGCTCTTATGAATAGCAATTTGTGCCATTTTATTTGACGGGATAAATTAACAGATGGACATCTCCAGGATGTTGTTCATGGATGAAAATCCGATAAGAAAAATGATCCAGTTCTTCTAGTAAATGGAGCGGAACCTTCCGATGTTTTACATAGACAACCTCATCGGCTTTCAGTTGAGCAAGGGCCTCAAGAATTGATTCCATGGGCTGCGGCATAGGCAATGTCCTGACATCCAATGTAACAAGTTGAAGCGCGGAAAGTCGCGCTAATTTCTGCTCAAAAAGTCGCTTCGGCACAAATGAAATATGATCGCCCTCAGCAGGCTGAACGGACAGCACTGTATCTTTTTTATAAAAGTAACTTCTGAATTCGCCCTCCGCCCATTCGTGGCTATAGCTTGGCACGCCACGCTCCTCCATGCGCCTAATCAATGGAATGGGGACAAATGAATTGCTGATGCAAAGAATCCCTCCTGCGACGAGTGAGCGATACAACTGAAAAATATCTTTTAATGGATCTTGCCCCATTTCCAATAGGGGTCTCACATCGAATACAACCGTCACTGCTGCATCATCCATCCAACTTGGCCGCTCTGCTGCATCGAATGGATCATTGACTTTCTCAGCTCCATCTGACATCCAAATAAAGCCGAGCGGTACCAGCGCAGCACGAAAATCTGCAACCGAACATCCGCCAATTTTTGCTGCTTCGCCTATGGAGACCCGAGGGGCCAGTATCCGACGCAACACCGGGATCCGGATCTTACGCAAGGGTTTGGCAATAGCTGCAATGGCTTCAATGCTCAAGACATTATAGCTGATCAGTTCTGAAATCTTGGTATGCTGGTTTATCCGCATGGCTTTTCTAGTTTTTAATTCATTTGAACACCGTAGCTCGCGAGCAACTTTGGAAATAAAATATTATTCTCCAGGTGGATATGTTGCAAAAGATCGGATTCGAAAGATTCGATCTGTGAAAATAATGACGTGTAGGAATTGCAGGCATTGGCTGGCAATGTGTAATTTTGGGTAATTTTGCGCAACTGCTGAAGTTCCTTTCCTGAATCTTCGTGTTCGGAAATCAAAAATTGAATGAGCTGATCCACCTGTTTGCTGGTCAATTCTTGTTCATTCTTGGTTGCCGGAAAGAGCTGCTTCTCCTCTTTATCCAAATGATGGTAAAGGTCATCAAGAAAGGCATCAAGTTCCTTGGCTAAGCTAACCAGCTCGGGATGCTGCTGTGCATGCACATCGGCCACTTTATGTGCGAGTTCCTGAATAATCGGTCCTTTTTCCCGGACATACCGATGATGAACATTCTTAATATAATCACTTAAAAAATCGATATCCCAATCGTTAAAATTTAGCGGTGGGCCGGCTATAGGAAGCTCTTCGGATTGGTTTAACCGTCTGCGCAATTCAATTTCATGGAGACCAACACTATGAGCGGCCTCCTTAAGCGTCTGCTTACCACCGCAACAAAAATCTACCCCAAGCTGTTTTAAAACTTCAGCCTTGCGGATATCCTTGGCAGCAATATGGCCAACGGTTTCCAGTGTTTCGCTTTCCAGCGGTTTGCCAAGGCGAACCTGCCAGTATTCGGGCCCCGATTCAAGATAATTCCAAATGAGATCCTTTCCACGTTCACCCAGTAACTGATAATAGAGCGGCTTGGGATCATGATCGTTTTTGATAATAAATGACTCGCCCGAATCCAGGGCATCGAAGTGATCAAATATGGTCGGGTGTTTAAGTCGAGGTTCTATATTGAAAACCTCCAATAACGGTGATTTAATCATGATAATAGTATTAAATGGTCAATAAATTATTATAAATCCTTTTTCTTAAAATAGCGAATAGATAGCCCTAGAGGAATGAGGCACCAGAGCAACATGACCAACAGGGTGATCGCAATGCCGAATGTATTACCGAAAAAATCCCGAAATATCGCCCCTGTATAGCCCATCATCGCGGAGAGATCGACCTGTAATAAAATAAGGATGCGACAGATATCGATGGGATTGAGCATGGACAGTGCAACCATTCCATGTTCGATGGGATAATCCGCAAACTGAAATAGGATGAAAAGCACCAGTGCGTCAAAAAGCAGCGTGAAATAAAGCCAAAGCAAAATTGCCAATCCTATCCCCTTCGACTTATCTCTGATCAATACAGATGTCCACATCGCGATCGAAACGAAAATCAAAGAAAGTAACAGTCCGCAACCGACCAAAGTAATACCCGAAGAGCTAAATGCATAGATAAAAGTTGGTATGCCAACGCCAATAAAAAAAGCTAAACTAAGTGCACCTGCCAGACCCACATACAGGCTGCCCCAAATGCTTTTCCGTTGCAAAGGCTGGCTGACAAGGCAATTGATAAACTCGGAACTCTGGTAGATATAGATGCCTGAAAAAACGATACTCATCAGCGGAACGACAAACAACACAATATTCAGTAGACTGAGTAATCCCTTTTCATAGTTGTCCTCCATGCTATAGACCGTCATGGAAAGTACAAAGAGTAATATGGTGTAGCATAAAATGGTCTTGTTGCGCAAGAGATCCACAAAAACGTAGCGTATAATTTTATTCATCTTTTCTCTAATTAGACAGGTCGCGGTTTTGCATCAAATAAGCGATTGCTTTAGATAGCTTTTCAGTACCTGTATCTTCTTTTAATTGCTGCAAGCTCTTATGAAACTTCAGCTCTCCTTCCTGCAGAAAGACAATCTGCGATACAAATTCATCGAGATCACTAAGCACATGGGAACTGATGATGATCAGTTTACCGCGTCCGATTTCTTTTTTGATTTTATCCTTGAGAATTTCGGTAGACAGAGGATCCAGTCCTGCTGTAGGTTCATCCAGGATGAGTACTTTGGGGTCAAACATAAATGCGATACAGGCACTTACTTTTTGTCTTGTGCCACCGGAAAGCGTCGCCATCCGTTTTTCCAATAGCTTGTCCACGCCAAAAGCCTGATAAAGATCCGAATCCGTCTGGGGCTGTTTGCGGATATCTTTGATCATATCCAGGACCTGTTTGATGGACATATTCTCAGGATATTGACCGATCTGCGGCATATAGCCGATATTGTTCCGATAAGCCCATTGCTGTCCAATGTCCTGTTCTTCAAAAGTGATCCGTCCGGCACTCGGCATGACCATACCTAGGACAGACTTGATCAAAGTGGTCTTACCACTGCCATTGGGGCCAATTAAGGCAACGCATTCGCCGCCATTCAAGGTCAGATCAATGCCCTTTAATGCATTGAATTTGCCAAAGCTTTTCGTTAACTGCTGGATACTAATCATACTTTTATTGATTTCATGCGAGGCTTATCGTCTTTAAGCCCCTCGGGTGTCAGACTTGGTAATAGCTTTTCAGTCCGGTCGAACAACATGGCCATAAAACTGCGAAAAAGTAACATCGCCGAAGGATAGCGCTCCACCATCATCGAGAATAGGCTTACGGGACGAAAAGGGATATCCCCAAATCCGTCTTTGTCCAGATCGTATCCCTCGTATTTGTCCCAATAGTTATGCAAAAAGCTGTTGAGTGTAAGGGTGCCATTGGTAGCAACATCAAAGGTATTCTGAAGAAAATTATTGTCTTTAAGCACATTGTCCATACAGCTGGACTGAATCTTGAGCCCCCATCCGTTGCTCTTAAAATTGTTATGTTCAATATGGATACGATTCGATCCTTCCATAAAAATACCCGTGGTATTGCGGCTAAACTGATTGTTGATGATCTGACTATCGGAAATATCTTTGAGCAACAATCCATAGGCGGCATCGCCCCAATTCTCTTCGAAATTATTGTTTTCCATATGGACATGCTTGGTATACATAACAGCTACACCTGCACCATTGCTGCGAAAGGTGTTTGAGATGTAACTGTTCTCATGGGAAAACATAAAATGGAGACCATAGCGCAGATTTTTTTCAGAAAGATTGCCCTGTACTCGAGTATGGGTCACAAACTCAAGATAAATACCGTCTCTGTGTCCAGACACTTCATTATTTTCAACACTTAAACTATCTGATTTCCAAGCATGAATACCATTACCGATCAGCTGCTCCGCTGTACCAAAAGCTTTGAGGATATTGCCCCGTATTTCAACGTTTGTCGCATTCTGCGCATAGATCCCGAAAAAATTGTCCACGAGCTCATTGTCAAAAATTTTGATATGCGCTGTATTGTAAATTTTAATACCGGCAATATCATTCATGGAAGAATGTCCCGAATGCTGTATTGAAAAGCCTTGAACAGTAACCCGCGGTGATTTGATCGAGAGCGGTTCATATTTTTTCTCGCCGTCCAGCACAGGTTTTCCCAGGCCTTTCAGGAAAATTGCCTTATCAATAACAATATTCCCCTCCTTATACACACCCGCCGCTACTAAAACGGTATCACCTGATTTCGCTTGTGCTAAGCCAGCCTTTATTGTCCTGACCGACTGCCCCTTTCCTACCTGGATGGTTGTCGCTGATAAAGGCACGTTTACGAGCCAAAGACAAGTCATTGCACAGTACAACGCTAAAGCTAGATTCTTCATTGTTATTCATTTATTTCCACAGATCATTCCAGGTCATCACCGTGCCACCGATCTCTGCTTTGACCTTATCCAGTTCCACGCGTTTTTCAAATACAGCAACATTGCCTCGCATTGGACTTTTCAAGGCTTCACTTTTGAGATAATATGCACCTCCAGCCGGTACGAGTTTATGACTAACATAATCCGGCAGGTAATAAACGGCAATCTCTTCTTTTCTGACCGAGTTCCCTTTGACAAAGGCGATCATACATTGTACGTCATCAAAATTAAAGACCCGTCCCTTTTTTGTCTGCAGTTGCGTACCAAAACGCGCGTCCGTTATTGTCATCTTACAGTGGGCACATTGCTCGCTACCGTATTTAATAGGCTTGGGTTTATTGTTGCCCTGACAGGCCTGCAAACTACATAGAACCAGCAATATACTGCTACAGATCAACGCGAATAATTTATAGTTTCTCATATGATTTTAGTTTTAGGGTTTTATTATTTTGCCACTCCCGCACTGTACAAAAGGCCAAGATAATTCCACAGAGTATAAAGATCCATCCCCCGATATCAGGTATAGAATAGGCGCCAAAATTTAAAAGCTGTTTATATCCGATCAGTGGTGGCTGGTAAGACATTCCGGGAACTTTTATCGGTGCAGATGGATCGAGCTGATGCCCATAGTTGTATTCCCAGATATAAAAGTCAACCAGGGCTGCGACTCCAAAAAGCAGAAAACAAAAGAATAAGCCATAGAGCAGTTTTCTATTCTGCACGAAACCGGTAAGCAGAAAAGCAAGTGCAAAAAATAAGATGATATAAGGCAAGACCGTAAATTCTATGAAATCTTCCGCATGCAGCGTTTTCATCCCGATATAGTGGTTCAGTCCATTGATAATATCAACTTGTCCGGCCAACTTGTTGCTATAGATCTGTAGTTCTAACCCTTCTGGGTATTGTGCTGCGTCGAGCTCAATACGCCAGATGGGTAGGAAGATGACTGCTACCAGGGCCAGGCCACTCAGGATCAAAAGAATCCGATGTACTGCTGACAGGTGACTTGTAGTTTTCATCATTGTAGGTTATTTTAATTGGTCTTCTCTTGCGGTTGATTGGTTCCCAGACTATAAATCAACGGAACATTGTTTCCTTTTTTTGAGATACGGATATACCCCTGCATCTCTTGATGCAACGCGCTACAAAAATCCGTACAGTAGAACGGGAATACACCTACTCTATCTGGAACCCATTTCAATGTTTGAGTCTCTCCCGGCATAATGAGCAATTCACCATTCTTTGCGCCTTTGACAGCAAAGCCATGCGGCATATCCCAGTCCTGCTCAATATTGGTCACATGGAAATAGACTTCATCGCCTAGTTGTACACCCTCGATATTGTCCGGGGTGAAGTGTGAACGGATGGATGTCAGGTATACATGTACCTGGTTACCTTTACGTTCAACGCGCGCATCTTTGTCTCCTTTGGCAACAAATGGGCTGGTATTTTCTTCAATTTTAAAAATCTTCACACTTTTGTCTTTCACTTTCTCCGCTTTAATAGCTTGCGCATAATGTGGTTCACCAATGGTCGGAAAGTCTAACAACAATTGCATTTTGTCTCCCGAGATATCAAACAATTGGGCACTCTGAGCCAACTCAGGTCCTGTAGGGAGAAAGCGGTCTTTCGTAATCTTATTATAGGCGATGACATATTTGCCTTCTGGATTTTTGGTATCTCCACCAGGTATCATTAAATGGCCTGTTGAGTAAAATGTTGGTGTACGGTCGAGCACCTTTAAATCCTTAATATTCCATTTCACCAATTCGGAAGACACAAAGAATGACGTGATTGCATTTCCTCTGCCATCAAATTCTGTATGCAGTGGGCCCAAGCCAGGTTTTTGGACTTCGCCGTACAGCGCAGATTCGTATTTGATAATTGGGATACCACCGAATTTTCCTTCGAATTGTTTTTCCTGGATTGCTTTCTGCATCTTAGCGAACGAGAATACAGGTATGACGGCGGCCAGTTTACCCGACCCTACAATATATTCACCAGTGGGATCAACGTCGACACCGTGCGGGGATTTTGGGCAAGGGATATAGTAGCATAGTCCCTCCAGCTCCTCTGCCTTCAATACGATCGTTTCTGTATTAAAAGATGTTTTTGCGGTATGTGATTTCTCGTCGTAAGTATTATGGGCATACTTCAAACCGGTTACTTTTTTCCCTTTCCCGGCTTTCAAATACTCTTCGGCTTTTTTCCAATTGACGGCCAATATAAAGTCTTTGTCATTTTTGGAGGCATTGACCTCCAGCAATGTATTTGCCTGTTCGGTATTGTAGGTGGAGAAGAAGAACCAACCATGAGAAGTCCCTTTACCGGCTCGGCTCAGGTCATAGTTTACACCGGGTGTCTCAATCTGAAAAGCCAATTCCATGTTGCCATTATCCTTATTGACGCTGACAAAGCTCAATGTTCCGCGAAAATTCTTTTTAAAGGTATTGATAGGTACATCGCCCGACTCGCCATCCAGCGGAACCGAAAATCGCGTTCCGGCGACAACATATTCGGTATTTTCAGTAATATACGGCGAGGAGTGGTTTCCACCGCTGTTGGGGAGTTCGAGTACTTCTGCCGTACGAAAAGTTGTCAGATCCACCCGGGCAATACGGGGTGTATTGTTGGCATTGACAAATACCCAACGGCCGTCGTAGTTTCCATCGGTTTTGGAAAGCTGCACGTGGTGTAAATCATCCCAGGGTACATTGCCATGGGACGTTTCGAGCATCGGCTTAGTCTCTTCACTAAAGCCCCAGCCCTTTTCGGGATCTAGTGAAAAAACGGGGATTACACGCAGTAATCTGCCGGATGGAAGTCCATAAACGGAGAGCTGCCCACTAAATCCCCCGGATACGAAATTGTAGAATTCATCGTATTTCCCTGGAGCAACATACACCTTCTCCGCGGCGTCACCACTCACGGCAGCTCCCGCTCCTTTGGGTTTACAGGCATGGAAAGTCGATAACATCGCGCTCGCCATTAGGCTCGTCAATATGTATTTTGTTAAAGTCATTCTATTCTTATTTTAATGTTAATACCTATGCAGCTTTGTTGATTCTTATTCAGCTTTATTATTTTACACCATCATTTTGTCGCATAAACTCCAATACCTTTCGGGCTTCCTCGTCCGTTAGATTTTGGTTAGGCATTCGGACCATGCATAGTTCAAGTTGTGCCTGTAATTCCGGATCCTTATCGATCATCGGATCAGGATTAGTGATAAAATTCATGATCCACTGTGGTTTTCTCCGTTGTGTCACACCTTTCCATCCTGGTCCGACTAGTTTCTCGTCAGTAAGCTTGTGGCAGGAAGCGCATTTCAGGTCAACAATCAATTTTCCGGCTGCAGCCATTGGTGCATCCAGATGGTCAGCGATTTCCACTTTGTCAAATTTTCCCTCACCGCGGTGAGGATCATAGCCACTGGCATCATTTGTCGCAGCCCCAGATTCATTAACACTGTTGGCAACTGTCTTTTTCTCGCCATTGTTTGAGGAACAGGAATAGATAAATAATCCCATCAAACAGCATACAATTAGCTTTCTCATCTTATTTTGATTTTGTATTCAAACTTAATTGTGTTTTACTTAATCCAAAGGTATTATCGAAGCTTGTAGCCATTTTATGAGGCAAATCATAAAATAATATCAGTGAGAACAAACCCCCAATTAAAAACCATAAACCACTATATATAAATACATTATCAACATATTGATTTTCATCACTCATTCCCGTGACCCACATCAAGGCCTATTTTGTGACGCTGCTATATCTTTACGCTGTGTAGTAAAAATTAACTTATATCGAACGATGATTCCAACCGCAATACTTCTCGAAAAGGGGGCGAGCAGCCTACATGCCGATATTGGTGAAATACTTTTTCATGAGGACAGCATGGCCACATTTTATTATCAGTTATTAAGTGGGCGAGTTCGTCTTTCTAATTTCTTATCAGATGGCCGAGAAGTCCTACACAATGTTATCTGTGCCAATGAGGACTTCGGAGAAGTAGCGATATTGGACAATGGCGTTTATACAGTGACGGCAATTACCGACAGTTCATGTACATTACTGAAGATCAGTTCGAAAAAATTCATCGAAATCATACATGAATATGGCAACCTGCATCGTTTGGTATCACAAAAAATGGCGCGCGAACTGCACTTTAAACTCTTTATGATCAAATTAATTTACAATCGTTCACCGGAGGAGATCCTCTCCAATCTAATCCAAAAGTTAAATGAAAGCAAGAGACTCGTTTGTCAGGAATGCAACCGACTTATGCTTACGCGCCAACAATTGGCTAATATGACTGGGTTAAGAGTAGAAACCATCATCCGGACAATGAAGCAAATGGAAAAGGAAGATAAATTGAACATTATCCGCGGAAAAGTTTTTGTTCCCGCCGATGGAGTAGATTGAAGCTTGAAACAACGATGTTTCAGCTATCGGAAAGAATCAACGTATGAATAAAATCAGTAGCTATTTAAGTATCAGGAAATGGATCGTCATCACCCTATTCAATTTACTTATTGTAGGTGTTTTCGGATTGATTATGCGCTTAAAATTTTTATTTCCCATTCCTTGGATCGACCAGAAAAACCTCATGCATGCGCATTCGCATTTTGCTTTTTCCGCCTGGGTATCCCAAGCTCTTATGAT
>JAITLV010000084.1 GCA_031277685.1 Sphingobacterium sp. | reverse complement strand
GCTTCGACCGCAATTGTCTCTTTCTCTTTATTTACGGTTTCAATAGCCATAAGACTACCGTTGCCCTGTATGTTACTCAGATTATGGGACAAAAGTAAATTGATTTTTCCCTGCTGGGCCAATTTAAATACCTTTTCTGCGGAATCTGGTGCACCACGGAAAGAATCGCTTCGATGAATGAGCGTGACCTGTTGTGCAATATCGGCTAAATGGTAAGTCCAATCCAGTGCAGAATCTCCGCCGCCAGCGATAACAATGCGTTTGTCCTTATATTTCGCAGGATCTTTTACCATATAATCCACACCCTTACCCTCATAGAGATGTAGGTTTTGAATTTCCGGCTTACGAGGTTCAAAGCAGCCGAGTCCCCCAGCAATGACAATCACCTGCGCATGCACTTTTGTCTGGTCGCTTGTAGAGATAATAAAGGAACCATCATCCTGTTTTTCGATATGCTCTACCCGTTCACCCAAGGTAAAAGTGGGGGCAAAAGGTTTGATCTGTTCAAGCTGATTGTCAATAAGCTCCTGGGCAGTAATACTTGGGTAGCCCGGTATATCATAAATTGGTTTATGTGGATATATCTCGGACAATTGACCGCCAACCTGAGGTAAAACGTCAATCAGGTGGCATCTCATTTTTAGAAGTCCAGCTTCAAATACAGCAAACAATCCTACAGGTCCAGCACCGATGATACAGATATCAGTATTTATCATGGCTATTATACATTTAAATTGTTATAAATCGTGTTTAATATTCTAGTAAAATCCTCGAAATCTTTTTCCGTCAATTTTTCCCAGGCTTTCACTCGAATTTCTGCAACGATAGGAGACAAGGAGGCTACCTTGAGTTTACCTTCTTGCGTCAAATGCAGATAGAGACTACGACGATCTGTCTCGTCGGTGATACGTTCAGCTAAGCCTTTCTTCAGAAGGAGGTCCACAATACGGGTCAGCGTAGGCTGGTCCTTGCCGCATCGTTTGGCTAATTCTTTCTGTGAAAGCTGTTCCGTCTCATAAAGTGCTTTTAAGACAGCCCACTGATCCACTGTGATATCGAATCCCTTTTCTGCAAAAGAAGATTGAGCGAATTGTTTTACCTTCTTGGCTGTTTGATCCAAGATAAAGGAATAGCGGTCGAATTTTTCGTTTAGCATACAAATATTTAGTACAACAAATATATTTAAAATATTTAGTACAACAAGTAATTTGAATGCAATAAAAAAGGGCGTTCAATTGAACGCCCTTTTCTTGGAGTAATATAATATATTATGGTCTTACTACTTCAGCTTTTTTAGCAGTGTTACCCTCAGCCAAATGCTTTCCTTTACGTAAATCGTAAACAGAAGGTGCGGCCAAGATAATAGAAGAATACGTACCTACGATGACACCAATTAAGATGGCAAATGAGAATCCACGGATTACTTCACCACCAAAGATGAACAAGACTGCAAGAACGAAAACGATCGTCAAGGAAGTGATGATTGTTCTACTTAATGTGGAGTTGATCGCATGATTGACAACTTCGCCAAGATCTTCGTTATGTGCATTCGGTTTGGATACGAACTCTCTCAAACGGTCGAATACAACCACCGTATCATTCACTGAGTATGCAATTACGGTTAAGATGGCTGCCACAAAGTGTTGGTCAATATCCAATGAGAATGGTACAATACCATCCAATAGGGAGAATAAACCTAATAGAATAATCGCATCGTGGATAGTTGCAATCGCTGCACCCACGGAGTATTCCCATTTGCGGAAACGGATTAAGATATACGCCGCTACAATAATAATGGAGAATACGGCCGAACTCGTTGCTCTCGATTTAATGTCAGATGCAATACTTGGACCTACTTTTTGTGAAGATAAGATCTCATGTTTGTTAGCAGCATCTACTTTGGATAATCCTTGATTCAATTTATCCAATACTTCTTTATCAGCAGCATCAGAAGTTTCCTCGATATGATATGTTGTTGTCACACGAAGTTGGTTTGATGCACCAAATACTTTTACTTCAGTTGTTTTTTGGAAGATATCGTCCAAACTGGTACGTACAGCTTCCGGATCAACTGGTTTATCGTAACGAATAGTATAGGTACGTCCTCCTTGGAAATCTACGCCTAAGCTGAATCCTTTTGTGAAAATTGACGCTGCAGAGATTAAGACTGCCACAACAGAGATCGCATAGAATACTTTACGTTTTTGAACGAATTTGAAGTTTGCATTATGCAAGGTATTTGCAGACCAAGGGAAAGATACTTTAATTTTGATATCTTTTTCCAGCATCCATTCAAAAATAACACGTGTTACAAGTATTGCTGTAAACAATGATGTGATAATACCAACCATCAATGTTGTTGCGAAACCTAAAATTGGACCACTACCAAACAAGAATAAGATGATACCGATTAAGAAGGTCGTGATCTGTGAATCTAAGATAGATGGTAAAGCGTGTTTATAACCATCGGCAACCGCCTGGCGAATTGATTTTCCTAAACCAAGCTCCTCACGGATACGTTCATAGATCAGTACGTTTGCATCGACGGCGGTACCCATTGTCAATACGATACCGGCGATACCAGGTAAGGTCAGTACGGCATTGAGTGAGGCTAATACCCCCATGATGATGAATACGTTTAGTAATACAGCAATATTAGCTACGATACCTGCCGTGTTGTAGTATGCAATCATGAAGATCATCACCACGATAATACCGATTACTGCTGAATTGATACCTGCATCAATTGCCGCTTGTCCCAAGGTAGGGCCTACGATGGCTTCTTCAACGATTTTAGCTGTAGTCGGAAGACGACCCGCTTTCAATACGTTTGCTAAATCTTTTGTATCCTCTACCGTAAATGAACCGGATATTGATGAACTACCATTTGGAATTTCACCATTAACAGAAGGAGCAGAATAAACAACGTTGTCCAATACAATAGCGATAGCATCTCTATTTTGAGCAGCTTTTGCTGTGATTTTTTTCCATTCGCGTGCACCTTCACTATTCATTTGCATCCCAACAACAGGTTGGTTTTTCTCGTCAAAGTTGGCATTTGCGTCAGTGATAACATCACCAGTCAATATAGCACCATTATCCGGTCCTACTGCTTTGATCGCATACAAGGAAAGTTGCTCTGGTGTTTTTTGTTCTGGTTTTACAGCCCACAAAAGCTTTAAGTTGCCTGGAAGGATAGATTTTACTTCTGGGCGTTGCAAATAAGCGTTTACTTTAGCGGTATCTTTCAATGAAGCGATACCGACCATCGCACCAGGCATAAGCGCCATTTGTTGGTTTTCGCCCATATAAACTGCAGGACGCAGTGCTTCAAATAATGGGTTTTTCTGCCCTAGATTAAGCGCTGCACTGTCTTTTTTAGCTTTGCTGTCTTTTTGACCACCGGTTAAGTTGGACAATAAATCGTCTGACTTTTTGGATGTGTCAGCTACAGCATTGTTTGTCGCAGTAGGCGCAGCTTTTAAGGTAGTTGCTAATGTCCGGTCAATATTTTCTAGTACAGGATAAACTTCTTGATTGGTGTAAGTCTCATAGAACTCCAATTTAGCCGAACCTTGAAGTAAATTACGTACACGGCTTTCGTCTTTGACACCAGGTAGTTCTACTAAGATACGGTTTGTACCTTGTTGAATTTGGATGTTTGGTGAAGCAACACCGAATTTATCAATACGCGTACGTAGTACTTTGTACGAATTTTGAATGGCATTGTCCGCTTCTTTTTGGAGGAATGATTCAACTTTTGAATCAGAATCACCCGGTTTAATTAAAGAAGCATTGTCTTTTGTCGAAAAGAATGTCGAAAGTGGGGTCGTAGCTCCAACGGATTTATATTCTTCCATGAATAAAGCCACAACTGTTTTTTGACTAGTTTTGCTTTTCGCTACTGCTTGTTCCAACGCTTTGTTGAATTTCTCATCTTTTGGATTGTTGGCTAGATTACGGATCAGCTCATCCAATGAGATCTCCATGGTAACGTTCATACCACCTTTCAAATCCAATCCTAAAGCCAGTTCATTTGCTTTTGCTTCCCGATAGGTGTATTTTGCAAAACCTAAATTGTACACTACTTCACCTGCCATGGAGTCTAGATAACTCTTCTCTTTCGCCAAATCTCCTTTGGCAAACTTCTCAGCATCTTGCTCCACCTTGCGGGTCACCCAAGTAAATGATAGGGAGTATAGACACGCTAATGACACCACTATCACTAAAAGTTTAATCAGCCCTTTACCTTGCATCGTCTGTTATTAATTGTATTAATTTTAATGTTAAATACTGTTTATGTAATTGATAATTAGTTCTTGTTTAATCACACTTTACCAAGAATGGCAAAGGTATAAAATTTTTGTAGAATGAAAAGCTTTATTTATGCCATTTAGGTCAAAGGCATAAAATTAGAAGAATTGCTGAAAAAAAGAAATATTTAATGGATTTATTTTACAAAAAAAAGGCCCTACTCAAGATGAGATGGACCTTTTTTGCACTGTTTAGTTGCTTATATTTTATTGTCAGTAGTTTTTGTAAAAAAACTTTCCTATTTTAAAGCAAATTTAAAACCTATGCTGAAACGACCTCCTGCAAAATGAGAGTCATTACTTAAGTTCCACCAAGGTTTCCAGTCTGCGTGGATGGCTAATGGAGCAGCAGGAATTTTAAATTCTAACCCAGCTTGTGGACGTATAGCAAAATTAGTGTCTCCACCACCAAAAGTTAATTGTGGACCGACACCTACATACCAATTTAAGCCATTAGCTCCTGATAGTGGTTTAGTATATTGATAATCAACACCAACTAAAGTCGCACCATCACCAAATAGAACTTGAGCTTGGCCCACATTTGCACCATTGAAGTTATGTTTTACTTGTGGACCTACAGCAGTCGAACCATCACCTAAGTCAATTCCTAGGCCGATTGCAGTCTTATAAGGAGTTTGAGCTTTCGCTTCCTGTGCGCCAAATGCTAATGCTGCAACAGCAGCCAATGAGAGTAATGTCTTTTTCATAATTATCTTTACTTTATATTTTCATTAATTAAAATTACTTTTCGTGTTACCGAAAGCAAATAGCTTGCCAAAAAAAAGATGCGGCCCGCTGGAAAGCGCTGTTCCTATCAATTCATAATCGTTCTAATTTGTCTATGGATTGTAATTTGTATATTTTATTTTTTAATATTGCTTATTTTTCTTAAATTTGCCTGGCAAATAGAAAACCCAATACATATTTGCCATGCAATTAGATCCACAAAAATTCGTAGCAGAAGGTCTCACTTACGATGACGTCTTATTAATTCCAGCTTATTCTGAAATTTTACCGCGTGACGTCGATACGAGTACTTCGCTGACAAAAAAAATCAAATTAAATATTCCATTGGTTTCTGCAGCAATGGATACGGTAACGGGTGCTGATTTAGCAATTGCGATCGCACAAGCGGGCGGTATTGGTATGTTGCACAAAAACATGACTATTGCAGAACAAGCTGCTGAAGTACGTAAAGTGAAACGTTCTGAAAGTGGTATGATTCAAGATCCTGTAACATTATTAGCTACAGCTACCGTTGGTGATGCCTTTAATATTATGAAGGAACATAAAATTGGGGGAATTCCAGTGGTGAATGAAAAAGGCCAATTGGTGGGGATTGTAACGAATCGGGATCTTCGTTTCCAAAAAGATATGAGCCGTCCGATTAGTGAGTTGATGACAAAGGATAATCTTGTCGTTGCTCCAGAAGGAACGGATCTAGTGAAAGCAGAAGAAATTCTTCAGAATGAAAAAATCGAGAAATTACCAGTTGTCAATAATGAGGGAATTCTGAAAGGTTTAATCACCTTTAAGGATATACAAAAATATAAGCATTACCCAAATGCAGCCAAAGATAGTCACGGTCGTTTATTAGTTGGTGCGGCAGTCGGTGTGACACCAGATACCTTGGACCGCGTTGAAGCTTTGGTAAAAGCGGGTGTAGATGTTGTCACTATTGATACGGCACACGGACATTCTAAAGGTGTCATTGACAAATTGAAATTGGTGAAATCCAAGTTTCCTGAATTACAAGTGATTGTAGGGAATATCGCAACAGGTGCTGCCGCTACAGCCTTGGCTGAAGCAGGTGCAGATGCAGTAAAAGTTGGTATTGGACCAGGTTCGATTTGTACAACACGTATCATCGCTGGAGTTGGTGTTCCTCAGCTTTATGCTGTATATGAGGTGGCCAAAGCGCTTAAAGGAACAGGTGTACCTTTGATCGCAGATGGTGGTATTAAACAGACAGGTGATATTGCAAAAGCAATTGCAGCTGGTGCGAGTACGATTATGGCAGGTTCCTTATTCGCAGGGGTCGAAGAAGCTCCGGGTGAAACAATTATCTATGAAGGACGTAAGTTTAAATCTTACCGTGGAATGGGATCGATTGAAGCGATGGAAAAAGGTTCTAAAGATCGTTACTTCCAGGATGTAGAAGATGATATCAAAAAATTGGTTCCAGAAGGTATTGTAGGTCGTGTCCCTTACAAAGGTACATTGGCCGAGGTTGTTTACCAATATATTGGTGGATTACGTGCTTCGATGGGCTATTGCGGCGCCGCAACAATTGGAAAATTGCAGGAGGCTCAATTTGTTCGTATTACAGGAGCAGGGTTGAGAGAGTCGCATCCACATAATATTTCTATTACGAAGGAAGCACCAAATTACAATAGCAGAGGCTAATCATTGCTTGAATGATATAAAATCCGATAATTTAGATTATCGGATTTTTTTGTGTAAAAATATTAGCAAAATAGCCCCAGTGAACGACAGGAAATTTGTACTTTTATACCCTATTCTCAGGTTTTAAAATTTAAGGAGTTAATTTGGATTATTTAGCGGGTTTAAACCCTTCACAACGAGGAGCCGTAGAGCAAACAGAAGGTCCTGT
>JAITLV010000300.1 GCA_031277685.1 Sphingobacterium sp. | reverse complement strand
GGTTCGAATCCCTCACTCTCCGCATAAAAAGCCTTTCAGAAATGAAAGGCTTTTTTCGTTCTATTGACCTTGACTCAGTACATTTCTACCAATTGAATATTGTTTCCGCAGGTATCATCAAAGAAAGTAATTTTGAAAGTTCCCATAGCTGTAGCGATGCAGCGGACAACCTCGACTATATTCCTATAAATCAAACAGTGTGGGTACACGATCTTTCATTTCCAGATCAATAAGAAGAGATTTATTTTTCAGCCCACCAGCAAAACCAACAAGTTTACCGGATCCACCAATGACCCGATGACAAGGAACAATAATGGATATGGGATTCTTGTTCAGGGCACCGCCAACTGCCCGCACCGCTTTGATATCCCCCAACTGCCGCGCCAGATCCCCATAGGTCTTTGTTTGACCATAGGGAATAGTTCGTAAAGCTTCCCAGACTTTAAGCTGAAAAGCGGTCCCATTCATATCTAGCGGCAGGTCAAAAACAGTGCGCTTACGATCAAAATATGCTAAAAGCTGTTCCCGGGCAAGTAATAGCAATGCTGCATTATCGTCTCTATTCGGGGTTGATAATTTTGTTCGCGTATAATCTTCACCAGACCACAATATCGCCGCCAAACCACGTTCACTGGCCACAACTCTTATTTTTCCGACGGGTGACTCAACATCTGTATAAACAAGTTCACGATCCTGCTCCATATTTTTTATTTTAAGAGCAAGTTACTAATCTTTTTTATACCATCTCTCACTGTAAGAGGTCGCATCTGCATTTCTAACTCCGTATATGTATCTCAATGTATTTTCCATGGATTATTCACTATACAACCATTTATATAAAACAACAAGAAATCACCTACAGAAACCTTTCTCTTTTGATCTGTCAATAAACACACAAAACAATAACCCTCTATTATCGAGTTAGTAAAAAATAATTAGCGCGAAAAAAAGAAACTTTACTATCAAAAAACTATGGAATATAAGTGCCATAAGCATCATATCAATGAATATGAACAGAGTTATAACCTAAAGACTACGCATCATGGCAGAATTAAACCAAAAAGTACAAGAAAGCGGAAAGAAGAAAATTAGAAGTCGGAAAATGGCTCCCAAGGTAGATTTGACAGCGATGGTAGACCTGGCTTTTCTGCTGATTACCTTCTTCATGTTGACCACCACCCTCAACAAACCTGCGGCGATGGATATCGCCATGCCCGATAAAACAAAAGGCGAAGCTACTCCACCAGTGCTGATCGACGAAAACCGTACAGCGACGCTAATCCTTGGTGACCGGAAATTCATGTGGTACCACGGTGACTTTAAGAAACCTATTGCTTTTTCTGCGAAACCGGTTGACATAGACAAGAGGCTCCCACGGATCATTTCACAATTAAAAGCCAATATCAGCAGCATGCCCAACACCAAGGACATGATCGTCCTGATCAAACCCAGTAAAGAGGCCCGTACCAAAGATGTTATTCAGACCATTGATGCTTTGAAACATGAGGGTATCACACGTTATGTAATCAGCAAGACGCAAGCTGATGAGGAAAAACAACTTCTCGCATCACTTGATTGAAATACTGAAGGTAAATAAATAGGTGTCTACGATAAGCCGTCCCCAAAATTTAGCCTTATTATATTATATATAGTACCATTTTTGCAACAGAGCCCGGTATTCTACCGGGTTCTTTGATTTTGCTTTTTGTTAACTTTTATTGCTCCAATAGTTATCGCTTGTCCAAATTCTCCCAATATCGTTCCACATTTTCCCTTACCTCAACAGGTAAAGAAGCATAGTTATCTGAATAGGTGGTTTTATTATAACCGTCTTCTGCATCTGCCCGCATTCGATAAAATTGTCCCTTGTATAAAATCAAAGCGATACAACTCAACTGTTTGTCCACATTCTCCTTTGGATGCCTGGAGTAAATAAATAGCGCATCCAACTTATCGTCTTTATCTGCATCAAAAAAAGCTTTTCGGGATTCCCAGACTGAAGTAATAATACCATCTTCCTGAATCGTTTCTTCGACTATCGGCACCCACATACCATCTTTTAGCTGAAATTGCTGTACATACAGTTTATCAGGATCTGCGCCGCGCTCCTCTTTCGAAAAAATGATATAATTATCCTCTTTAACGGTCTGAATATGCTCCACCTGCAATACGCGTTTGCCTTTAAACGGAAAACCAGAAGATTGAAAGTTTTCTTTATTGATGGATATATCAGTGATCTGTGCCTGCGCGATGGAACCGCCTAGCAGCAGCAAGACAAAAAAAGTGTATTTTCTCATGTATTTTTCCCTAAATCTTTCATTAATTTACTTACAATAGCCTAAAATTGCAATATTTTTAATGAACATCTTTACACCTACCTGATTCAATTGTCCATAAATCTTGTTAGATTTATAGTGTAATTCAGGCAAAAAAGGGATAACATATACAAGGCTAGCTATGAAACAGGATATTCAAACCATTGCTGACATTAAGATATTGGTCGATCAGTTTTACAATACTGTACGCCAAGACGATCTGATCGGTCCTATTTTCAAAGAACGTATTCAGGATAATTGGAACATTCATTTGGAGAAGATGTATAGTTTTTGGCAAACTCTGCTGCTGGATGAACACACTTACTTTGGTAGCCCCTTTCCACCACATATTTCCTTGCCCATCGAGGCCAAACATTTTGATCAATGGTTGCTCTTATTCGATGCTACAGTAGATCGTCTGTACAAAGGAGAGAAAGCAAATGAAGCCAAATGGCGTGCACAAAAAATGGCGCAGATGTTCCAATTTAAAAAAGAATATTTTGATGCCAATCCTAAAAAGAAACCCTTGATCTAGCACGTTGCGCTCCTGCTACCCGATCGCACAGATAAAATAGACTTCATCATGATACCGTAATAGAGTCTACCAAAGAAAACAAGACTTTATTATTTCAGCTTCCCTACGAAAAACTAGGTTACGAAATTTATGTGGCCATAATGAGGTATAAATAGTCTCCACAGCCCCTAAAAACAATGTTTCTGAAAATGAAGTGTTATTTTTTATTTTTATATTCTACAAATGTAGAATAAATTCTATATTTGTAGTATGAATAAATTAGCAGCAACTGAAGAGCAATTGATGGGGTATATCTGGGAGATGAAAAAAGCCTTTATGAAGGAGCTTATGGAAGCCTATCCTGACCCAAAACCCGCACCTACCACTGTGGCCACCCTGTTAAAACGGATGACCGAAAAAGGTGCGATATCTTATGAGTTGTATGGCAACTCCAGACAATATTATCCTTTGATTGACAAAGACAGTTACTACCTCGCCCATGTCAATGATATTGTTGAGACTTATTTTGATAATTCAGCGCTAAAATTTGCTTCCTTTTTCACAAAGCAATCACAGTTGAGCAAGGCTCAATTGGAAGAGCTGAAAAAAATTATTGATTCAGAAATTAAAAGTAAAGAGACATGATCATCTATTTGATAAAATTGATTGCTTGTTCAGGTTTACTCTATCTTGTATACCTATTGCTTCTCCAGCAACAAAAACTATTGTTTTTTAACCGGTTTTATTTACTTGCAATTTTACCTGTAGCGATCATCGCTCCACTATTACAGGTTACTTTGCCTGATTTTATCTCCGATTTTTTCCATTTCGTGCCCGATCCGGCCCCCGTCTATAGGACCAGCGCTCCGACTGCTGTAGCTGCCCAGGAGCCTATCCTGTACAGCACTACTTTCCTTTGGCTAATATATACACTGGTCGCTGGTACACTTTTCATCAAAGATCTGTTCAACTACAAGAAATTTTTAGCTTACCTCCGTCGTGCTAGAGCAACTGATAGACAATCAATCTACAGTATTAGCGGCCTACAGACTCCCTTTTCATTTTTTAAACGCATCTATGTCCCTCACGAAGCCTATAGACAAGGGCAGCTAGACGCTGCCATAATCGCGCATGAACAAGCACATGTTGACCAGAAGCATTCTATTGATGTATTGCTTATGCAGGTTGCTAGCATCGTATTCTGGTTCAATCCCCTAGTCTATCTGATCCGGCATGCCATCAGGCAAAACCATGAATACTTAGCAGACGATGCCGTCATACGTCATCATGAACGATCGAGTTACCAACATTTGATTATCCAGTGGAGCATGTCCACCTCCGATATAAACGCATTACCGGCCAGTAATTTTAATTTTTTAACAACAAAAAAACGATTAATTATGTTACAGAAAAAAACAAACAGAGGTAAGCTGCTGCTTATGCCGGTACTTACCCTATTTCTAACAGCTGCTATCAGCCTACTTTTCTCAGCACATGTCAATGCCCAACAAAAAGATCCAGCCAAAACAGCAAAAGGTGCTCCTTCAACCGCTCCTGCACAATCTCAAGCAGTAAAGAGCCCTGGGCAGCCAAAAAAAACAATGACAAAAGAAGATGTGGCTCACTTTCCCGAACCCACAAAGTCAGGTGGGGGTAGAAAGAAAACAATGAAAACTCAAGCACCGGTACCGAAAGAAGTGACTATAGAGGCGGTACCAAAAATAGAAGAGGTTTACGTCAAAACCGCACCCAAAATCGAAGCAGTCTATATCGAGGATAGCCAGACGAAGAAACCTATGCGCATTAATCTCTCTACAAATGTAAATACAGATGTCAGTGCAACAACAATGACCAATGCAAACGGGGCTGCAAATGCAAATGTGCAAAAAACACAATCCATCGCAGCACAAGAGAGCGTGTACCTGCAAACAGATGACAATGGCGCTGTGACAATTACGCGGACTCCGATCACCGAACCACGCATTGTTCTCCGCGGTAAACGTAGCAGTGAAGCCAGGGCCTCATCTCTGCCCAAAGAGGTCTCACGTACAAAAAAATAGGTAATGCTGAGGAACAGATACATCTTATGTTTCATCTATTCATGCCAAAAAAGAAGAGGAATTTTGGTTCCTCTTCTTTTTTGGCAATCAGGGAATTAATTTGTAGTACATCATTTTTAGACAGATACTTTTCCAAATAAGTCTTGCTTAAATCACTATAGATAACTGGGTATTGATAAAAAAAAATCGCAGGAATTGGGAATTAAATGGATCTGGCTCCAAACTAGAAATAAGTAGTCATTAGATCGGTGCATAACAGTAAAATGATTGGCTATTACAATTGTCCTGAAAAGAAATAAAAAACTTTTTTATTATCTTCGATTACGGAACCAAAGAGGAAACACCCATCAGTTCCGCATGAACTATTGCACTGACTATGAAATTATACCCACTCCTTTTAGGGATCACTCTGCTCCCTTTTGCTGCATGGAGCCAAAAGATGGTCGCCCCTGGCAGTCCAGACATCAATACAAACTATATAAAACCAGAGAAATCACTTTATACGGTATATTATGTTAAAGATAACGACTGGGACAAAAAAGGCTCGATGACCTATACGATCACTGCAGCCAACAATCAGTTGAGCCTGACAAGCTCATACACCCCAAAAGATAATGCCTGGGTCACTTCGCAAACTAGCGTTGTGGATGGAAAAACACTAAAGCCCATCAGCTATACAAGTGAGGGCAGGAAAACAAAATTAAATCTCAACTTTGGTGAGACGATAACCGGTAATTACTATTCCAAAGAAACCAAAAAGGACAAAAAGCTAAATTTACGTCTTACAGAGCCATTTATTGATTTCAACTGGACCGATCATATGATGGTGACACTACCTTTGGATGTCGGTTATAAAGCACGGATTCCACAGTTTTATTATAACGACGAATCCAATGTCCAAGTGGAATACTATACCATTAAAGAAGTCAAAAGCTACAGTTATGGTTCACCTAAAACAGGTAAACATCCTTCCTGGCTGATCACGTTACTAGAAGAAAGCACCGGTGCGATTTATAATTATGTTGTGGACAAGAAAGACCGTCGGCTCTGGCAGCGGGAAATGTCCATGAGCAAAGGTATGTGGGAGATTACCGTCAACGAGGAGCTGGACTATCAACCGATCAAAAACAGATTTAACAAGGAACAGGCAATCCAGCAGATCTCAAACGGAAACAGTGTTATTATAGGCACGGCCTATGCGCGTTCAAGTTCTGGAAAAAGGCTAGGCGGTCTGGTCAATACGGCAAAGAAACAGTACGCTCCTAAAGGGACAGAGATTATGCTTTTTCCAAATACGGCTTACTATGAAGAATGGCTCGACGTCAATAAGAAAATCCGTAAACAGAAAAAAGTAGCTGAAGTTCCGCTCGATGCTGATTTTGGCTACTCCATCAAACGTACCAAAACCTATGACGACGAGGGACACTTTGAATTTGCAGACCTGATGCCAGGCAATTATATTATTATGACCAGCTTTGATTTTACCAGTTCGTACAATTACTCGTATGTATCCGGTTATACAAACTATTACAATTATTGGGGGTATACTGGTTCTACAACAAATTACGGCACTGGCAGATCTTCTTATACAGATAAAGCCAATATCGAAAAACGTATTACCATTGATCGGGATGGTGAAAAAAAAGAAGTGAATTTAAAGGAAATGTAATGAAAATAGAAAGCCGCACAAACGGGGAGCTTGCTGCGGCTCCACACTAACCTATGAAAAAACGTCTACTTTGTAAAAAGTATGTACCTACTAGACGGTTGACCGCGGCGATTGTCCCGAAGAAAAACAAAAAATATTATTTTTTTGAACGTTTCAGATAGGCATCTAGACTAAAGGAAAAATCCTGTACAGTCGCCAATAGAAAACAGGCACTCGCCCCTACCCAGACTGAATAGTTAAATGTCGATTTAATACCGAAAGACAGTGTCATTGTCAATGCAAAGAGTGTCAATAAAATCCCTGAACAATAAGCGCTTAACCTTGTCTTATAACCGATCAGCAATAAAATCCCTAATATAGTTTCGAGCGCCGTAGCTCCGATCGCAAGGAATTCTCCCATCGCCTCAGGCACAAAAAAATTGAGCGTATTGGAATATTCCACAAAATTGGCCCAATTTCCCCAGGCGGCATTTGCAGTGCCGGGTGCTCCCCAAAAGCCCAAACGGTCTGCCACAGCAGACAGAAATGCTGTTGCCATCGCAACACGAACAAAAAGCTGACTATACATGATTCTTCTCTATTTAACTTCAAATATACTATAGGTTCCTAGTAATCTTCTTAAACCAGTTTAAGAAATCAATCGTGCAAAAAATAAGGCCGTCAGCACATCGGGTACTGCACGGCCTTAAACATCAATTAATACGAATAAGAATTTAATATGGTGTGCACTGTTCCATTAAACTGCGACACATTACTATAATGACTATCAAAATACCAAATAGTCCCAATAGAAATTTAAAAATATTATACTACGCAATTAAACCTGTTTTAACCATACAAAACCTCATTTTTTGATAGGTCCGTTCAATGTCCTGATCTAGACCAATTGAAAAACGAATCAGTCCATCCGAAATCCCCATGCTTGCCCGTTCTTCTTCCGGTATCTCTGAAGAGGTTGAACTGCCCGAACAGGAAAATAAAGTCTTATAGAATCCTAGACTTACGGCTAGGTAGCCCAAATTTTCTTTTTGCATTAGCTCCATCAGTTCATTGGCCTTGGCTGTAGTGCCCGCATCTAAGGTCAATAAGCCTCCAAATCCGTATGTACTATGCATCATACTCTTCATCAGCTCATGGTTTTTATGTGATGCAAGCCCTGGATACGATACACGCAATCCGTCCCGTTCAAATCTTTCGGCCAAATAAAGTGCATTTTCACTGTGCTGCTTCATCCGAATATGGAGTGTACGCAGATTTTTAAGGATGCTAGCTGCCCGTAAGCTGTCCATTGTGGGTCCCAGCAACATACAGGCGCCACTGTTGACATTTTTGGTCTCGTTGATAAATTCCTGCGAGCCACAATAGACTCCTCCCACAGTATCGCTGCTACCATTGATAAATTTGGTCAAACTATGAATCACGATATCTGCCCCCAACAGTTTAGGCGAGATGGACAAAGGCGAAAAGGTGTTGTCAACCACAAGTTTTAGTCCATGCTTTTTGCAAATAGAAGCAAGTTTTTGTAAATCAGCAACTTCTAACAGTGGATTACTGACGCTTTCACAATAGAGTATTTTGGTCGTGGGACGGATCGCCTGTTCGATGGCATCGAAATTACCGATATCCACAAAACTCGTTTCAATCTGGAAAGGAGGCAGAAAATTCTTCAAAAAAGCATAAGTACCACCATAGATCGTTCGGCTAGATAAAATATGGTCTCCGCTTTTGCATAGCTGCAAGAGTACGGTCGTAATAGCACCCATTCCCGAGGACGTTACATTGGCGGCCTCCGTATTTTCCAGCTTAGCCAAAGCCTGAGCAAGATACAGATTCATGGGAGAAGAATGCCGGGAATAGAGGTAACAACCATCCGCATTGCCTTCAAAGGTATCAAACATGGTTTTAGCTGAAAGGAAGGTATAAGTCGAGCTATCCGAGATCGAAGGATTTACTCCACCGAATTCGCCAAAATATTGCAAATCCTGTATTTCATTTACTGCGTTAAAATTTTCCATCTGTCTATAATCTGGTTTTAAAAGGGGTTAATTATTCAGATTTTGTTATAAAATTGACAAATTTTAAATTTTATAACAATACATTATCATTATATTAGATTATAAATCCAATATAACAACTATTTATAGATAAAATATCTAAAACCATTCAACACGATATCCTTCAACCAAAAAATAATCTATGCAACTTGACGAAATCGACAAAAAATTGCTACTGTTTCTACAGAAAGATGCCAAACAAACGACGAAAGAACTGTCATACAAACTAGGCCTCTCTGTTACTGCGGTCTATGAACGTGTGCGTAAACTTGAAAACACAGGTGTAATTTCCAGCTATGTTGCCTTGCTCAACAAACAAAAGATTGCCCGAGATTTTATGGTTTTATGCCATGTGAAACTCACTCAGCATAAAAAGGAATATATTCAGCAGTTTGAGCGGGAGGTCTTGAATTTGGAGGCAGTGACCGAATGCTTCCATATCAGTGGTGATTATGATTATATTTTAAAAATCTGTGTACGGGATATGGAGGACTATCGCCATTTTATGCTGACGAAGCTCACCGCCCTTGAGCATATTGCCAGCACACACAGTTCGTTTATGATCGCTGAAGTAAAAAATACTTTAACTATTCTCCTTTAGTTTAGACTGCGCTAAAGGAGAAACACGCGTTAAACCAAAACTCCATTCTTGGAAGCGATCGGATCTGGAAGGTTCTTCTCACCCGTCATCTGTAATAGGTCAATCTCAATCGTCCGACAGATGGAAAGCATAGGTACATCGAACATTAGGCCACCAAATGGATTTTCGGTGTAATCCCCTACTAGTTCCATGACAATATAGATCCAACCGATGACCACACAAAATGGGATGCTCGTCCAGATTCCCCAATCTCCCAATTTGGCGAATTCGTTAACAAGCCCCAGTGGTAACAGTAAGATCAAAATAACGTTGAATACAAATGCGGTGCTCGCAAACTGTCTTGGGGATGGGAATTTTTTGATCCGTTCGGCCTGACCTTGGTAATCGTAAAACTGGTTGAGGCAGGTCTGCAGTTGCATCTGATTAAATTCAGAGATCAGCTGATCATTTTTTAAAATATTGACATCCTTCGCCTGTTTGGAGATCAGGTAGGTGGCAAAGTTTTTATAAGTACTTTGTTTTGCAAACTCCTCCGAAGAAAGGTATTTATGTAAGAATATTGGTGTCCGACTATAATCTGGAAAACCGGCCTTGATCAGCCTATGACGCTTGACATTCATAGCACCAAAATGCTTCTTAAGACTAATATGCTCCCATTCAGTCGGTATCAGTAGCTGCTCACGCAACTGGTATAACCAGGCAATATGACGATGCGTCATTGTTTTCCGCATGTTATCCAGCTCGGCCTGATTCCCCTGTTCTGTTTCAAAAGCATAGAGCATGGCCACCAATGAACGGCTGGAGTTTACGATACCACCCCATATCTTTCGGGCTTCCCACAATCTGTCGTAAGCCTGATTGTTTTTAAAACCAACATAAAATGCCTCCGCTGTACCGATCAGTGCCAATGGCACCCAAGGGATAATCATCCACTGCCAATTAAAAAAATAATAGATAATCGCGACCAAGGAACACCACCCCGTCAACCATATCAAGTGTACTCCGGCAAGATTAAAGATCTGTCTGTAATTAAAATACTTTGTTGTGATCATAATAAAATACGCTATAAGCCGCTAAAATCCATGCAAAAATTAATGCATTGATTAGTACGATTACATTATAATTTCCGCTGCTCTAGTCATAGATACAGCCAAAATTATTATCAGCTGAATGTACAATTTAAATTTTTATTGTCCAATATTTGGCTCAGCTTTCATCAAAAATTAATTTATATAGTACACTTCATTTCGCCATGTTTGAACATGTTTAGCTCCCAAAGTCTTGGTAAAAAAAATCATAACCTCATTTTTAGACAGCTACTTTCCCAAACGATACTTATCTAACTCACCTGTCTACGAATAAAATATTTGATTAAATAGATTACAGCATAATATAACAGTAAATTTCTACTGTATTGACTACAGATGAAAAAGACGGATTCAACCTCTTTGTTGGAAAAGCAAAATGTGCAACTTGCCATTTTATTCCATTATTCAATGGAACAGTACCACCTGAATATGCCAAGACCGAATCAGAAGTACTCGGTGTGGCTACCGATTATCATAATAGCCAATTGGATCCAGATCGTGGTCGAGGACGTTATCATGAAACGGTTTCACAATTACAATATTCGTTTAAAACGCCTACAGTACGTAATAGCAGCAAGACAGCACCCTATATGCATAATGGCGGATATACAACCCTTGATCAGGTAATGGATTTTTATAACAAAGGTGGTGGTCAACAATTTGGCTTCAAGTTAGAGAACCAAACGCTACCAACAGATACTTTAGGTTTAACAGCTCAAGAAACGGCAAAGATTATTGCTTTTCTCAAAGCATTAGATGATTGATTATCGGGGCAGCTTTGCCCCGTTCAAAAGCCAAAATTAAACGCATAAAAAACTAGCAATCAACCATTAAAAAATCTTAACGATTAAAAGTAAAAAGACAAAAATTCAAATAATAGAAGGGCAGATATGATTATAAGGCAAGAAATATTCCGCTACGTGAAAAATAATGATCAGCTAACAGGTTTGCGCAGTCTAGCTAATTGCAGTTAAAACCACTACTTACTGAATGTTAACGATTGTAAAATTACTGATCAGATCAAAAAACCCTGATTTTCGAATTGTTTAACTAATTTCTCCGCATCTCTTTCAGCTTCGCTTTCTTCCACCTCGTAATTATTCAACAAAACAGCCGTTACACTTTCGATATTAAATTCCTTCCCCTGTAACTCTAGCCAAATCTGTACAGCAGTATCATTAAAGGTATATACCTTAGAAGCATCTAATTGATCTTGTCCCGGATAAACGAGGATATGGTCATCCCCCAATTTGCGTAGTTGTAAATCTCCTCTAAGTTTCATCTGGCTATTCCTATGTTTATTTCTATGACATTCAAACCATTGTTTTGGTTTGTCCTATTACGAAAAAAAATATACACTTTATACAATAGGTCCGAACACTATTCATCTCCACTGTGGCTTACTACCAAAAATACAAAAGACACTGGAAAATAAAGCACTTGATTTACTATATTATCATATAAGCTAATTTAGCACAACGACAACCATAGTTATCAACCTGAAAACCAAATATATTACAAAAAAAACTCCGCTTAAATTTCTTTTATATAACTAAGATATACAATAAAGCATCAATATATCAGAAAAAGGGTCGCCAAAAAACTGGGCAACCCTTTGTTATTGTTACGTCGGTATTGAGTACTCAACCTGACTCATGCTACAACTGTAAGTTCAATTCCTGTTTTTGCTGATTCCTAAAAATAATGATCTTCGGTTGATCCGCGTGGACGTGTTTTTTAACGGCTTGCTGCAAATCCATTAATTTATCTATTTTCTCTCCCTGATAATTCAGTATAACATCGCCACCTCGCAAACCGCTTTTATAAAGCGTACTCTTTTCATCCAATTGGATCAGCAGTACACCAGCAATTGAAGGTAATCCTGCGGCAGACTGCTCACCTAGGGTTTCCACAGACTTAAATTGAGCAGCTTTCCATGTCCACTTGATATCCTGTTCTTTTGCCCCCGACTGGATCAATTGTGGTATCTCTGGATTTGCTGCGAAACTTTTCAACCTCTTGCTGGTAACACCAAAATGCAGCATATCAAAATTTTTGAAATCTTGGCCTTTCCAGTTCTTCAATCGGAAATCGCCAAGGGCTGGAGCAACAAAATTCATGGCTACAACGCGACTATGTTGTTCTATCCCTTTGGCCTGATCTTTTTGAAGATCTTCTTGTCGTGCGTAAATATTATAATCCACCTCGTCCCCCCAATACTTGACCTGAATATCCTGATGGGCTTGCATGACAATATTATTACGAAATACATCATGGCTATGCTGGAACCAGACATGTGGGTGAAAACCGTTGTTGATCATCACATTATTATAAACCTTGCGATAAAACCCTTCTCTAAGCTTTAGCCCCCCACTTAAACAAAGATTATTGTAAATTTCATAGTTGGAAGAGCCATCATCCAGATCAATATCCCAACCGTGATCACAGCGAAATCTATTATCGTGAATTTTGGTTGTTTTGAAGGCATCCAATAGGATCAAATTAGGATGTGCTGCTGTTAACCGATTCATCTCACCACGGTCGGGATGCCAAAATCGGTCGCGGCCCCATGAGTTAAAAGCGCCATGATCGCTGGTTTCCAACACGGTATTAAACACATCGTTGTAAGCAATCTCGTGCCCACCCCATGTACCATCACCTACATTGATCCCTGCACGGGGTACATTGTAAATCGTATTATGCAAAATACGTAATGACTCGGCCATAGAAACCTGTACACCGGCAACCTGTTTTTCGATCAGACCGATCGTGTGAATCAAATTGTCGCTGGCTTCACAATCCATGGGGTAATTATTACTTTTAGGACCTTTGAGGGTATCCATCTGATCGAGTGGAACAAATTTCTCATAGCGAAACGCTGGTGAACGTACAGCGGCTGGATCGCCTACAAAGTTGATGGCACCGGCACCGATCTGTTCGATACGATTGCCACTAACTTTAACTCCACGGTTGTAATTGTTAACGAAGATGGCATTCCCCCCCAATTCGATAAAATCATTGGCACGAAGAATACAATTTTCAGCACCTTCGACCTTCACTGCCCCTTGACGGTAGATGGTCCAGTCGCTGCGCAATAATGGTTCAGCGGTTTTCATAAACGTGGGTGCAGTATGCATAAAGCGGATGCCGCTGACTTCGACATCGTGCACTGGATTGTTGGCAGATCCGGCAATCGTAATCAAATTTTCCTGCTGTGGTGCTACAAATTTCAATTGATTGGGATCTATTCCTTTGGAAGGCATGTAATACAGGGTCGCTGTCCCCTCATCCAAATACCACTCTTGTGCGGTATCAAGTTCTTCAAAAATATTCTCCACAAAACGGTATGTTTCGTGCATTTTACTCGGACGGTTATTTTGCTGCCCACCTTCGAGCGTGACCTTAGACGAACCGTCCTTCCCCGTGATACGGTAATGGAAACCACCCCAGCGGCCTGAATGTAAAGCATGCACAATACCTCCTGTCGGATTTTTCCAGGTAGCGACACGTTCTGGCCCCAATGCATCAGCGGCATAGCCCTGAAATGGAAGTATCGAAGCATCGTAATTTGGATACCGAGCCCACACTAGATGCGTGTCATTGGCATATAGACTTTGAAAACTGGTGCCTTTTGGAACTTTGGCTTTCCAAATGCCCCGGTCTCCCACTTCCCATTTTAGGTCAAGTAACTTGGCTCCGCTGAGGATGACCTGCTTTCCTTCTGCTGCTTTGATTCGCAAAGGTTGCTTTTTTGTACCTGATAATGCTGCAGATACCTGAATCGGTTTGTCGAGATAATACGTACCGGCTGTAAAAATAATTTCGATGTTAGCTACTGCCTTCCCCTGCTTATATTTCTCAACAGCACGTATTGCAGCTTCAGCTGTTGCATAGGGACTGTCTTTTGTCCCACGATTGTGATCACTGCCTTTTGTACTGATATAAATCTGTTTGAAAGTACTGATCTGCTGCCCCTGTGCCCTAAAAAAAGGGATGCAAGTCATGCCTATAAATAATAGTCCAGCAATCTGGCTTAATGATATCTTCATCATATTTGTAGTTTATATTGGTTATTTTATGATGCTAAAAGACACCATAAAATAACCAATATATATAATTGTCTATATAAAGATCTATTTTTTTATTTTTTTTAAAGCATCCAAGTATTTTTTCTTCACACCATTATCCTGTTCGAACTCACAAAGGAGTTCAGTCTGAGAAACCAAACGATCGTTGTGATGTGTTTTTAGCTTGATAATTTCAGCCAGAGCATAAGCTGTAGCCCAGCGAACGACTGTCCCGCTATTATGTGTATTGCCCAACAAATTAATTATCGTCCGATCCAATCTATCCGGAAAAAGTCGAACAATATTCCCGATGATTTTGGCGCTTTCCCATTTCACTCTGGGCTCCTTATCATTCAATGTAATTGTCACATAGGTTAGCAGTCCACTGTCGGCAATTGCTACATTTCGTTTGGTTGCATATTCTATAGCTTCAAGACAGGTTGCTTTGTCAGTCGCTTTCTGTTGATCTGCATATGTCATCAAGGAATGCAAAAACAGAGTTCCATCCAACAACCCTGCCCCAAGAATAACCACCTTGCTTTTCAATTTTATTGATTTGTCCTGGAAAAGTTCTTCTATTTTCATCTGTAGATACATTGTTTCCGATTTTAATCTGGCCAAATAAAATCTTCTTAAAAATAAAGATAAAAATAAAAGTCGTTTGCTTTTCACAAACGACTTTCTTCAGGTCATATTTTTAAATAAATGAAACTATTTCATTATAAAATAATCACACAAGGCTGGCAAGATTAATAACCGTTATTGGATCACTTCATTTATCTGTACTTCAGGTGTCACATTCGTATATTTGGGAAAATCCTCAGCAAACTTTCCACCATTCTCTTTCATTGGCTCTTCATAGGCAGCTACAGAATCAAAATACAGATAACAGATTGCCAAATACTTCGGTTCAGCCTGTGCCCCTTTTCCGGAAAGCCCTTTATCTATCGCTACAGCTTTTAGATTTTTTCCAAATACTTGCCTCACCAAAGCCATGTGTTTTTGGAGATAATAATCCCAATCAAATGTTTTTCCGGGTCCATTTGGATAAAAGACAGTTAATTTGATCATCCCTTTTTTCTGAACAGGTGGATCGGCTTGGGCGCTTCTTTGAAAGCCAAAGAGCATAGTGATCATGACAAGCAATAAAATGATTTTTGTTTTCATGTTTGTGTGAAATTAAATTTATCTTGGTTATATTATAATAATCTACTATAAATATACTGATCAGCCAGTTAGGTCTAAATATATTTTTTTATTTTACCTATTTTTAGGAGGGGCAAAGTATATAGAATTTATTTACCAGAATATTCCTTTGATTAAAAAAGATCGTAATTAAATCAATATAATAAGCCAACTTCTATTGGCATGGATTTGACAAAACAACATCTTCGAATATTAGGTACCACACATTTAGGCACGCGAATTCTCAAGGTCAACATCAATAAAAACCCAACATAAAAACATAAAATTCATAAATAGTAACTTTGCCACACTATGATCAATCTACTGGGAAAGATATTTATATTTACGCAGCAGATTTACAAATCAATAAACCGATAACTATGAGCTTAAAAATTTTAATCACTAAAAGTGTGCAGTACAACAACTGGGTTGTCAACAAGTACCTTGATTGGCTGACAACCAAATCGGAGGAACAACTTAATCAAGAAGTGCCATCTAGCTTTCCTACAATCTTAAAAACTCTCTACCATATCTGGCAAACGCAGGAATATTGGTGGAGTCATATCTCGGAAAACAATGATTTTGATTTTGAAAAAATATTTAATAAAACAGATGATATTTTTAATGCAATCAGAGACAGTTCCCAAAAACTAGTCGATTATGTAACAGCTCTCTCAGAGCAAGATCTGGAAAAAAATATAAAAGTCGAATCACCTTGGTTTCAGTGTGACTTTTCAAAATACGAATACATTCAACATCTGATTATTCATGGGACTTATCATCGTGGACAGATCGTTACAATAGGCCGAAATATTGGAATAACAGATGCTCCAATGACGGATTACAATTTTTGGAATATTTATAAAGACCAAAAATAATAATAGAGCGTATAGTCGTCATGGAAAAAATCACCAGCAAAATTCATATCAGGGAAATCCTCGAAGAGGCTAAGCAATGTTGGAAACAAAAGGGGCATAATGCTCTTCTCATAGCAATACATGAAGAGTTATTAAAAAAGAAAGTCAGTTTTCCTCTTTTAGAATATGCTGCAAAGGAAATGTTATCATGGATACCTGAGAACGAACAGTTGCACTTCACGGATTCGTTGGTCGCAACAGATGAAATGGGAAGTTATGTATTAGCAGGTATCATCCTCCAGCTACGCCTTCCCTTACATTTTGATCAGTCAATCCATCACGCATGTACGTATATTGTAAGCGGAAACGAATGGTATGTCTGTGATATCGTGGGCGAACGAGTACTTGGTTATGCACTTCTGACTGTTCCAGAAAAAACAATTCCTGTATTGGAGCAGCTAGCCAAACAATCTGATAAATGGATCGTACGTACAATCGGGGTCGCCACACATTATGCTGTAAAAAAAGGCCTTTCGCCAATCTATGTTGCGGCCATGTTCAGGCTGTTGCTATCACTGTCCAATGTAACGGATTTTCACATCAAAAAAGGTATTGGTTGGGGAGCTAAAACCATTGCAAAATTCCATCCTACAATTATAAAACAATACCTGAAACAAATTGAATCACCAGAAACCAGACAGTGGTTTCGAACAAAAATTACCATAGGTCTTAATCGAAACAAAATCGCAGAGTCTTTTTAAACAACACTGAATATTTAAGATGACACAAAAGGAAGAAAAGATCAGAAATTAAATAAATAGGGTGATCAAAATATTTTGATCACCCTATTTATTTAATCAGCTCCATGTGGTCTAATTAATCCTTTTTCATTGTCCCTTTTTCTCTTAAATTGATATGCCAGCTAAAGGCCTCCTCCAATAAATGTGGTGTATGTCCTCCCCTTTCACAAGCACGGTTGTAATAGTCCAATAATTGCTCTTTGTAATCGGGATGCACACAATTTTCAATTATAACTTTCGCACGTTCACGAGGAGCCAAGCCACGCAAATCGGCCAGTCCATAATCGGTAACCAAAATATCAACATCATGTTCTGTATGATCTACATGAGATACCATCGGAACAATATGAGAAATCGCATCCCCTTTAGATGCCGCTTGTGTAACAAATATACTTAAGTAGGCATTGCGTGCAAAATCTCCTGATCCCCCGATACCGTTCATAATATTAGTTCCCGAAGTATGGGTAGAATTCACGTTCCCATAAATATCAAATTCAATAGCTGTATTGATTGCGATAATTCCCAGGCGTTTGATCAGTCCTGGTGTATTGGAAATATTTTGAGGACGTAGTACAATCTTGTCTCGGTATTTGTCCAAATGATCAAACACTCGTGAATAACACTCTTCGGACACTGTAATAGAAGAGGCTGAAGCAAAATCCAATTTCCCTGCATCAATTAAATCAAATGTGCTATCCTGCAGTACTTCCGAGAACATTGTTAAATTATGAAATTTACTATGTATAAAACCTGTAAGTACAGCATTAGCCACTTTTCCTATCCCTGCCTGAAGAGGCATTAGGCTCTCGGATAAATGCCCCAATTCTACTTCATTTTCGAAGAATGCTAAAATATGCTTCGCTATTGCCGTTGTTTTAGCATCTGGTTCGGCAATATCAGCCGGGCTATCGAGTTCATTCGTAAAGACAATACCAACAATCTTACCCGGATCCAATGGAATTGTTTTACGTCCAATCTTATTTTCAGGAGCAACGATAGGGATAACGTTACGGCGGGGATAATCTTCAGCTTGATAAATATCATGTATTCCCTTAATCGTGGTCGGTATAGCTGTATTGACTTCCAAAATAACCTGTTTAGCCAATGCGGCAAAAGTAGCTGAGTTACCAACCGAAGTGGTTGGAACAATACTACCATCAGATTCGATCGCAGCAACCTCCAGAACGGCAATATCGACTTGCGGTAGATTTTTATTGTGTAACAGCTCAGCAGTCTCACTTAAATGTTGATCTATAAAAAGTACATCACCAGCATTGATCTTATTTCGAAGTGTACGATCTACCTGGAAAGGCATGCGTTTAGATAGCGCTCCAGCTTCGGCCAACTTACCATCTGTTCCGTGCCCCAAAGAAGCACCCGTAATCAACGTTACCTTCAGAGGGTCTTCCTTAGCTCTTTCCGCTAGAGCCGGTAATACAACTTTACTATCACCTGCTTTAGTAAAACCGCTCGATCCCACGACCATGCCATCCCGAAATAATTTCGCGGCTTCAGTTGCTGTAATAACTTTATCGTGTAAGCTTTGAATTTTTATTCTTTCGTAAGCCATATTCCTATAATTTTATTTTTACGCTATTCATGTAAACTTAAGAAATTGATGTCTATTTATATCTGTTATTTTAAAAGATATTAAACACTCGTAAACATTTCCCAACCAAACAATTTTAGTGTTTTTTTCTACAGTGAATTTATTACTATTTGACACAAAATTATTCAATGGAGACGGACAACACATAATAAACTATATATCAAGTAGATAAAACAAAAAAACATTTTAAACTATTTTTATAACAATAAAAATACACCTTATATCAATTTAATTATCAGCGCATTACGAAAAATGATTTCAAATACAGGTAAGTAAATACTAACTCGCCAACTGTTTTATTGCAATTTTAATGTAAGCATACACTCACTTTAATCACAATAAGATCAGGTATAGTAAAAAAGTCTTACCTTTGCGGCGTAGTTTTATAGGAAAAAATGAACACAAAAGATACAACAAACGATGCGAAATACGTCAACCGCTACTACATGACAGAGGTTGATTCATTTGAGGATAGCATCTACTGCCATCACGCCATTATAGCGGAAAATCATATCACTGAACATTGCCATGATAAGGATCAATTTTTATATACTGAAGGTGGAGTTGTTTTTATCAAAACAGATGAAAAATCATATTTTTTGCCAGCGCGGCATTATCTATGGATTCCTGCTGGTGTGAAGCATAGTATTCATCCAAGTACCCCAGAGGTGGTAATGCGTAATCTATATTTTCCAAAAACAAATAGCGATACCGCATTTTATAGCAAAATGGGTATCTACCCCGTAAATGATCTGCTGATTGAATTGATCATGTTTACGAATAGGTGGAATGGCAATATATTTCCTCTCGAGGAACCTAAATATAGTATAGCAACAGCATTCAAACTTATTCTCCCTGAGCTATCGTTACATGAACTTCCGTTAGCATTACCTTATCCAAATCACCAAAAACTAAAAGATATCGTTACCTATCTGGAAGAGAATATTGAAGAAAATGTAAGCTTCAAAAAACTTGCAACCCTATTTAATATCAGCGAACGTACATTGGCTAGACTTTTCCAAAAGGAACTAAATATGTCATTTATCCAGTATTATACGATATTGAGAATGTTAACTGCGCTTAAGCTATTATTGGATGAGAAACTGAGTGTCAATGAAGTGGCGTTAAAAGTTGGCTATAGCAGTCTACCCACGTTTAGCAATACATTTAATAAAGTCGTGGGTATTCGTCCCAGCGAGTACGTCAAACAAAAAGAATTGCTTATTTAAAAATGTTTCCCTAAATTAGTCAATAAACCTAATTCAGGATGAAATTCAAACATATTATCTACAGTGCTGGAATTTTATTGCTCAGCACTTCCGTATTTGGCAATTCTCAAGACAAAAAACCCAAACCCATTCAATTATTCAATGGAAAAGATTTAAAAAATTGGACACCAAAAATCCGAAATCACAAGGTCGGAGATAACTATAAAAACACATTCCGTGTTGAAGATGGCTTACTGAAAGTTAGATACGATGGTTACGATAATTTTAATTTTCAATACGGTCACTTATTCTATAACAAAGAGTTTTCGGCTTATTTATTACGGGTTACCTATCGTTTTGTAGGCGAACAGGCTCCAGGTGGAGAAGGTTGGGCCTGGCGCAATAGCGGGGCTATGCTCCACGGACAAGATCCTAAAACAATGGGTGTAGATCAAGATTTTCCAATTTCTATTGAAGGACAACTGCTAGGAGGCAATGGCAAAGATGAACGTACAACTAGCAATCTATGTACACCGGGTACAAATGTCGTCATCGATAATAAACTTTTCACCCCACATTGTATTAGCTCAACATCGAAAACATATGCTGGAGACCAATGGGTAACTGCAGATTTTTTGGTATTGGGAGATTCTCTTGTACAACATATCCTTGAAAATAAAGTAGTATTACAATATACCAAACCCCAAATCGGCGGTGGCAATGTAACAGACTTTGATCCCCTAGTTAAAAAAGATGGCCAACTATTGAAAAAAGGAAGTATTTCACTTCAAAGTGAAAGTCATCCAATTGACTTCAAGAAAGTGGAGCTATATGACTTGGAACCTTACATGAAAGATCCCAACAAATTGAAAAAGGTTATCGCAGAGCTACTTCCAAATTTACAGCAATAAATACACTGCAAGTCAGTTTTAAAATAAAAAAGCATCGGTATTCGATGCTTTTTTATTTACTATTCGCTTGGAAA
>JAITLV010000291.1 GCA_031277685.1 Sphingobacterium sp. | reverse complement strand
TGACCTTTTATTTAAATCTGTGATCATCAGATTGAAGCGTGGTGCCACCTGGGTTCGAACCAGGGACACAAGGATTTTCAGTCCTTTGCTCTACCAGCTGAGCTATGGCACCGCTTTTTGCTATGGGTTTGTTCCCCTATTGCGATGCAAATATAGTGTGATAATTTGAATTCTAAAATTTTTATGCGGATTATTTTTGCTCTTTTTTCGAAAGTGTTGATTTTGATCGAGATAAAATTACAAGAAACTAACATAGAGGAAAAGGAATAAGCTGTATCTTTGCATTTCAATAAATAGAGATGAGTAAAAGAGGAAGAGTTTTAGTTGCAATGAGTGGAGGGGTCGATAGCTCCGTTGCTTCTGTTATGCTCCACGAACAAGGATATGAGGTCATCGGTATCACCATGAAGACCTGGGATTATGCATCTGCGGGTGGTTCATCCAAGGAAACAGGATGTTGTAGCCTCGACAGTATCAATGACGCTCGTACATTAGCCGTAAACTATGGTTTCCCACATTATATATTGGATATACGTGATGAGTTTGGAGACTTTGTAATTGATAATTTTGTAGAGGAATATATTGCTGGGCGCACACCCAACCCATGTGTTCTTTGTAATACCCACATCAAATGGGAAGCATTGATGAAACGTGCCGATAAGTTGGATTGTGAGTTTATCGCTACTGGACACTATGCCAATATCCGTATGCACGATAATGGCCGCTACGTAATATCCAAGGGTAAGGATGAAAATAAAGATCAGTCCTATGTCCTATGGGGAGTGTCGCAGGAAAATCTTGCGCGGACCCAGTTCCCATTAGGATCCTTCACGAAAAAAGAAATCCGTCAGATGGCGCTTGACATGGGACAGAAGGAGCTTGCCAATAAATCGGAAAGCTACGAAATCTGTTTTGTGCCAGACAATGACTACCGTGCGTTTTTAAGGCATAAAGTACCTACATTGGATCACCAAATTGGTCCTGGTAATTTTATCCTTTCCGATGGTACTGTCGTCGGTAAACATATTGGTTATCCATATTTTACGATCGGTCAACGTAAAGGCTTAGGTATAGCATTGGGTAAACCGATGTTTGTGATTGAAATTCTCCCTGAAAGCAATACCGTGGTATTGGGTGAGGAGCATGAACTGGAAAAGTCACATGCCTATGTCCGCAATGTGAACTTTGTGAAATATGCCGGTCTTGATCAACCGATGGAAGCAATTTCAAAAGTACGTTATAAAGATTCAGGCGCCTTGTCGACCATCTCCCAAGAAGGCGATAAAGTGCGTATAGATTTTGTCCACAATGTGAAAGGTATCGCACCGGGACAATCAGCTGTATTCTACGAAGGAAATGACCTCTTAGGTGGTGGTTTCTTAATGAAATAATAAAAGCTGATCTGAAATTCAGCATGCTAATCCCTATACTGTCTTTACAGTATAGGGATTTTTATTGTGCGGTGGGTATAGACGATAGCGTTACTCCTTTTTCATGAGGGGGTTCTGAGGTCGTGTGCAGCTATTATACCTGCGGGGTTTAAGTCGATGGAATTGAGAAGAAAGGCGTAACTATTTCTTTTGTCAAGATAAAGGGTCGAAAGCGATACCAATATGGTATCGTAATCTTTATCAGGTGAATCAAAGGTGAGTGTCATGGCCTCATGTTGTTGATTATCGTATCGTGTTAATTCGATTTCTTGGGAACCGATTGTCCTTACCTGTCTTTTATCAAAAGACAGGCCTACAATTTTAATTTTTAGGATGATATGGCTACATGTCTTGGGCCAATAGAAATTTCGTTGTGTTTTCAATTCGGGCAGGTGGACTGAGGTCGTTCCTGAAGCAGTGAAAGTCACATTGGTATCGAAATAGAGGTAATCATAGATATGGCAATTCTTGTTGAATTGAAAGCCAACCAATCGCTGGATATTTCCCTCGCTAATTCTTTGATTGCCGGGATTGTGTTTTCCATTGCCAAGTAATACACGTTGCATACGTTTAACTAGTCGGTTGTGCATTCCGCTGTCATGTATTTTTTGATGTACGGTATTGAAGGCCCGACGGATTATCGCTCCTGCGGCGCTCGCTGCCCCAAAATCAGAAGCAGCTGCTTCAGTCCATATTGTCTGACGCATCTTGTCAGAAGATTTGGTCTGTACGACATTTTTATCTCCAACTTTGCGATTGACCAAATTCCCAATTTGACCTTTCAAATATCCATTTTCAATTATTGCCATAGTTAAAGTTATGTTTTTAAATCTTTGAAAAACAATTTATTATAACTTTTGCGAGGTTTGAAATTGTGATGTACTAGCCTTTGCGAATTTTGAAATTGCTAGTGCTTCGAGATGATGAAATTGGTAACGGATGCGACTGTCGCTCGCTATCAACTTAGCTAAGCGATAGTATATACCCGATTACGAAAGGCATTCTGTGCGGGGTGCTTCTGAGATTATACCAGTTTGTGAGCGAGGTATGCTCGCTGTTAACACGGAGTGAACACGGACTCAAGTCGGAATGAGAGGCCTTAACATGTGCATATGCCGTGCTTTGACTATGGATGATTAAAGAATAAACCTAGGCTCATCTAGCGATACTGTCTGTTTTTTGCTTACTTCTTCTTAAAGTTCTTTTGGGTTCTAAATTCTTTAAATATTGCCTATTTTTATTTCTATTTGTGTAGAAAATATATATAAATATTTTTTTATTGTTAATTTTGTTTTTACATTTGTATAGATAAACTATATATAATAAATTATGGAAGTGAATAAAGGTTTATTAATTGAACGCTTTTCTCAAAAATTAAGTTTTAAAGAACGTATTTGTACACGATTATGGTATTAGGGATGATATCAAAGCCCATTTGATGGTGGTAATTGAACTGTCAACCAATTGAAGACTTAACAAATAACTATATGAAAGAGACTTTAGAAATGGATACTGTTTGGTATCTACAGCTACTGCTTTGTCTAAACGTAAGGTTTTAGTATTGTAATTATCTTAAGATTTTGATTATAAATTTAATATGAATTATTATGAATACAGATTTTAACTTTTTTCCTGATTCTTTTGAGGACGAAGATGATAAAATTGACTATTTGTTTGACGATTTACGTAGTTTATATTGTCAGCATAGCCTAGTTGAATGGAAAAAAAAGATTGAAGAACTTGCCCAGGTGATTTCCAATAATTATTGTGAGGCTCAGTTGGTTGAACAAGATTTTTTACCGTTCGTCTCTGAGATTAAAAAGATTATTGAAGAAGTATGGTGTGTGTTGCAAAAAAGCAATAGAATGGAGTTCAAGCATGAGTATCTTGGGATAGAATGGAAGCCGAATCCTTATGCCTTAAAAAATAAAAATATTTCAGAATTTCATCGATATCGTATTTCTTTCAGAAGACATTTTGAAGATAAAATAACGTTGATAAATGAATACGAATGTAGGGATTTCTTTCTGGTGTTTGATGATTTTTTCGGCCAACTGGATGTGATAAATTGGTTGAAGTTAATGGATAAATGGGCGGAATTTTCCGTGGGAGGGAAAGGGCTTATAAGTGAATGTTACGATTATACGCCAAACGAAACTTCTCGTCATCTACAACGCCTGTTTGAGGCCTGTTATTTAATGGATGATTTTGTGTTTTCTCCAAGATTTTATCCTCCGAACTCTCAGTTGTTTCACATTGACTATATGATGTTAAATTGTTATTCTGAAACGTATGACGGTTATAATCCGTTTCTTCTGTTGGCATATTTGTTTACAGGATATGAACTTTCGGAATTAAAAAATAGTTTTTCATATTGGATGTATTGTGCTAAAATCCAAACAGAAGTCTATAGCAATGATGAGCCGGCAACGCTTTTAGGCTTGTATAAAGATATCGGCCAACTTCTTGAGATTGGTTGGCTCATTGTTCATACCCTAGATATGCCGGAACATTGGCTGGATCCGGGTCGGATGGATTCGGATTTTGATATAACGAAAGTGAATATCAAGGAGGACGTATTGACTTTTTTGAGCAGAGAAGAACAATGTAATCCTAGAAAATCACTTCATAATTTCTACAAAGCTAACGGTTGGTTTCATTATCAAAGAATGACATTGGAAGATGCTTTGTTTCATGCGCTTCAAACTAAAAATCAATATTACAATATTAAGTGTTTTGAGGATCTTGAATCTAGTATAAACAAACTTATGGAGATCCTATATGTATTGAATAGAGAGTTTATGAATAGCAGTCTAGTTGGGGAAAAATAATTGTTTAACTATGCCATTTGCAAACCCTACACCCTATGATTATTTCCCGCGGAGATTGCATCCGCAGGAGATCGGTAATCCATTTAATGTGATTAATCTTTTCTTTGGTTGGGAGAATTTTCCGGCATGGAGAGAGCATCTCGATGAATGGAAAGAGGCTGCGATCAGACCATCTTATAGAATGAATAATGAGCAGACGTTAAGAACATTTATTCGCTACGAATTTATAGAGATTCTGATTGAAGGTATCTTTATGATTTGTCGATTGGATAAAAGCTATTGGATGCCAGATTCTACATTAAAGCATAGCTATGTGATTCATGACAATTTCTTTATTCCCAATGAGAACGAATTTAATAAAGCCATAGGTTACTTTAACAATTGCCATAATCCAAAAATATTTGATCGCGAAGAATATAATCTGGTCTATCTTGATAAAGAAGAACGTAATAATCCGGCAAAGGTATTTTACAAATTGTGGGAAACATATAATCTGCCACATGTACGGGATGCACTTTATTGGTGGTTGGTGGTGAGTATGGATTATACCTGTGCAGATGATAGTAGGGGCGATGATTATCTGAATGAGTTCCATGGATATTTACAACGAGTAATTGAAGCTGCTCATCTTATCTATATCTGGAACATGGACAAGTGGCCGAGACTGTATCCATAATCGTTCTTTAGCATGTTGAGTTCTGGTAAGATGTTGATAGCGGTAGTTTTAATTCGTTAGATTGCTCAAATAAAAAGCAATAATTGATTTAAATTGCTTTTTATTTGAGCAATTTTTGATTATATTTGCTTTTATTTTGAGCAATTATGGAAGAACTGTTGTTAGAGTTCCGAGCTAAGATGCTTGGGGTTCCCTTGAAAATACAACGTTATCTACTACAAGAAATTGATTTAAAGAATCGATTGGTGGCTATCAAGGGGGCAAGAGGATCGGGAAAAACTACTTTACTGTTGCAGTTAGCTAGGTTATATATGCCCTTGCAATCTACACTGTATATTAGTCTGGATCATATTTATTTTTTTGATAACAAACTTTATTTGTTAGCCAAAGAATTTGTTCAATTTGGCGGCACTCATTTATTGCTGGATGAAGTGCATAAATATCCCAATTGGTCTAGGGAGATCAAGTTGATCTATGATAACTTTCCAGATCTGAATGTTATTTTTACTTCATCATCCATGCTCGAGATATATAAGTCCGAATCAGATTTGAGCAGGAGAGCAATAACATATTATTTGAAAGAACTTTCTTTTCGAGAATTTCTGATGTTTGAAACAGGTAAAATGTTCTCGGCCTATTCGTTGATAGATATTATCGAAAATCATGATAAATTAACTGCAGATATTCTAAAAGAGATAAAGCCATTGCCGCTGTTCGAAAATTATCTTAAGTATGGAGCTTATCCATATTATAAAGAAAATGAAAAAACTTACTATCAGAAACTGCAAAATACAATCAACCTGATCATAGAGATAGATATCAATGCTGTAGAAGATTTAAACTATGAAACGCTTATTAAATTAAAAAAACTCCTTATTAGTATAGCGACAAGTGCTCCATTTACTCCAAATATTACGAAGCTGAGCGAAATTGTGGGAGTGTCTCGTAATATTTTAGTGCATGGTATCAAAATATTGGGGCGTGCTGGACTTGTTAATGAGCTGTATAAAGATAACTCAGGAATCGGGGTATTAACTAAACCTGAAAAACTATATCTTAATAATAGTAATCTTATGTATGCGCTAGCTAAAGAAAATACGAATGTGGGCAATGTGCGGGAAACATTTTTCTTAAATCAGTTTATGGGGCTTCATGAAATCAATATTTCTCCTGTAGCTGATTTTTTGGTTGACAAACGTTATACTTTCGAAGTCGGAGGGAAAAGCAAAAAGAAAAAGCAAATCACAGGTATTTCTGACGCCTACCTTGTCAAAGATGGAATAGAAATTGGTTTTAGTAATGTGATACCTGTCTGGCTTTTTGGTTTTATGTACTGATGCTTCTAATGCATTTACCATTTTATGAACTTCATTCAAATGGGAGAATAAGATGACATATTTCTATTAAAATTACTAATAATTTTAGTAATTTTAACCTATGAATTCGTCGGAATATTTTAAGGGCAGGGGGGCGCAGATCAACCCCAATAATAAATTTTTTTCCAACCAATATGTGCAGGAGCATATTGAAGGTTTGGATGAGGAATTTCTTGGGGCCGAAAAGACACAGTTTATTCCGACACATCCAAAGTCCATTATCTCTAAATCCAATAGCCCAGACCTGCGCTTTGAAAGGTCTATTAATCCCTATCAGGGCTGCGAACATGGCTGTATCTACTGCTATGCCCGCAATTCGCATGAATACTGGGGTTTTAGTGCTGGGCTGGATTTTGAGCGTAAGATTCTGGTCAAACACAATGCCGCTCAGCTCCTGGAGCATGAGTTTCGCAAGTCAAGCTATCAGCCCGATCTGATTATGCTGTCGGGGAATACGGACTGTTACCAACCTATTGAGCGGAAGCTGGGCATCACACGCTCGCTTTTAGAATTGATGCTCAAATATCGGAACCCAGTTTCTATCATCAGCAAAAATGTCCTGATGCGGCGTGATTTTGATCTATTGCGCGAGCTTGCAGCACTCAATCTGGTTTCTGTGGCCGTGACCATCAATTCACTGCGCGAGGAGGTGCGTCAAAAGATGGAACCGCGAACAGCAACAGCATCGGCCCGGTTGAAACTGATCGAGGGATTAACAGGGATAGGCGTCCCGGTCATGCTGATGATGGCACCCATCGTTCCTGGAATCAATAGCGATGAAATTTCAGATTTAATCCGTTCGGGAGCAGATGCCGGAGCAATTACGGCCTCTTATACCATCGTGAGGCTCAATGGACAGATCGGTGGTATCTTTAAGGATTGGCTGTATCAGAACTATCCAGATCGTGCCGAAAAGGTATTACATTGGATCGAAGCCTGTCATGGCGGAAAAATTAACGATACTGATTTTGGACGAAGGATAAAAGGGGATGGCCATATGGCCGAGAGCCTACAGCATTTATTCAAGCTTTCCGTCAAGAAATATATGAATAATGGGGTGCTTCCATCCTTGCGAAGGGATCTTTTCCGCTTGCCCGATGCGGGAATGCAGTTGGGCTTGTTTTAGTTATTCTCGCCAAAGAATACTCGAATTAAATTTTAGTAAAACAGCCTTATTCATTCTATGAATAAGGCTGTTTTTATTGATAAGATCAAGGTCCAGTAAACTAAGATTTTTTTCTTTTGATCAATACGTAGCTGATATATAGTAAAACGAGCCAAGCCGGGATCAGTTCTACAGGAAGCTTCATACCGGTTACCCACATGATACCTAGTACCGCGATCAGAAAGATCAGACAGATATAATTACTCAATGGGTAGAGAAACGAAGGGAATTTCGTTTTTACATGGGCATCGACTTTGTTTTTTCTAAAATATAAATGCGTGATTGAAATCATTACCCAGTTGATGATCAAGGAGGATACAACCAGTGACATCAGGATCTCCAAAGCATTCTTTGGCGCGACATAATTGATGAAAACACAGATCGCGGCAAAGACAGCCGAAACCAGAATCGCATTGATAGGTGCGTGGTTTTTGTTGAGCTTGGATAAAAACCGGGGTGCATTACCTTGCTCAGCAAGACCGTACAGCATTCTACTGTTGCTGTAAACACTACTATTGTACACCGATAAAGCTGCGGTAAGTACGATCAGGTTGAGTGCATTGGCGATAATCTTAGTGAAATAGAATGTTTGCCCGAATAGGGTAAATTCAAAACCATTGAGCTTGTCAAAAACTAAGACAAATGGACTGGTATCTGCAGTGATATTCGTCCAGGGGGTAAGCGAAAATAAGATAATCAAAGCGCCCACGTAGAAGATGAGGATCCGGTAGATAACCTGATTGGTCGCTTTGGGGATATTTTTTTCGGGGTTTTCAGCTTCAGCGGCAGTAATACCGACTAATTCCAATCCACCAAAGGAAAACATGATGAGCGCGATGGCTGATAATAGTCCTTCATAACTTCCACCTGGAGTTTGGTTAAACCAGCCTTTTGGAAAGAATCCACCATGTGAGGTCAGGTTGTTTAGGCTTGCCTGATCGCCACCGGTGCCACTGACCAAAAGGTATATACCAAAAACAATCATGGCAATAATAGCAACGACCTTAATGATTGAAAACCAAAACTCCGTTTCGCCGTAAATTTTTACGGAAGCTAGGTTTAACGCATTTATGGCAAAGAAGAAAAATAGACTCGATCCCCAGAGCGGGATTTCTGGCCACCAGAATTGTACATATACACCGATAGCTGTCAACTCGGCCATACTTACTAAAATATAGAGTACCCAGTAGTTCCAGCCTGAAGCATAGCCCGCAAAAGATCCCCAATATTTATTGGCAAAGTAACTAAAACTGCCAGAAACAGGTTCTTCAACCACCATTTCTCCTAACTGCCGCATAATGAAAAAGGCAATTATCCCCGCAAAGGCATAGCCGAGTATCACCGCTGGTCCAGCGAGCGTTGCCGCCTTTCCGATACCCAGAAATAAGCCTGTTCCGATGGCACCACCCAAAGCAATCAGCTGAATATGTCTATTTTGAAGTCCCCTTTTTAGTTGATTTGAATCCTTGTTATTCTGTTTCTCCATTTGTAAGGTTAATACGGTTACTTATTTATTGTTGACCAGTCCTGGTCTGAACTTACTCATTATTTGCCTCCTACAGGCGGTCGAGATGCTTAGTCCTTTGTTTATCTGCAAAATACCACAAATTATTGCTATTGACACTATCGCAATTTGACCTAAGCGCATAAAGTTAATAAAACACTTAGGTATTTTATGCACATTGTGCTTTGCTTTTTGTCAGGCCGGAAGGTAAGCTCGGTAAATCCTGTTGAAAAACAGCTGTTTAATAGAAAACGCTACCATGAGAATGGTAGCGTTTCATTTGTTCGTAGCTAGTGTGATTTTTGGCCACTCTACCTTAGAACGAAATTTTGTTTGTAAATGATACAGTAAAAGATAGATTAATTTGCTTTTTGTGGTTTTTCCACTGTTCCGCAGCTGCACCCGCAGCCCTTGGAGCAACTTGATTTACCTTTCAATGATTTGCGGACATTTCTAACGACATACCATACAGCCGCTAACACCAAAATTCCAACGATGAGATATTGTACTGTTAAATTATCCATGATCTTTTATTTTTTATTTGTGAAAGTTGAACAGTTCCCCAATCCACAATCTGTCAATTTATTTTAATAGCTGATAGGCAATTAAAGCACTAAAGTAAGCTAGGCCTGTCATGAAACCAGCTTGGATCAATGTCCATTTCCATGAACCCGTTTCTCTTTTTACCGCTGCTATTGTACTCATACATTGCATGGCAAAGGCATAAAATAGGAGCAGCGATATTCCGGAAGCGAAATTGTAGGCTGGTAAGCCTGTATTCCGGTTAATTTCACTCCGCATTTTACTCAATACAGTCGTTTTCGTTGCTTCATCTTCAATATCAACCTCGTCACCAAGACTGTATACCGTTGCCATTGTTCCCACAAAAACTTCCCTTGCTGCAAATGAAGATATCAAACCGATTCCCATTTTCCAGTCATAACCCAAGGGTTCTACAACCGGTTCAATTGCCATGCCAAGATAACCGAGGAAAGAATGTTCCAGGCGATAGGAAGATACTTCATGGTCAAGGTCTTCCCCTGAAAGATTGGGGTTATTTTGCGTTACATATTCTTCGGCCTTACTGAACTTGTCGTTAGGGCCAAAACTGCCCAAAGCCCAAAGAATAACGGAGATCGCCAAGATGATCTTACCAGCCCCAAAAACAAAGCTTGAAGTTTTCTCCCACACGTTCAAAGCAACGTTTTTCCAGTCCGGGGATTTATAGGTCGGCAGTTCAAAGATCAAAAATGACTTGTGCTTTGACTGAATGACTTTCGTTAAGAGTATGGCTGAAAACAATGCCGCAAATATCCCGAGAAGATACATGACAAATAGTACCATCCCCTGCAACTGAAATCCGGCATATTTGGTATCCGGGATCACCAGTCCGATCAATACGATGTAGATCGGTAGCCGGGCAGAACAGGTCATGAATGGTGTCACCAAGATCGTGACGAGCCTTTCTTTCGCATTTTCAATATTACGGGCAGACATGACTGCTGGTACCGCACAGGCTACACCGGAGATCAATGGAATGACCGATTTCCCATTTAGCCCGAAAGGCCTGAGCCAACGGTCCATCAGGAAAACCACACGGCTCATATAGCCGGTCTCCTCCATAATGGAAATAAAAATATACAGAATAACAATCTGTGGAATAAAGATGACGATACCACCAATACCTTTAATAATACCGTTACTCAATAGATCTGTTAAAGGACCCGCAGGTAAAGTTGTTTGGATATACGCGGCAAGATCGCCAAAAAGACCGTCAATAAAGTCCATCGCCGGTCCTGACCAGGTATAGATCGCTTGAAAAATCAGGAAAAGGATACCGAAGAAGATCAGATAACCGAAGACCGGATGGAGTAATATCCTGTCAATGGCGTTTGTCTTATTTGTGTTGGACGCATCATCCTTGCTGTAAATTTCTGATAAGCTATGATCCAGCGATTTGCTTCGTAGGATAGCTTCCTCTTTTTGTAGTTTTTCGGCTTTTAGCTGATGCTTGTCCCGAATTTGCTGAATGGCCTGGTTCTTTTCTTTGGATAGAAACGAAACTTCACCTTTAGCCAGATATTGCCAGGTATAGTATTCCGTATCGAGCGGAAACAGCCTTTTGGTTTCTTCCAATGCTTCATTCGCTACTGTCGGCAACTGGAATTTGCTGATATACATCGGTGGTACGGCATCGAAATTTTTGATCAACTGATCTATTCCCTGTCCAGTACGCGCATTTGTTTCGTATACTTTTGTATTAAGTAGCTGTTCAAGCTTTGGAATATCTATGCGTATTCCTTTTTGAATGGCCTCATCGATCATATTGATGACAAAGATGGCCGGAAGCCCGAGTTCCCGTGCTTGTTGATAAAGGATGACAGACCTTTTTAGGTTAGTCGGTTCGGCAACGACAATGACAAGGCTTGGCCTAAAACTGTTTTCTTTGTCAACCAGTGTATTGAAGACGACCTCTTCGTCCATCGAACTGGGAAACAAGGTATAGGTTCCCGGCAGGTCAATAATACGATACGTCTTGTTGTTGGCTTTAACTTGTCCTTCACGTTTTTCTACTGTGATGCCAGGATAGTTTCCTACTTTCTGATTTAATTTTGTAATCCGGTTAAAAAGAGAGGTTTTACCCACGTTTGGATTACCCAAAAGTGCAATAATCGGGTTATTCATTATTTCTGACCAATAAGGATGACTTTAGCTTCTGATTTGCGAATGGCAATCAATGCGTTGTTAGCAATAATATTTAAACATATAGGACCATCTAAAGGTGCGATATGTTTCACTTCTACTTCAGTACCGGGCACGAAGCCCAATTCGAAAAATTTAGCTGGAATATCGTGCGAATCAAAATCTATAATCACCGCTTTTTCCCCTTTTTTTAGCTTATCTAAGCTACTTTTATTACGCATCTACCTGTTTTTTTATATTCTCCAAATATACAGATTTTCTATCATTTAGAATGATTCTAATGTCATAGTTATGTATTTAGCGCAAAAAACAGCTATCTTTACGAGTAAAAAGGGATTAATTATCAACCAAATGAAAATTGAGGACGAAATCAAAGTAAGTAAATTCAGCAATGAATGGCATCGTTGTACCGTAAATATCCTATATACGTACAACTGGCTCAATAATGAACTTGAACAAAGGGCAGACAAAGAAGGGATCACTTTGAAACAATTTAATGTCTTGCGTATCCTCCGAGGTCAATACCCAAAACCTGCAACCAATAACCTGATCAAATCAAGAATGTTGAGTACAACCCCTGATATCTCCCGGATGATAGATCGAATGGTGACGAAAGGGCTTGTTTCCCGTTGTCAATCCGGTGGTGATAAACGTGCTGTTGATCTGATTATCACCGATAAAGGGCTGAAGATACTTGAAAATCTCGAGGAGCCTATGTTGATGACGGATTTCCTGCCGGATAGGATCACCGAAACAGAGGCGATCCAGCTCAGTACCCTATTGGACAAATTAAGAGGTTAATATTAATGTGCATGGTCATGATGTTCATGATCATGCCGCTCTTGATGTCCCTCCCCATGGCCGTGAGCATGGTCATGTTCACCAACGAAAGCAAAGCTTGCTAAAGCAATGGCCACACCGGCAATGACCGCAATCATCTTCTTTTTGTTAAATTTATGATGGTCTATTGATCCTGACTCAAATAATATGGTCGTGGATATATGTAGAAATATACCAATAACCACTGCCATAATCTTATCAAAATACTGCTGTATATTACCGACTTCACCTGCGCTGATGGCTTTACTTAGCAGGAATCCAAAGGGAGTCATGGCCGCAAAGAGGGCTAGTGTAATGATAATCGTATTTTTTTTCAGGTGTGTACTGATGAGAATACTGCCTAAAGCAAAGGCAGCAGGAATATGATGGATCGAAATACCCAATGCAAGTTCGGTCTGATGCGTTGCTGCCAGTGGCATCCCCTCCAGGAAAGCATGAAGACATAGACTAAACATAATGCCGATCGGAAAGCCATGGCTGTGATGACCATGTTCATTCTCCGTATGGATGTGCCCATGTTCAATTCCCTGAGAAAATTGCTCCAGGAATAATTGGAACAAAAAGCCTCCAAGTACATAGATACCTAATATTTCGGGTGAGGTATTCGTCGACTGATAAACATGGGGAATCAGGTGCAGTACCGTAATGGAGAATAGATAAGCGCCACTGAATGACAGGATCAACTTTAGAAAATTTGTTCCTTTTTTCTGCACGAAAAAAACAGTGATTCCACTTGCAAATGCAGGGACGAATAAAATTAAAATCAATAAAATTGAATTCATTATACTTGTTCAGTTTTAAAAAAGCTTGGTACAAACCGCTTGAACAGATAACCTGTAGCCAATCCGACAAGGATGCCCAGTGCGGAGCCACAGAGTATATCAAACGGGTAGTGAACACCAACATAGATCTGCGAGACCGAAATCAGGAATGCCCAGGCAATACAGAGCCAAAGCACATATTTCCATCTTCTGCGGAATAGCACGATCCAGAAGAAAGCCAAAGAAAAGTGATTGGCTGCATGGGAAGAGGTAAAGCTGAATCCTGAGCCACAACGTACCCGGATATTCACGTGCTCCTTAAACTCTACATCATTGCAGGGCCTGATTCTTTTGACAGTCTTTTTGATCAAATGAGATGATATACCATCGGAAATACCAAAAGTAATTAACGTCATCGCTACAATCAGTATACCTGTTTTTCCATATGTTTTGATGAAAAAAATGACCAGAAATAAATACAGCGGAGCCCAGGTATATGGATTACGTAGTATAGGCAACAGCCAATCAAATACCGGATTACTTAAACCTTGATTGATGGCAAGAAAAATTTCTTGGTCGATGTGTACTAATTGTTGAATCATAAATGTTGTTGATTACAATGAAATTCCCAAACTTTTAAAAACTCGCTTTTCAAAAGTAAAAATAATTTCATTGCAAACGATTGTTTCTTTTAAAAACAACTTTGTTGCAACAAAGATACATTAAATATTCAATAATTATAATTTTAATTCGATATTTTATTGTCATAATGCTAAATTTACACGTTAATCAATTCAAAGGAAATGACTTTAATTAAATCAATCTCAGGAATACGCGGTACGATAGGCGGTCGTGCGGGAGAAGGACTTACGCCAATAGATATCGTTAAATTTACAGCTGCTTACGGAACAATCATTGTGAAGCAAAGCGGAATAAAGAAAATTGTGGTCGGAAGAGACGCTCGTATTTCTGGTGAAATGGTCAGCAATCTGGTGATTGGAACCTTGCAAAGTATCGGTGTCGATGTGATTGATTTGGGATTATCGACGACACCTACAGTGGAGATTGCCGTTCCAATGGAAAAAGCGGCTGGCGGGATTATTCTGACAGCTTCGCATAATCCTGGACAATGGAATGCATTGAAATTATTGAATGCAAAAGGCGAATTTATATCGGATGCGGAAGGTCAAGAGGTGTTGGCACTCGGTGAATCCCTGGATTTTGATTTCTCAGCGGTCGAAGAACTGGGTTCAGTACAAAAAGACTATTCTTACCTACAAAAACATGTTGATGCTGTTTTGGCATTGGAATATGTGGATAAAGAAGCGATCAAAGCTGCTAATTTCAAAGTTGCTTTAGATGCCGTAAATAGTACCGGTGGAACATTTATTCCGGCATTGTTGGATGCACTTGGTGTACAGACAGTTTATAAAATTCACTGTGAGCCCAATGGTCAATTTCCACATAATCCAGAGCCTTTAAAAGAACATTTAACAGATCTTTCGGCTGCAGTGGTTGAAAATCAAGCTGATCTTGGTATTGCTGTTGACCCTGATGTGGACCGTTTGGTATTTATGATGGAGGATGGTGAGTTGTTTGGTGAGGAGTATACGCTGGTAGCTGTGGCGGATTACCTGCTACAGCATAAAAAAGGAAACACAGTATCTAATTTATCTTCTACGCGTGCATTGCGTGATGTCACCAAAGCACATGGCGGAGAATATTATGCAGCTGCTGTTGGGGAAGTCAATGTGGTGACCAAAATGAAAGAAGTGGACGCTGTTATCGGTGGTGAAGGGAATGGAGGGGTAATCTATCCAGCCTCACATTATGGCCGTGATGCCTTGGTCGGTGTCGCTATTTTCTTGACCCATCTGGCTAAATTAGGTAAGAAAGCCTCTGCATACCGTGCCTCATTGCCGCAGTATTTCATGTCCAAAAATAAGATTACGTTGACACCAGAATTGGATATCGACAATCTGTTGGCAAAAATGCAAGAGAAGTATAAAAATGAAGAGCACAGCACCATTGATGGTTTGAAGATAGATTTTGAACATGAATGGGTGCACTTGCGTAAATCCAATACGGAGCCGATCATTCGTATCTACTCCGAAGGACCAACACCTGAAGCAGCAGAGCAGATCGCGCAAAAGATTATTCGCGAAATCGAAGAAATAATTAAATAAAAACAAAAAGCTGCTTTTGCAGCTTTTTGTTTTATGATCTAAATGGAAAGATATTTCCACAAATTAAAAATGTGTTATCATAATTTATGATTAAGAAGACCTTTATTGCAATTTTTTGTTTTTTAAATCTGTTTTTGCTGACGGTTCCTGCGAGGGCACAGCAGCCGATAGATACAATCAATAGGACCTTGGATGCCTGGCATAAATCTTCGGGCGAAGTGAAGTTCGGCCCTTTTATCAATTCACTGGCGACAGATGCGGTTATATTGGGTGTAGACCGGGAGGAACGCTGGGATAAGAACCATAGTGATAAATTCTCTGAGCAGTATTTTAACCCTACACATGCCTGGAACTATACCTACCAGGACCGACATATCCATTTGAGTGCTGACAGTACAACAGCTTGGTTTGATGAGACTTTTAAAATAAATACCAAGTACTTTCGTGGTACAGGTGTACTGAGCAAAATAGATCAGGACTGGAAGATCCAACAGTATAACCTGTCTATGCTTGCGCCTTATCAGGAAGTAAAATCTGCCATTGCAGGGAAACTAGGGCACAAGGTGCATAATAATCTGCTGCTGGTCATGGTGCTGTTTTTCTTTATGGCGATGTTGTTTGTCCTGAGCCAGCGCCTGAAGATATCTTATCCAATATTGTTAGTCATAGGTGGGTTGGGGATTTCTCTTATTCCCGGAGCTCCCGTGATCAGTATAGATCCTGATATCGTCTTTTTGGTATTCTTGCCACCCCTACTTTTTGAAGCAGCCTGGTATACCAATTGGACCAATTTTCTGAAATGGCGCCGGTCTATTTTTATTATGGGTTTTGGGTTGGTCTTTTTCACTTCCCTGGCGATCGCTTATTTTTCCGTGAGCATTATTCCAGGTTTTACCTTAGCATTGGGCTTTTTATTGGGTGGTATTATTTCACCGCCCGATGCGGTAGCCGCAAGCTCTGTATTAAAAGGCATTAGCATACCCAAGCGGGGTATTGCGATTTTGGAAGGGGAGAGTCTGGTCAATGATGCCGCCTCCCTGACGGTGTTTCGGTTCGCCTCCATCGCTATTCTGACAGGACAATTTGCCATGGGGCAAGCGTCAACGCAATTTCTCGTCCTTTCGGTCATGGGTGTAGTTGTGGGCCTTGTGATCGGCCATATCTTATACTTCTTTTTGCGTTATGTAGCCAAATCTTCCAGTATTACAACACCAATTACACTGATTGCACCTTACCTCATGTATATCGTGGCGGAGCATTTTGAATGGTCAGGTGTGCTCGCAGTGGTTAGTGGTGGTTTATTTCTGTCGTTTAGGGCAGGGGATTATTTAAACTATCATACCCGTATACAGACCACAGAGGTCTGGGAGACAGTTGGCTTTTTACTCAATGGTTTTGTCTTTATCCTGATTGGCCTAGAACTTCCTGTTATTATCAACGGGCTAGGGGAGTATTCGATGGAAGAGGCGATAGATTATGCGTTGGCTATTTGTGTTATTGTGATTGTATTACGCCTGGTTGCGGTTTATCTTTCGGCCTATGTTCCACGGATTCTGTTCAAAAGAGTTCGCGTCAAGGAAAAGGGCCCGGGCTGGAAGCTGCCATTGGTTGTCGGCTGGGCTGGCATGCGGGGCGTCGTCTCGCTTGCGTCAGCCTTGGCAATACCTCTAACACTCTATGATGGAACAGCCTTCCCGCACCGTAACCTGATCTTGTTCATTACTTTCGTGGTTATCCTAGTGACTCTGGTGTTCCAGGGACTTACCTTGCCTTTGTTGATTAAATTAATTAAAATGGATACAGAGGTAGATGAGCAGGTACCTGTGGAAGAGCAGATGGATGAGATCCGTGTTCGACTTGGCAGGGATTCGATTGCCTATCTCGATAAGCATTATGCTAAGGAGATGATGGAGTACGAAACGATCGCACGTGTAAAAGAACAGCTTATCCGGAGTATAAATGCGTCTGAACGCGCTAAAGAAGAAGATACCCGGGCACAACTCTCCGCTGTCCGTGGATTATATAACAAAATTATGCTTGAAATTCTGGTTGTGCGCCGTGAGGGATTAGCGCAGATGAAAGCGGCCAAAGAATATGACAGTGATGTCATCAAGGATTTAGAATATTCATTGGATTTAGAAGAATCACGTCTGACACGCAGATAAGCTGATTCCGCCAGCAAAAGTCACCAGGTTCAAAACTGGCGTGAGACTTAAAAAATAGCCCGGTGGTCCTATTGGACTAACCTGGCTATTTTTCCTTTGTCTCCGGCTAGAAAGACTGCTTTTCCCTTTTTTGCTTTCTGTACCGCATTATAGCTTTCGGTGGATATGTTATACCAGGTTTTACCTTGATCATCAGACAGATCTGTTCCCGAGGTTCCGGTGCAGATCAGTTGCTTGTTTGAAAGATAGCTTACTGCCGATTTAAAGCCCGATAGAGGTTGGCTTGAAGCCTGCCAGGTTTTTCCGCCGTCAGTGCTCAAGAAGCAGGCTTTTTCTGTATTCTTGTCATTTCTGTAGTCACCACCGACAACAATACCAGCCTTTGGAGAGCGGAATGCAATGGAAAAAGGGCCAGTGCTATTTTGACCCTGGATGATTGGACAGCTGTAGCGTTGCCAAGTGTTACCTGCATCAATGCTCCTGTAAATGTTTGAAACAGCACCACCGGTTGCGATCCAGAAATCTCCTGTTGGCAGGCTGCATATGGATGTGCCGCTGGCCGCAAAACCGGCCTCACCTGTTGTGATGGGATAGGTTAGGTTGCTGGATATATCCTTCCAGGTCTGTCCAAAATCTATCGTTTTCAACAAAGGCATCTTTCCGTCGATGGCATCACCAAAAGCAATACCGACACCTTTTGGTGTAAAAGCAAAGCCATCATAGAATATTTCGGATCTGGTATCTTTAAAAACCTCTTTCCAGCTTCTACCTGCATCGGTGGTCATTAATATTAAGGCAGGAGAACCTGCTGAAATTAGCAACGCCTGATTCTCATCGAAGGCCTCAATATCCCTAAAGTCGATCTTTTCATAACCAATGGGGTTGACCCACTGCCAGTTTTTGCCTGCGTCTGTACTTAGTCCGACCGTACCATTGTTGCCGCTGACCCAAAGCGTTTGATCATCGACGACGCTCAGTCCCCGGTAGCTGCTGTTGCGTTCCTGGTTCAGCACTTGAATCGTGTTTTTTTGCGCAGATAGACTTTTGATCAGAAAGACCTGGACGAGAAAGAGAAGAAAAAATGGTTTCATGTGGTTATCTTAATTATTACTTTTGGTTATTTTAATTATTACCGAAAATTGGCAGTATGAACTACCGTAAAAGTATTTATGCTGTTACAGTAAATCTACACATATTATTTAGACAAACCTGCAGATCCCTTGCCTGCCTTGTTTCCTTTTTTCAAGATTATTTTTCGTAGCTGCAATAGGCCGACCGTCATTTTTCGTGGAGATTTAAAATAGGGAATACTCAATACGACAAGTACTGATATGCAGGCTGAAGTACCTAAAGCTCCACCATAGCCATTGAAAAACTTACTGGTGTTGAGAAGAATGGTGGTAAAGATAACGCCTGCCAAGGAAAGTCCCAGATAAGTAGAAAGCTGTGTCTTCGACACCATCCCGATAAAGGAAGCACCGATAAAAACGACCGGAATATAGTGGGTGAGGTAGTTCGACAGTACGTTTGGAAAGAAATATAGAAAACCAGATACAATCAAGGTCAATAATGCCGAAGAGCGTACAGCGCCCTGTCTGTATCTTGTATTGACATAATATGTGGCCGTGCTTCCTATAATTCCAACGAGGTATAAAATGAATGTTTCCATATTATTTTAGAAGATAGAGTAATAAATAGGTCAGTGAGACACCAAGGAAAGCCAGTGTGCCCGATTTGCCACCGACACCATTCAGTAGGCTTTTGGAGATGATCAGAAAGATCGCTGTAAAGACACCTGCAGTCAGGATAAAAGAAAAACCATGTGCAACCTGTGAGCTGGACATACCCACAAAAGCACCGCAATAGATGGCTGCAGGAAGATGGGGCAGGTAGGTTGAGTCTTTATTGAGATTTGGGATGAAAGAGCCCAGTGTTCCCGTAAGTGCAGCGCCCATGACCGGGCCGAGACCAAAGATTTGATTGAAATAATAGGATACAATCGCAGCTATCGGTACCCATACCGCAATCTTGATGGACTCATACTCATGTATATGGTGATGTATAGGCGACCTGAGGTAGCTATATAGAATGAATAAGGAAAGTAATCCGATGAAAGACAGTACAATATAAGAATTGGTGTTTTCAACAAAAATGGCCACTAGAAAGAGTGCCTGGATAACAAATAATAAGCAAATACTTAGTATTCTAAACTTTTGCCGGGCTTGCATTTATTTCAAATTTCGGCAAAGTTATTAATTATTTGTCTATTCTACAGGTAGATTTTCTTTTTACCAAGATCGGATCGAGTACAACTTGCTGGATGTCCTCATAAGGATCCTTTTGTTTGACCATTTTTAGAAACAGCTTTGCACATTCTTCCCCCATTTTGTTGGCCTGTTGGTCTATACTGGATAATGTTGGTGTAATAAAAGAAGAGAAAGTCTGATTTGCAAAACCAATGACCCCTGTTTCCGGGATATCGATCTGTGCGGCTTTAAGTGCCTGAATAATGCCGACAGCTGTAAAATCGTCTCCACCAATGATGGCATCGGGCCGGATCGCAGTCCCTAAAAGCTGTTCAGTTCCTTTTACTCCGGCTTCAATGGACAGTTCCCCCCGGACAATAAGGTCATCCAGCTGCGGAAGATCCGCTTCTTTCAAAGCTGCTTCGAATCCGCTAAAGCGATCTTGGAAAATGGAAATCTCTTTGTTGGTGGTGATAAAGCCAATTTTTTTATAGCCTTGTTCAATCAGGTGTTTGGTCGCGAGATAGCCCGCTTCAAAATCGTTCAATTTGACGACAGGTGCCGCTATATCCCGGTGTGTACGGTCAAAGATGATCAGGGATTTTCCTTGTTTGATGACTTCTTGAAAATGACCTATTTGCTGGGTTTCCAGCGATAGGGACGCAATGATGCCATCTACCTGTGCTTCCAGCAGGGTCTTGACCCCATTGACCTCGTCGGTGTAGGATTCGTTCGATTGATAGAGCAACAGGCTATAGTTGTGTTTCTTCAATTCTTTTTCGATACTGTGAACGGCCTCTGCAAAAAAATGGATTTGCATTGTAGGCACAATAACGCCAATGGTATTGGATCTGCCTGAAGATAGGGAAGACGCAATTTTATTGACACTGTAATTCAGCTCTTTTGCCTTGGCTAAGACTAATAACCGTGTTGCCTCACTTATCGTGGGTACATTATTCAAGGCGCGGGAAACCGTTGAAACTGTGATTCCAAGCGCCCGGGCAATATCATAAATTGTTGTTTTTTTATTCACGCCCCAAAGTAAATAATTTTATTGAATATTTTGGAAAATTCAGAAATAGCTACTACTTTTATGCAACCGGTTGCGGATTTGTTTCCAAGTATAATTTTAAATAACCAGTTTTAAAAGGTTCACATGTATTTTTTAGGTATAGATATCGGTACTTCTTCGGTCAAGCTTTCCATTGTCGAAGCATCCTCACAACAAAAGGTATGCTCCGCGCAGTACCCTGCCAGTGAAGCGCCCATCATTTCACCCCAATCCAACTGGGCGGAACAGGATCCACTGGCTTGGTGGACGTATTTCAAACAGGCGCTTTCCCAGGCAAATGCCTCGGGTTTGTATGATCCGAAATTAATCACTGCTATCGGTATCGCTTATCAAATGCATGGATTGGTGGTTGTTGACAAGGATCAACAGGTGCTGCGCAATGCCATTATCTGGTGTGATAGCCGTGCAGTTGAACTGGGAGATACGGCTTTTGATGAATTGGGGAAGGCCTTCAACCTGAAGCATCATCTCAATTCTCCCGGTAATTTCACCGCTTCCAAACTCGCCTGGGTGAAAGCGAATGAACCTGAAATCTATCAAAAGATTGATAAGGTCATGCTTCCTGGCGATTTTATAGCGATGAAACTGTCTGGCACTGTCAGCACTTCGATTGCCGCATTGTCCGAAGGGATATTTTGGGATTTTGAACGGAATGAACTATCAACAGCGTTGTTGGACTATTATGGTTTTAACGCGGATCTGATACCCGAAATATTACCTGTTTTTGCGGAGCATGGCCAGATTAAGCCGGCAGTGGCGGAAGAACTGGGGCTGTCAAGCAGGGTGACAATCAACTACAAGGCTGGAGATCAACCCAACAATGCTCTTTCCCTGAATGTCCTACGGCCGGGAGAGGTGGCAGCGACGGCTGGTACTTCGGGTGTCATCTATGGTGTGAGCGACCAGCTGATTGCCGACCGGGAATCCCGTGTGAACACATTTGCCCACGTGAACTATCGGAAGGAGGAGATCCGAACGGGCGTATTGCTCTGCATTAACGGTACTGGTATCATGAATAGCTGGGGCCGGAAGCTGCTGGGTAAAGATCTGTCTTACGATCAGATCAATGCGTTGGCTGTAACTTCGCCTATCGGAAGCAAGGGGCTGCAGGTTATTCCTTTTGGTAATGGGGCGGAGCGGATGCTAAATAATCAATTGGTCGGAGCTTCGATAAGTTCCATCGATCTCAACAGGCATACGGCATCTGATATCTTGCGGGCAATTCAGGAGGGAATTGCTTTTGCCTTTCGCTATGGGCTGGATATAATGCGTGAAAATGGTCTTTATCCGCAGATGATCCGCGCCGGAAATGCCAACTTGTTTCAGAGTGCTATTTTTCGGGACTCATTTGTAGGGGCGACGAATGTTCCTGTAGAGGTATATGATCATGATGGCAGTGTAGGTGCTGCCCTGGGAGCCGGTATTGGCAGTGGTTATTACGCCGATTTCACCGAGGCTTTTCGTGGGTTGAAACCTGTTTATACTGTTGAACCGAGGGATGTTTGTCAGTATGAAGAAAATTATCGACAATGGAAGAAAATTTTAGATATTAAAATCAACGCTAAATAAAATGAATATTATCAAAGGTCAAAAAGAATTTTTTAAAGGAATCGGACAGATTGAGTTTGAAGGGAAAGAAAGTAAAAACCCACTTGCATTTCGTTATTATAATCCCAAGCAGATTGTTGCGGGCAGGACTATGGAAGCGTATTTTAAATTTGCCTGTTCTTATTGGCATTCCTTCAATGGGGATGGTTCTGATCCATTCGGCGGCGCTACGCACAGATTCCCCTGGGATGAAAGCAGTGATGCAATCACACGGGCAAAAGAAAAGATGGATGCTGCTTTTGAATTTATCAGCAAGATGAATATTCCATACTACTGTTTTCATGATGTGGATTTAGTGGATTATACCGATAATGTGCTTGAAAATGAAAAAAGGTTGGCAACGATTGTCGATTATGCGAAGGAAAAACAGCAGGCGAGTGGGATCAAGCTTCTCTGGGGGACAGCCAATCTCTTTAGCCACAAGCGTTATATGAATGGTGCGGCAACTAATCCGGATTTTCAGGTATTGACGCATGGTGCCGCGCAGGTAAAGGCTGCATTGGATGCGACAATTGCTCTTGGTGGTGAAAACTATGTGTTCTGGGGTGGAAGGGAAGGCTATATGAGCCTGCTCAATACCAATATGAAACGGGAGCAGGAGCATCTTGCCGAGTTTTTACACCTAGCCAAAGATTATGCCCGTAAAAATGGATTCAGGGGTACTTTCTTTATCGAACCAAAACCATGTGAACCAACGAAACATCAATATGATTACGACGCTGCCACCGTTTTAGGTTTCTTGAGACAGTATGACTTGTTGGATGATTTCAAACTCAACCTGGAAGTGAACCACGCAACCTTGGCGGGACACACTTTTCAGCACGAACTGCAGGTTGCGATTGATGCCGGAAAATTGGGCTCTATTGATGCCAACCGTGGTGATTATCAAAATGGCTGGGATACCGATCAATTTCCAAATGATATCAATGAATTGACTGAAGCGATGCTGATCATATTGGAAGGTGGCGGTTTCCAGGGTGGCGGGGTTAACTTTGACGCCAAGATCCGCCGCAATTCTACGGATCCTGAGGATTTATTTTATGCGCACATCGGCGGGATGGACATTTTTGCACGTGCCTTACTTACTGCCGAGCGTATTTTGGAAGACTCCGAATACCGTAGCATACGAACAGGTCGTTACGCTTCTTTCGATAGTGGCAACGGGGCTGCTTTTGAACAGGGAGGCCTGACTTTAGAGCGCTTAAGAGATTTAGCAGTGGAATTAGGTGAGCCACAAATGATCAGCGGCAGACAGGAGTATTTAGAAAATTTGATCAATAGATATATATAGTTATTTAAAATATTTCTATATTAGGCGATCAAATTAAACCAATTACCAACACATGAATAATTATTTAAGCACAAAAGATTACATCGTTTTCCTGATATACTTTGTTATTGTGGCAGGTTACGGATTATGGGTGTATTATCGCAAGAAATCTGAATCTGTAGGTTCCAAAGACTATTTTTTGGCTGAGGGGTCATTGACGTGGTGGGCTATCGGAGCTTCACTTATTGCATCCAATATTTCGGCCGAGCAATTTATCGGTATGAGCGGTTCCGGATTTAAGATGGGATTGGCTATCGCGACTTACGAGTGGATGGCTGCCATTACACTGATTGTTGTTGCGGTATTTTTTATCCCGGTATACTTAAAGAACAAGATCTTTACGATGCCACAGTTTCTCCATAAACGATATAATGGAACTGTTGCGATGATCATGGCCGTTTTCTGGTTGCTGTTGTATGTTGTCGTCAATTTGACATCCATCCTCTATTTGGGAGCTATTGCGGTAAGTAGTATTTCCGGTATCAGTCTGGAGGCCTGTATGTATGCCATAGCGATTTTTGCTGTGATCATTACCTTAGGTGGTATGAAAGTAATCGGCTATACAGATATTATTCAGGTTTTCTTTTTGGTATTGGGTGGTTTGGCGACCACTTACCTAGCCTTGAATCTCGTTTCAGAGCACTATGGTGGATCAGGAATATTGGAAGGCTATCACTTGATGACAGAAAAAGCTTCCGACCACTTTCATATGATTCTGGATCGTAAAAATGAGAACTATCTCGATTTACCGGGGCTAACCGTATTGATTGGCGGTATGTGGATCGTTAATTTGAATTACTGGGGATGTAATCAATACATCACGCAACGCGCGCTTGGAGCAGATTTGAAAACCGCAAGAAACGGTATCTTGTTTGCTGCATTTCTGAAGTTATTAATGCCTATCATTGTCGTGTTGCCGGGTATTGCAGCCTATGTCATGTGGAAAGATGGCTTGTTCCAAAATGAAATGATGCAACATGGTGAGGTGAACCCTGACCACGCTTATCCAGTTTTGTTGAATTTATTGCCAGCAGGTTTAAAAGGCTTATCGTTTGCAGCATTGACAGCTGCAGTGGTCGCTTCTTTGGCAGGTAAAGCAAACAGTATTGCAACAATCTTCTCCTTGGATATTTATAAAAAAGTATTCAATACAGAAGCATCGGATAAGAAATTGGTCAATATCGGCAAGCTAACTGTTGTGGTTGCCATGATCTTGGGTGTGCTGATTGCGCCACATTTGGGTATCGATAAAAAAGGTGGATTCCAATATATTCAGGAATATACGGGGTTTGTATCTCCTGGTATTTTTGCGATGTTCATTTTAGGATTCTTCTGGAAGAAAGCAACTTCAAATGCGGCTTTGTTTGCAACAATTGGTGGTTTTATTTTCTCCATCATCTTCAAGAAATTGCCGGATTGGGTTGATCTGTCATTCTTGTCATCGACAGGTTTCTCCGTTCCAAATCCAACGACAGGAATCTACGAAATTCCATTTTTGGATAGAATGGGATTTGTTTTCATCATCTGTATTATCGGAATGATTCTCATTAGTATCATCGACAATAAGCGTGGTGTCGTGCCAGCTGGATTGGAAGTTGATACCACGATGTTTAAACCACATCGGGCGTTTTTGGTCATTGCATTGATCGTAGCGCTATTGGTTACAGCATTATATTCAATTTATTGGTAATTCAATAGCAAATAAGATTTAAAAACTCCCATCAACCGAGGTTGATGGGAGTTTTTTGTTTGTTTTAAAAATACCTATCTTGGTTTTACTAAAACCTTTGCTTAACGAAAGATTACTGCTATGAAGAGAAGATCCCCCTTGCTACTGACGACGCTGTTTGGATTGCTTATTACCGGAGTGCCAATGCTGAGCTCTGCTCAGCGCACACAGAAACCACCCTTACATGGAAAACATTGGATGGCTATTACGGGCAAACCCTTGGCGGCAACAGCCGGTGCCCAGCTATTCCAACAAGGCGGAAATGCGGTGGACGCTGCTTGTGCAATGCTCGCAGCAACCTGTACGATGTGGGATGTACTGAGTTGGGGCGGAGAGACGCAAGCGTTAATTTATCATCCGAAACTAAAGAAGGTCATTGCGATAAATGCCTTGGGGGTAGCACCCAGTGGAGCGACAGTCGATTTTTTTAGATCAAAGGGCTACGAATTTCCACCAGAATATGGCCCTCTTGCTGCTGTCACACCGGGTACACCCGGCGGATTGTGCTATATATTGGCGCATTATGGAACGAAAAGTCTAGCAGAAGTATTAGCTCCTGCTCTTGAAATGGCTGCAGGGTACCCGATTGATGCGCAAACTGCAACGAGTATTGAACGTGGCAAAGAGCGCATTAAAGAATGGCCGTACAGTAAAAAGGTATTTTTAGTACATGAAGGTAAATCCTGGGAAGCTCCAGAGGCGGGAGAGGTTTTCGTGCAACAGGATCTGCATAGGACCCTGTCCAAATTGGTAGAAGCCGAAAAGCAGGCTCTTGCGGCGGGAAAAGACCGGAAAGCTGCAATCATGGCTGCTTATGACCGGTTTTATACCGGCGATATTGCAGATGAATTTGTCCGTGGCACTAAGGAGCAGGGTGGCTTAATCACGAAAGCAGACTTAGCCAATTGGAAACCCATTGAGGAGGAACCATTGCATGTCAATTATAAGGGCGTTGACGTATATAAATTACAAGAATGGACACAGGGACCAGCCATGCTACAGAGTTTGCAGTTGCTGAAAAACTTTGATCTAAAGGCAATGGGTTATAATTCTGCTTCTTATATTCATACACTCTATCAGGTTATGAATTTGGCCTTTGCTGATCGGGATTTTTATTACGGTGATCCTTACGGTAAACCTAAGACACCTATTCAAGGTCTTTTACATGAGTCCTATGCCAAGTCGAGGGCCGCAACCATTGATCTTACGCAAAATAACCCGAATGTACTTCCGGGAGACCCTTATCCCTACGAAGGTAAGCAGAATCCGTATCTTTCGTTACTGGAGCAGCGTAAGAAGGAGTTTACGCCACATACGGAGCTGAAAAATGATTTTGTTCCTAAACATGACGCACGCACAAGTTCGTCGCTAACGGAATTGCCAAAAACAGCTCTTTTGGCATCTTTAACCGTGGATAGTGCTTATGTCGACCGTTTATTGCGGGGAACAACAAGCGTTGAAGCTGCGGATGAAGAAGGTTGGGTTGTTTCGATCACACCGAGTGGTGGTTGGCTCCCTGCCTGTATTGCCGGAAATACCGGGGTGGGCATGAGTCAGCGCTTACAGAGTTTTGTCTTAGATTCATTGATTAACCCGTTCAATGTGGTCGAGCCGGGCAAAAGACCGCGTGTAACGCTTACGCCTTCGATGGCTTTAAAAAACGGAAAACCTTACCTTTCTTTTGCCGTGCAGGGCGGAGATACACAGGATCAAAACCTATTGCAGTTTTTCTTGAATATGGTCGAGTTTGGTATGACGCCACAACAAGCCAGCGAGGCGGCCAATATCAACAGTAACCAGCTTTGGCTATCGCTGGGAGGAACGAAGACCGACGATCGAAAGCCGCGCTCAGGTAGCCTTTTATTGGATAAAAATACAGCACCAGCAATTATTGAACAATTAAAGAAAATGGGGTATAGCATACAGCTCGGTGATCGTACCAGTGGCCCTATAAATGCGATTTATTTCGACCAGCAGCACCATACGCTTTGGGGCGGCAGCAGCAACAACGGGGAGGACTATGGCATCGGGTGGTAGCGTCTCATTGGCTTGCTGTTCGGTTTTGGTTTTGTTATCTCCGTGGTATTTGTTATCTTACCTACTGATCGGAAACTGATTTTTGTTATGGAGGGTAGTGTCAATAAATATTCGTTTGTTTTTCAGCCTGATGAAGCTGGTATTGTCTTGGTAGATGGCTTGAAGCGGCGACTGCGTGCATCGTTAGCCGAGCTGTTTCCCGACAAAAACAAAGGCTGGTACCCCAGTTGCAATTCCAAAGCCCATGTAACGATATGTGCTTTTGAAGCAGACGGGAGCAAACTGACAATGGCTATTGAGGCTTTGCAGGAGACTTTGGTCTATGAGCGGAGTCAGTATGTTTATTTCGATCATTTTTCATCATTTGCCGGCGGTGCTTTCTATATTGCACCGACAGTACATGCCCGCAGTTATCTCAAGGATCGGGCGCGGAAGGTTGTTCAAACTTTATCGGAATTTGATTTGATCGAGATTAGCGACGAACCCCATATTTCGATTGGACGACATCTGGAGCCAGAACAGCTTGAAATTGCAAAAGAACAGTTGCGGTCTGTCGACCTGAGCTTTATGTGCAAGGGCGTTCATGTGCGGCAGTTTAAACCTGATTTAGGTCAATATGAGATCATCGATTTCATCCAATTTGGCAACCAATCGAAGGAAAATTCTGGCCAGCTGGCATTTAAATTCTAATAATATCGCGGTTTAATTGCCTAATAATGTAAAGCTTTTTATCTTTAAGGCTGACAATAGACGATATTGCACTT
>JAITLV010000270.1 GCA_031277685.1 Sphingobacterium sp. | reverse complement strand
TTTAATTACAATGTTGGCGTCAATGGTAATAGCGGTGACTTTGATATCGCTTCCAAAATTGGGAATTGGAATCTCAAACAGGATTTTTCTTTTTACCCATCCAATAGGTCCACAATCCGCTTTGGCGCAAATGCGCTGAACCAAAATATCCGACCTGCCAGTTTAGATGCTAACGAAGATGCCAATGTCAATTCGATTCGTATTGAAAAGCGTAAAGGCTGGGATTTAAGCGCTTATTTTTCTCATGAATGGAAAGCCAACGATCGCCTTTCCTTACTGTATGGTTTCCGATTGTCAGATTTTATGGTGATGGGGCCAGGTACTTTCTATCGTTTTGATGACGATAGAGATGTTACTGGCGAACAGTATTTTGGAAAAGGAACGGTGGCGAAGCATTACATCAATCTGGAACCTAGGCTATCTGCAAGCCTACTTTTAAACTCCCTGAGCAGTATCAAACTTTCCTATAATCGGATGGCGCAGAATCTGCATCAATTAACCAATTCCACTTCGGCACTTCCTACAGATCAGTATGTGCTGAGCAGCTTGAATATCAAACCGCAGCTCGCTGATCAGATTGCTTTCGGATACTTTCGAAATTTCAACGGTAGCGCTTATGAATTTTCAGTGGAGTCCTATTATAAGGCCATGGCCAATCAGATCGACTTTCGGACCGGTGCTGATCTCCAGGCTAACGAATTCCTTGAAGGTGAACTTCTTTTTGGTAAGGGCCGTGCATATGGTCTTGAATTATTGCTACGGAAAAATAGCGGTAAACTAAGTGGATGGATAGGTTACACTTTGTCCAAGAGTGAGCGAAAGTTTAATGGAATTAACCAAGGAGCCTGGTTTAATGCCCGGCAGGATCGTACCCATGATCTTTCCTTGGTGACCATGTATAAGTTATCGGATAAATGGTCTTTGGGTACAAATTTTATTTTCAACAGTGGTCATGCAGTTACTTATCCAGCAGGGAAATATGACTTAAACAATACCACATTATTTTATTATACCCAGCGAAATAGCCATAGGTCCCCAATTTACCATCGTTTGGATCTGTCTGCAACGTATGAACCTCAAAAATCAAACAAACGTTTTACCTCCAGCTGGACATTTGGACTAAATAATGCCTACAACCGACGCAATGCCTATATTGTGGATTTTAGGGAGAATGAAAATAATCCCAATATAACAGAAGCCTATCAGATTGCATTATTTGGTATTATACCATCCGTTACCTGGAATTTTAAGTTTTAATATTATGAAAAGAAACCTACTTACAATATTGGCGCTTCTGACTGTTTTATTTTCCGCCTGTGAAAAGGTGATCGATCTAGACCTGGAAAATAGCGAAGCGCGCATTGTGATTGAAGCCAATTTAAATGATTTAAATGTAGATCAGCTTATTAGGGTTACTAAAACAGTCGCTTTCGGTACAGATAGAAAGGGCGACCCCATTTCCGGTGCATCGGTGCTGGTGCGGTCTTCTGTGAATGAGGAAATAACTTTTGTTTATGAGCGTGATGGTTATTATCGTGCCCAAAACTTCCACGTGCGTCCAGGAATAAAATATAGCCTTGAAATAGAATTAGAAGGAGAATATTATCGGTCTTCGGTTACTATGCCTCCCTATGTAGCTATTGATTCTTTGGGTGTCACAAAAGAAAAGATCTTCACAAAAGAACGATACTATCCAACCTTTAAATTTTATGATCCGGCTCAAACAGACAATTATTATCTGTACGAAATCGCTATCAACAATTCTCCTACGCGGTTTTCTTCAACATATAACGATAAGTTCAACGATGGAAAATATGTTACCCATAAAATCTCTGACCGTACAATAGATTTGGAGTTGAATGACGAAGTTAAGGTAATTCGGTATTGCGTTGATGCCAGCGTTTATAAATTCTGGAATGAGTTTCAGGCAGCAAATCCCGGTGGGGCAGCGCCCGGAAATCCAAGCTCAAATATATCTAATGGGGCCTTAGGCTATTTTTCAGTAGCATCTTCAGGGACATATTTGTTTAAAACGCAGGAATATATGGAGAAATTAGAATGAGACGGGCTTGGATATAGCTTGTTTTGGTATAATTTTATACTTAAATTGATGTATGTTAAAACAAATTTAGAATAATAATGGTCTAATTAATATGCTTATTTCTCCTTTAGAGCATCATAAGTGGGCATTTGACAACTAAATTGAGGAGAAATTTATAGTGTTGACAGTGATCAAGCTAATGAATAAAACAGGCAAAAATGAAAAAAGCTGATGATAAGTAAATGAATTATTTAACGAAACAAAGATGAATATAGCGATGATGAATAAAAAAAAGTACATGATCATGTTGTTATGTATGCTGTTTGGATTGACGGCATATAGCCAGAAAAGTAAATATCAATTATCAAGTCACATTCTGGATATTTCAAAGGGAAGTCCTGCACCGGATGTTAAAGTTGATTTGGAGAAATTGATGCCAAACAAGCAATGGGTTACTGTGGCAAGTGAAAAAACGGATAACAACGGTCTCATCGGTAATTTCCTGGAAACTGGAAAAGTAGAGAATAAAGGGGTATATAAACTTAAGTTTTATACGGAAAGCTATTTTCTTAATCAAAAAATCGAAACATTTTACCCATTTATCGAAGTCGTTTTTGAAATCAAAGACGATAAGCATTATCATGTTCCGATCACTGTTAGCCCATTCGGATATGCAACATACAGAGGTAGCTAAGTAAAATGAAATAACCGTAGAATCGGAAGATAATCTATAGGACTATGAAGAGACTATTTGATGAACTCGCATATGAAGTAAGCAAAAGAACGACCGAAAAATATAGCACAAGTTTTTCGCTCGGTATTTTGGCGCTAAAACCCTGTATTCGTAATAGCATCTATGCAATTTATGGCTATGTGCGACTTGCTGATGAAATTGTTGATAGCTTCCATGGGTATGATAGGAAGCGTCTTTTGGGACGATTGTATCTTGATACTAGCTGTGCTTTAGAAGAAAGAATTTCCTTAAATCCAATTTTGCAATCTTTTCAGGAAACTGTGCACAAATATAAGATCGACGTCGAGCTTATCAGCCAATTTCTCCATAGCATGGAAATGGATCTGAATAAGGTTGACTACAATTCCGAAAGTTATAAGGAATATATTTATGGTTCGGCTGAAGTCGTAGGGCTCATGTGCTTACAAGTGTTTACAGAGGGAGATCGAAAGCAGTACGAAGAGCTTAAGCCTTTTGCAATGAAATTGGGATCAGCGTTTCAGAAAATAAATTTTCTACGGGATCTCAAACAGGATTACCATATGCTTGGAAGAACCTACTTCCCCAATCTGGATATGACAGTCTTTGATAATACGATCAAAAGTCAGATCGAAAATGAAATTCATACAGAATTTAGGGAGGCGCTTTTGGGAATCAAAAAACTCCCAGCTTCAGCAAAGTTTGGGGTTTATCTTGCCTACAAATATTACCTTTCACTTTTCGCGAAGATCCGTAAAAAATCTTCAAATGAAATTTTAGAACATAGGATTCGCATACCGAACACCCATAAAGCGCTTGTCGCCCTTAAGAGCTATTTGCGTTACAAAATTGCTTATTTATAAAACAGCGCAGCACTCCGTTTCACGATGTTGTAGAAAAGATTAAAAAAAGCTTATATATGAAAAAGATCTTAATTGCCGGGGGGACTGGTTTTGTAGGTGGGTATCTTACTGCACACCTTAGGAAAATTGGTTATGAGTTACACCTCCTTACGCGGACACCTAAAGACCAATCTGCAAGTGGTATAAAATATTTTGAGTGGGATCTGAAAAAAAGCTTCATAGATATCAATGCCTTCGATGGAGTAGATACCATCATTAACCTCACTGGTGAAAATATAAGTGCAGGTCGATGGACTTCCTCTCGTCGCCTTGAGCTTATCGAAAGTCGTGTATTATCATTGAATTTATTATTTGAATACGTCAAACGCCACGAGTTTAATATTGATAAAATCATTTCATCATCTGCAGTAGGTTATTATGGAGCATATACTTCAGATACCATCCTTTCTGAAGATTCTAGTAGTGGGAATGACTTTTTGGCTCATATTTGTAAGGTATGGGAAAAGGCTGCATGGCAGTTTGAAAGCTTGGGTGTCAAAACCGTTATTTTACGAAAAGGTATTATTTTAGGTAGAAATGGCGGGATGTGCGCCAAGCTTGCTCCTTTGGCAAAACTTGGTATCAATGTTTCTTTAGGTGATGGAAAGCAATATATCCCATGGATAGACATACATGATGTCGTGCGCATGTACGAATTTATTCTTGATCGGACGGATATTCGGGGTGTGTATAATGCCGTTGCTCCTTAACATATCACAATGAACGATTTTGCGTATATATTGCTCAGGTCATTTGGTAGGAGCAGCTTTTTGCCAAATATACCTGGTTTCGTTATTAAACTATTGTATGGTGATATGGCTGCTATGCTATTAAATGGTTCTCGTATAAGTGCCGAAAAAATTAGAAATAAGGGATTTAAATTTAATTATGATACCATTGCAAGATCGCTGGAGAATTCCAGTAAGTCAGTTATTAAAAGCTAGTGATTAAAATGATGTTTATTTTTCCTGAAAAATAGGTTGCTTCTAGATGCAGATAAATGGAAAAAAATATATTGTATCTTTAATGATGGCTAAAAATAATTTATTTACGTTCAACCGGGTTATACCTTATCCCACAAGTTGGAGCCTTTTCATTATTATTCCCTGCTTGATATGCTATAGTATTTTATACTATATTTTTTTTAAGGCAATATTCCATCTTTCGCTCATGATGTTTTTCATGCTCATCTACTTTGGTACATGTTATATTATTTTAAAAGCGCTCTCCGTGCGTATGACAATTTGGTTTGATGGAGATTTTATGTATGTACAAAAAGGAAATGGAGCTCCGAAGAGGTTCTTAAAAAATAATATTTATGGATTTTATGCTTACAATTATGAAACCGAATCAGCTACCTTAAAAACCTCAAAGATATATTTCAGGTTCTGTTTGACAGTTGGGAAAGATATTTATTTAAACGATGTCGAATATAAAAACAAATATGATGACATTAAGGGCAGTAATCTGAAGAAATTTCTGAAAACGGCACAAACAGAATTTCACTTTTCGAAAACATCTAAAAACAGTCTTCAAAACATATATTGGTATTCCAATCAAAATTAAAAAGCGTTATTTTGGCTGGAGAAAAATAAACTATACTAAGTTTAATGAACAAATTACTTATTGTAAACGGATCGGATGGATGGAAAAAATAAAACGAGCAATGTTAATATTGCCCGTTTTATCATTATCGACACCACTTTGATGTAATAAGAAAACATCATTGAATGTATGCTGCCAATAGATAGTTGATTTTATGGCAACAATATTTAGGGCATCAATACAGCATCTATCACATGAATAACCCCATTGGATTGATTGACGTCCGCAACTGTTACTTTTGCGCTATTACCTTTTGCGTCTTTTACATATACATCGTTCCCTTTCATCCAAAAAGTAAGGTTTCCACCTTGGACTGATTTGGTTACATAGGTTCCTTTACCATCCTTAATCGCTTTGGTGATCTGTGCGGCACTCCATTTTCCAGGAATCACGTGGTAGGTCAATATTGATGTTAATTGGGCCTTGTTTTCTGGAAGCATTAAGTTATTTAGGGCCTCTTTGGGTACTTTAGAAAAGGCGTTATTGGTAGGGGCTAAAACAGTAAAAGGACCAGGCCCCTGTAAGGTTTCTACAAGGCCAGCAGCTTTTACTGCAGCAACCAACGTAGTGTGATCCTTGGAATTGACCGCATTCTCAATAATGTTTTTGGAAGGATACATCGGTGCACCACCTACCATAATAGTTTTTTCCTTTGTTTGAGCCTGTCCCATGTAAGTGCTTCCCAATAATGTTGCTGCAGTGGCAGCCGCCCATAAGATTGATTTAATTTTCATGATCTTTATTTTTTATCTGTTATTTAAAAGCTTTATATGATCATTTACGATGAAATCGAAAAGTTGGATTGCAGTGAAGAACAAAATTTGTTATTCGTATATAAATCATATCCTTATAGGCTAAATTGCATTAATGAACACGAACTGATCACCTTTGTCAATAAGATTAAAAATGAAAATGGAATAGGGTACGACGCCGTGATGAGCATGGCTATTCACCTAGATGACAAGTTCAATCTTAAGCAAAAAAATATCGACGAAACACTAGACAAAAGATGGAGTAGAGCTAATGCTCTCCAATTCGCAACACTGTTAAAGAAGTTTTACAAAGACAGCAATAGTAAACGATTTTTTCAGGATAACCTTGCGCTGTACAATGAGGTACAAAAGCGATTTCTTCCAATTTATGAACATATTGAATTGGACTGGTATCCAAAATTCTACGTGAAGAAGCCATCCGGAAAATTATATTGTGTTGTGAAGGATAAAATGAATCGACAGGCCTACGGGGACAAGGACGTTCATTTAGAGGAATCTCCAAAGAAAGTTTTCCGGTTATCAAAGGACAACGCTATTCGCTAGATAGGAAATCGGTTTTTATAGATTGGGAATTGGAACCAAACAAAACCTACGAGATCATCATTACTGGGAATTCATTCCGAACTGCAGATGGGATACCGATGAAAGACCATTACTTAAAATTCAGTACAAAGTGATTTATAGTTGCATTGTCCAATAGTGGACCGAGTCCATTGTCAATTGTTGTAAAGCCATTTTTGCATCGGATCATATTTGCTTGGACAAGGATTTCAGTTGGTTTTCCTGTATTGTATAATTATTAGGATTAAGATTATAAGTACTATTGTAGCAGATTATCAAATTCACTCGTATTGTTGATATATCAATAATAAATAACCAAGAAGTTATGAAAAGAAATTACAGAATCTTATTTCCAGCCATCATTATTGTCGTTCTTAGCTCT
>JAITLV010000266.1 GCA_031277685.1 Sphingobacterium sp. | reverse complement strand
TATAACATTTCAATGTTTACCTTAAGACCTATTTTTTGTCTAAGCCTTGCAAAATTATAAAAAAACTTAGAGTTTTTGCCGTCAATAAGTACTGGAATGATATCTTTTTTATATTTTTTTGCTTTGCTAATAAAACTTTTTTTCCATTCGAGGTCTTCAATACGCCCATCTTTCTGCTTTCTGGAAACCAAGCCTGCTGGGAACACAAGCAATGCATCATCTGCGCCATATGCCTCCTCAATCGCCGAAATAGCCTGTTTACCTTGACCGCCTAGCTTATTTACACCGACGAATAAAGGTCTCAAATTACCAATATTTAATAGGATATCATTCACCAAAAATTTCACATCACGACGATGTTTTCCGATCGCATGCATAAACGCAATACCATCCAGTCCCCCCAAGGGATGATTAGAGGCAAAAATAACCGGATCGGATACCGGAATATTCTCAGCACCATATAAATTTACGGTCACCCCCAAATCATTGATTAACGCATCAACAAAATCCAGGCCCTGCAAATCGGCAAAACGTGTCATGATATCATTGATCTCATCCTCATGGATTGTTCTTTTAAGATAGTTCAGTAGGAAGGAAGGAATCCACTTTGCTAATCCAGCATTTTTTTTGTGAATAACTTCACGTATATCAATAAATTTTTTATTCTCACTCGTAATCATCAATCTTATTTTTCTGGATAAAAAACACCCAACCACCTATTTAAGCGCCTATCAAATTGCAGACAAAAATACTAACAGAATGCCAATAAAAGTACAATTTTAAACATTAAAATTGTACTTATTTGCAATAATGTAATTACTTACTTTTATTTTATTCCATCCGTACAAAAAAGCCCCCACACACTTAGGCCTGCCGATCTGTAAAAATTTCCCATTCACATCATTTTTTTTTATTAAGTTTGAGTATGTTAATAGGACAGTTTCTTTCAAACGCAGATTTCAGCATTCAAAAGGCTGATTCAATACAACAAGCATTAGAAAAACTACAAGACATGCTTTGTAAAGAATTGGTGGTTTTAAATGGGGATGAATATATTGGATTCGTCAATGAGTCTATTTTATTAGATGCTGATCATGAGGAAGCTTCTATTTCCTCCATTAAAATTAACACGGCACCGATACAACTTAAATTCAACCAGCATCCCTACGATGCATTGGTCATGACAACCGTATACAATAGTTCGTTGGTCCCTATTTTGGATCAAGATAACAAATATATTGGTGTTTCCACACAATTGGATATTTTAAAGGCGGTTTCACTAATTCAATCTCAAAATGAATCGGGTGCTATTATTGTGTTGTCAACAGGATTGCATGACTTTTCATTGTCGCAAATAGCACATTTAATAGAAAGTGACAACTGCCGGATTCTCAATTGCGCAACAAAGATAAACCTTGAAAGTGACTCGATAGAAGTTACGTTAAAAGTAGACAAATCAAATATCAATGCGCTGCTCAATTCATTCTTAAGGCATAATTATATCATTATGGAGACTCACAATACCGTTGCTGCATTTGATGATACAGCCGAACGCTATCAGCAGCTTATGAATTACATCAATATTTAATTAGTTAAGATTAGTTTTTTTCTCATCTTTGTCTCATAAATTCAAAAAACATGAGAATTGCGATATATGGACGAGAGTTTCAACCCTCCGTTATAACACATGTGAAGCACTTATTTAAATATCTCGTTGGCAAAAACGTTGATATCTGGGTTTATGCCCCCTTTTATAAGTTCTTAATGACGCAGTTTGAATGTGGATCTAGTTTCCCTACCTACCATAGTTATCAGGAAATTAAAGATCATGTAGATATCATGCTTAGCCTGGGTGGTGATGGAACAATGTTATCTGCTGTCTCTCTTATCAAAGATTCGGGTATTCCCATTGCTGGAATTAACTTCGGACGTTTAGGCTTTTTGGCATCTATCAATAAAAACGATTTTGAACATGCAATAGATGATATATTAAATCTCCGTTACGATATCCAAAAACGTGTTCTTCTTTCAGTAGAATCCGAACAGGTCAATTTGTTCCAAGGCAATCACTATGCGCTTAACGATATTACGGTATTTCGTTATGACAGCTCTGCGATGATCACAGTCAATGCACGAATTAATGGCGAATTACTCAATTCTTATTGGGCTGACGGTTTGATAATCGCCACCCCTACCGGTTCCACAGCCTATTCACTCAGTTGTGGGGGACCGATTATTATGCCTGAAAGCGGGAATTTTGTCATTACCCCAATTTCACCGCACAACCTCAATGTCAGACCAATCGTTATTTCAAATCAATTCACACTTGAACTTGAAATTGAGAGCCGAAGTGATCAATATATACTCAGCTGTGACTCAAAAAATGAGTCCATAGCTACATCAGTTAAATTGACCATCAAACAAGCTCCATTCACGATCAATCTAATTCGCCTTCCGCAGGAAAGCTTTTTTAGTACATTAAGAGAAAAACTACTTTGGGGCATAGATGTCAGAAACTACTAATGTTTATGATATAGTACTTCTGAATTTCCAATTAAAAATCGATATTTGGAAGATTAAATACAGATAAGATATATAAAGTATCTATAACGAGGTTTCAAAAAACAATGATGATCAAACGAATTAGTCCCTCAGGACCAAATACCGTTAATGACAGCATAGAAAACCAGTATTTGTTTTTTTAACACACGAAATAAGCTATAACTAGCTGAAAGGTGTTAATTTTATTGAAAATAGCAACAATGAGCTTTTTAGATCAAATTGATAACATTAAATTACCTCAACATATTGCCATTATTATGGATGGCAATGGCCGTTGGGCGAAACAAAAGGGTAAACTCCGCGTATTCGGGCACCAAAATGGTGTAAAAGCAGTACGAGAAGCACTAGAGGGATGTGTAAAAGCCAATATTAAATTTCTGACACTTTACGCATTTTCTGCAGAAAACTGGAATAGACCTAAACTTGAAGTGATGGCGCTAATGGAGCTATTGGTTACTTCCCTTAAAAAAGAAATCAAAACTTTTCAAGAGAATGGCGTCCGCTTGAATGTCATTGGTGATATCACCAAACTACCTTCAAATGCACAAAGAAAACTTCAGGAAACCATAGAAGCAACGAAAGAAAATACACACTGTACATTGACACTAGCTTTGAGCTACAGTTCCCGACAAGAAATCGTGGATGCCGCACGAAATCTAGCCCAACAAGTAAAAGACGGGAAACTCAATGCAGACGAAATTAACGATGAGTTATTCGCTGCAAACCTCTATACACAAAACCTACCCGATCCTGACCTCCTGATACGTACCAGCGGAGAATTGAGAATAAGCAACTTTCTCCTTTGGCAAATTGCCTATTCTGAGCTATGCTTTCTAGATAAGATGTGGCCTGAGTTTACAAAAGAAGATTTGTTCAAATCAATCGTAGAATATCAACAGCGTGAAAGAAGGTTTGGAAAAACAAGTGAACAGTTATAAATGATTTTATTAAATTTGTCAACTGATTTGAATAAAAAACAAGCTGGTTAAATTTTCTTAATTAACAAAAATTAACAACTGATTGGTGTACTTTAGCGCCAATAATTAAAGATAAATGAAGCGTATACTACCCGTAATACTATTTTTTGGTCTCTCTTCAATGCAACTTGTCTATGGACAGGAAAAAGGTGCGTTCAACTTAAATGACCCTGAAAAAATCAGTTATCTCAACCCTAAAAACTATGTAATTAGTGCTGTTGATGTAACCGGAACACAATTTTTGGATAAAAATGTATTAATTACAATATCTAAATTGTCTGTAGGTCAATATTTGGAAGTACCAAGTGAAGCTACCGCAAAAGTAGTGAAAGATATGATGGCTCAAGGCCTCTTTGATGATGTCGAATTATGGGCAGACAAAATCGAAGGTGAAAACATCTTTTTGACCATCCGTGTAGTAGAACGCCCTCGTTTGACACGTATTGATATTAACGGACTAAGCAAAAGCCAAACCGAAGAGGTCCGCAAACGTTTAAATAGTAATACCGGTAAAATTGTCAATGAAAATTTGATGAATACCACACGCGCAACTATTCAACGTTTTCTAAAAGAAAAAGCTTATTTATACCCTGAGATTACACTCAAAACAGTTAAGGATTCGGCACAAGCCAACAACGAAATCTTAATTGCTGATGTAGATAAAAAACATAAAGTAAGGGTCAAAAAAATGAACTTTACTGGTAACGAGCATTTTTCTCAAAAAGAACTCAGAAAAATGGCGAAACCAATCAAACAAAAAATGTGGTATCGTGTCTTTGGTCCGGGTAAATTCAAAGAGGAAAAATACAAAGAAGGTAAAGAAAACCTGATCAAAAAAATGGCAGCCAAAGGTTATCGTGATGCTGAAATCCTAAAAGATACGATCATTCGCGATGGTGAAAAGAATGTATTGGTCAATTTTGATATTTATGAAGGTCCTAAATATTACGTTGGTAATATAGTATGGACAGGTAATGCAAAATATTCGGATACCTTATTAAACAAGATTTTGGGTATCAAACGTGGAGATGTATTCTCCGAAGAAAAGCTGAACACGAAACTATTAGGTGGGGGTCGAAATTCTGATGATATATCATCCATCTACATGAACGATGGTTATTTAACATTCTCTGTCGATCCAGAACAAACACGCGTATATAATGACACTATAGATTTGAACCTACGTGTATATGAAGGTGCACAGTATACAATTAACAATGTTATTGTAAAAGGTAATGATGTGACCAATGACCGGGTTGTATTACGTTCCATCTATACGAAACCAGGACAAAAATTCTCGAAGGAGCAAATTATGCGAAGTGTTCGTGAAATTGCCCAATTGGGAAATTTTGATGAGCAAAAAACAAACCCAGTTCCAACCAATTTAAATTATGCGGAGGGAACAGTGGATATCGTTTATAATGTAACAGAGAAACCATCCGATCAGGTTGAACTTTCAGGTGGTTATGGTGCCGGACAGATCATTGGTACACTAGGATTGACCTTCAATAACTTCTCTACAAGCAACTTCTTCGATAAAAGCTCTTGGAAACCTCTACCTCGTGGTGATGGTCAAAAATTAAGTGTACGTGGCCAGACTTCAGGTAAACGTTATCAATCCTATAGCTTCTCCTTCTCTGAACCTTGGTTAGGTGGAAAAAAACCAATATACTTTGGTTTGAGTGCTTATACCTCTAGTTCATCTTATGGTGGATTCAACTACTATACAGGAGAGCAGATTGTAAAAGATTCAGAATTGAACCGTATTTGGATGACGGGTATCACCGCAACATTAGGTAAACGCTTACAATGGCCAGACAACTGGTTCCAAGCCAATACTTCGTTGTCTTTCCAACGTTACAAACTTCAAAATTATGGCAACTATTTCTTGTTTGACAATGGTACAGCGTACAACATCAACTTGACACAAGAATTTAGCCGTAACTCAATCGATGCTCCGATCTACCCTACTTCGGGTTCGAACATCAAATTCTCGGTGCAATTAACGCCGCCTTATTCATTGTTCAATAATGTTGATTACAAAAATGGTACTCCACAGGATCGTTACCGTTGGACGGAATACCATAAATGGAAATTTGATTCCCAATGGTATGCAAAAATCGTCGGAAAATTAGTTTTCAAAGCACAGGCACAGTTTGGTTTCTTAGGAAAATATTCGAATAAAACAGAAATATCCACGTTTGAGCGTTTCAAATTAGGAGGTGACGGTATGCAAGGATTTGATTACCTGCAAGGTTCAGAAATTATCGCAATGCGCGGTTATGCGAATGGTGTCATTATTCCTGAGGGTACTCAAAATGTAAACGTGGCACGTAACTCAGGTAGCCCGATCTATACCAAGTATCAAATGGAATTGCGCCATCCTGTCATGTTAAATGACCAGGCAACAGTATATGTATTGGCATTTGCTGAGGCGGGTAATACCTGGAACAAATTCACCGAATATAACCCATTTAAAGTACGTCGTTCGGCAGGTGTAGGTGCACGTATCTTCTTGCCTATCTTTGGTATGTTGGGAATTGACTATGGTCACGCATTTGACCCTATCCCAGGCCTACCAAGCAGCACATGGAAACAAAACTTTACATTTAGTATCATGCAAAATATGGGTGGATTCTAATCTAAGCTGATCCAATCAGGGAGATCTATCCCTATACATAAAAAAAGCTATCGCAGAAATGGAGATAGCTTTTTTTTATTTATAACAGCAAAATTGTTTATGAGATATAACATAAATCTTCCTATATTGAAGAGAGCGTATTTCAGCGACAAAGGTTAACTAAATTGCTCTCTTTAGAAATGCATAACAAAGGTCAGCCAACAAGTTAAATAGTGTTAAACCCAAGAAATATCTGTTAGATTGCATCTTTTTTGTTATTTTTGAGCCGTAAATTTATTTAAGACGGTTTCTCAGATTAAACTTTTGGGCTTATTGATTGTCATAAAGTAAATTAATGTTAAATAATAAATTATAGTCTATAAAACTTACAGGAAATATGAAAAAAATATTGTTAGTTATAGCTTTTGTAGTCGTGAGTGCTACAGCTACATTTGCGCAACAGCTTGCATATGTAGATTCAGAATATATCCTAAAACACGTCCCCGAATATACCACTGCGCAAAAACAATTAGATGATCTTTCTAAACAATGGCAGGAAGAGGTAGATCAAAAATATGCTGAAATAGAAAAATTATATCAGGCTTATCAGAAAGATCAAGTTTTATTAAATGAGGATATGCGTCGTCGTCGCGAAGATGAAATCGTTACCAGAGAAAAAGAGGTAAAGGATTATCAAAAACAAAAATTCGGGTTTGAAGGCGAACTTTTCAAAAGACGTATCCAATTGGTAAAACCTATTCAAGACCGTGTGGCAAAAGCGATACAAGATGTCGCTACTGCACAAAATTTAGACTTCATCATGGATAAAGGCAAAGAGTCTACTTTCCTATATGCAAACCCAAAATTGAATAAAAGTAATGAAGTCATTACTAAATTAGGTTACAAACCTAATCCTAGTCTTGCAAACTAAGCAAGAGTTTATTATCATTGTGGACACAAGTAATACAAATAGTAATTAATTAGAAAACTAAAAAGATTGCCATAGAGATGGCTTATTAGATTAAAATGAAAAGCATGAAAAATTTATTAAAAGGTGCGGTTGCTATAGTGGCAGTATTTTTCTCAACTCAATTCGCGAATGCGCAACAAAAACTTGGTCATATCAATTTTGCGGAGATCATTCAATCCACTTCAGATTATAAAACAGCTGAAGGGCAATTGAAAACATTGAGTGATGGTAAAACAAAAGAAATCCAAGATATGGTTACCATTTATCAAACAAAACAAAAAGAAGCGAATGATAAATTGCGTAACAGAAGTGAGGCGAATAAAGAAACCGTTGATCCTGAAATCAACAAATTAGGTCAAGAATTACAAGATATTCAGTCACGTATTCAAACCGCACAACAAGCTGCACAAGAAGAATTGGGTAAAAAAGAAGATGAATTAATTACTCCTATTCAAAGAAAAGTAGCGGAGGCAGTCAGTGTAGTTTCTAAAGAAAAAGGCATGGCTTATGTATTTGATATCTCTAGCACAAATATTCCTTATTTCCAAGGTGGCGAAGATTTAACAGCTGCTGTTAAAACAAAATTAGGTATCTCCGCAACAGCTGCACCAGCAGTACCAGCGAAAAAATAACAACATATTGTACACAATAAAAAAGGGATTATTCTGATGGATAATCCCTTTTTTATTGCCTCCCCTTTCTGTTTCAATAGTCGTGTAAATTACCACTGAGAAAATTTCTGAATAATAATATGAAGTCTTATAAAATCGGGTATTGACCTGAATAAAAATCTCCATTATGATTTTCTTGTTTTTACCAGCTAAAATTTGGATATTGTAGAAAAAATACACATATCTACCCTAATGAAAACATCATGAGCTCAAATTTGTTTATTAACGAACGAATGTGACAGCTCATGGAAGCTTCGTTGCTAAAAATGGTTTTTATTCGTATGAATAATCATGGCCCACGTTAGCCCACAGGCTTATATCATTCAGCCTATGATTAGTGTCAGCGATTAAAACTGCCGAAGGCATTATCAATGCCTTTGAAAACAGATTGGTAATGAATAAACAAATTATTCTAATGAAAAAGAAAGTAACTGAGGATCATCCAAAGAAAGAAAGAAAAGTAACATCTGGTCCCATTCGTGACAAAGAACGCACCAAGGCCCGAATGATTGCTGCCGTGGGAAAAGTTATCCAAAAGAAAGGTTATCATGCATTAAACGGTCCAAACATTGCGCTGGAGTGTGGTTTAAATAAAGCACTCATCTGGAATTATTTTGGAGGTCTTGATCAATTGGTTGAAGCATACCTAACGCAAAAGGACTTTTGGCAAATCGGAGATAAAGGCGTTTTAGAGCAAATGATATCTAATCCAAATGATATTGATGTCGACTTGGTCAACGAATTACTTAAATCCCAATTGAACACGTTTTTAAAAGATAAAACCAAACAAAAGATCATCCATTGGGGACTGGGTGAGAAAACAAAAGCATTAAAAAATATAGCGGATCGCCGCGAAGCACTAGGTGAGGAATTATTTAAACACTTTGATCCAAAATTTGAAAATTCGGAAATTGATCTAAGGGCTACACTCGCATTATTGGTTAGTGGAATTTATTACTTAAGCCTACAGGCCAAATCAACAGGTAGCACGTTCTGTGGTATTGATATCAATACAGAAGAAGGTAAAATTCGCATTGAAAAAACTGTTGAAAGAATCCTTAAGCAAGCATTTGCTGAAGTAGAATAGTCAAAACACCGCACTCCGACTTCCAAGAAATCATAGTAATTTCTTGGAAGTTTCTCGCCCACCACCCGCTTTTCAATTCATTAAGTTTTTTGGGAAAATAATCTGATCAGTCCTATTTTTTCATTTATTTTTATTATGTTAGCATAACAAAAATAATATGGTATATTTGTTCATGTAACCAATATTTCGAGTATATGATAGGTCAACTTATATTTGCAGTCTGTTTTCTAGGTGCATTATTTTTCTTTAGTAAAAATGCACGGCAGATCTATAGTAACATCAAGTTAGGTAAAGATTTGGATCGTTCCGACAGACCTTCAGAGCGTTTGAAAACAATGATTTTGGTAGCCTTTGGGCAAAAGAAAATGTTTAAACGGATCATTCCAGCCGTACTACATTTGTTTGTCTATCTAGGTTTCGTTATCATCAACATTGAAATGCTGGAAATCATTATCGACGGTTTATTCGGAACACATCGGATATTTTCGTTTTTGGGCAGTTTCTATAACTTCTTAATTGGCTCATTTGAGTGGCTGGCTCTTGGCGTATTATTATCCTGCGTCATCTTCCTTATTCGACGAAATGTCATTAAAGTCAACCGTCTGAATAGCAAAGAACTTAATCATTGGCCCAAAACAGATGCCAATATTATTTTGGTCACTGAAATTCTCCTGATGTCGGCTTTTCTCTTAATGAATGCTACGGATCTCAAATTGCAGCTTTATGGGTTTGAGCATTTTAAATCTGTTGGCTCATTTCCGGTAAGTCATTATTTACTACCCTATCTTCCGACCTCAACTACCACTTTGTATGTTATAGAAAGATCTTGCTGGTGGTTTCATATTTTAGGTGTATTGGCCTTTTTAAACTATCTCCCCTATTCAAAACATTTGCATATCATTCTTGCTTTTCCAAATACATATTTTTCAAACTTGGGACCCAAAGGCCAATTATCCAATATGGCCGCTGTGACCAATGAAGTAAAAGCCATGCTTGACCCAAGCTTTACACCTCCTACTTCAGATACAACGGTCCGTTTTGGAGCCAAAGATGTACAGGATTTAACATGGAAAAGCTTACTGGATGCCTATACCTGTACCGAATGTGGGCGTTGCACATCTTCCTGTCCTGCCAATATCACAGGGAAATTATTATCCCCCCGAAAAATCATGATGGACACAAGGGATAGATTAACTGAAGTCGGTGATAACATTAGGGCAAATGGAACCTTTGTCGACGATGGTAAGTCTCTTATTGACACTTATGTCAGCAGGGAAGAATTATGGGCATGTACGAGCTGTAATGCCTGTGTAGAACAATGTCCTGTCAATATTAATCCGCTGGACATCATCATAGAGCTTCGTCGTTTTGCAGTCATGGAGGAATCTCAAGCACCTGCAAGTATTAATAATATGTTTGGAAACATTGAGAACAATGGCGCCCCATGGAAATATGCGCAAATGGATCGTGCAAATTGGACTCAACAACACTAGTTTAATGATGGAAAATGAATTAAAGGTTCCAACAGTCGCCGAGCTGTTAGCGAAGGGAGAAACTCCCGATATATTATTTTGGGTAGGCTGTGCCGGTAGTTTTGATGAACGTGCCCAAAAAATTACACGTGATATCTGCCGGATTCTACAACATGTCGGCATGAATTACGCAATCCTTGGAACTGAAGAAAGCTGCACCGGTGATCCTGCGAAAAGAAGTGGAAATGAATTTTTGTTTCAGATGCAAGCCATGATGAATATCGAGGTATTAAATGGCTATGAGATTAAAAAGATTGTAACCGCCTGTCCGCACTGTTTTAACACCCTTAAAAATGAATATCCGACTTTAGGTGGTCATTATCAAGTCATTCATCATACCCAGTTGATCCAAGGCCTCATCGACGAGGGTAAATTAAAACCTGCCGACAATAATGTATTTAAGGGCAAAAAAATAACCTACCATGACCCTTGTTACCTAGGTCGTGCAAACGAAGTTTATGAAGCTCCGCGGAAAGTGCTCGAAAGCCTAGATGCGCAGCTAATTGAATTGAAACGTTGCAAAAGCAATGGATTGTGCTGTGGCGCAGGAGGTGGCCAAATGTTTAAAGAACCCGAACAAGGGAAGAAAGACATTAATATTGAGCGTATCGAAGAGGTCATGGAAGCACAGCCCCAAGTTGTTGCAGCAGCATGCCCCTTCTGTATGACTATGTTAAAAGACGGTGTCAAACTAAAAGAAAAAGAATCTGAAATAGAGGTGCTCGACATTGCTGAAATAACAGCCCGCGCAAATAAACTCTAAACACGCTGGCCAGAAAATAACATGGATGAAATTTAGAAAGGCTCGATCCGAAGATCAAGCCTTTTTTACGAAAAGGAATATTCCTTTCGAGCTTGGTAAGAACTAGCTGTCATAGGCACCCCGCCGGTTAAAATATGGGTACCTATGATACAGCTAGTGATGGAGGCAATATGATCTTACCTCATCAATCTAACCAACAAACTAGCCATTTCAAAGATAAGATTCACCTATAAACTATCTATTGATCATTTCCGACAAAATATTGATCAAACAGTGACTATTGAAAAAAA
>JAITLV010000228.1 GCA_031277685.1 Sphingobacterium sp. | reverse complement strand
GGGGCATCGAAAGAGCTCATGGCCTGTATATCTCCCGATGGCGCCGTTTATCAGGCGGGTACCTTATCCGGAAATCCAGTTGCCATGGCAGCAGGCATAGCAGCATTGACTATTTTGGCGCAGGAGGATTTCTACACAAACTTAAATGCTAAAACTGCAGCATTCGTTCAGGATCTTCGTGATTATATCGCTGAAAAAGGTTATCAAGTACAATTATTTCATGTTGCCTCTATTTTCTGGTTTGCATTTACTGAGCAAAAAGATATCAAGAAAGCAAGTGAAATTGATCCAGCTTCCATGGAATCATACAAAATCATGCACCGCGAACTCCTGAATAGAGGGGTTTACTTCGGTCCTTCGGGCTATGAAGTTGGTTTTGTTTCAGCGGCTCATACTGACGTGGATTTAGCTACTGCTAAAAAACATATTTTTGAAGCGCTAGACATCGTCTTCCATTCCTAAAAAAATTATCATATAATAATGCCCCAAAAACACCGTAGTTTTTGGGGCATTTATTTTTATACGAACCCGAAGTTCTTTGTTTACGTTAAAGCCCTGGTTGAAGTACGCTATTGGTATCAGCCAGTTTAGTAGACAGTTTTTTATCTTTCGATTTGATCTTATTCAGGCCCTGGATAAGTTCATCCAGTGAGAATTTACCTTTAATATCCATAAATACGCTTTCGTCCCCCTCATCATGGACCAATAACGAAACCCGGCTAATCACATTATCTTTATCAATTCGTGCGTTAATTGAGACCTCCTCCCCTTCACTATTGATCACCAGCAGTTCTTCAAATTTATTCTTCTTTAGAAACTTGTGGTAATCTTTCAGAATCAACGCATTCTTTTCCTGATCATTATTTGATAATGTCATCATCCGGAATTTTTTCAATTTTTTGACGATGGCAGCCATCGCTTGCGCATCCTCGTCATTATCATCCTGCAATGCTTTTTTAATGAATGGCTTGGTCAACCACATCGGCAAATTTATAGCAACGATCTCCGCCTTATTGGATACGTTGGACCCCCTGACGAAATCCATATTGGATCCTTTTTTAACAATACAGGACTGCAATGAAACTAGCACTCCAATTAGGCATAACAATGTTAGTAATCTTTTCATAATATTTACTTTTTATTGTTATTTGGATTATTCTTACTCCCTTTGTTACTTCCTTCATTGACCAGGTTGGTGACGTCTTTCAATGGTATTGCCCCATCAAGAATCATAAATAAATTTTGCCCATCTCCATTTATTGTAAGCAACAGATTATTTAGAATATCCGCATTCGCAGACATATTTTCCACCATGAATCGAATATCTTGGCCATCACTGTTGAGCGACATAAGTTCTTCATATTTCAAATTTGAAACCGCGCCACGAATGATACCTGTCAAGTCTTTGTCTTCGCCATCTTCAACGATCAGCATACGTAAAGATTTTACATTCTTAAGTAGGGGGGTAATTGTCTGCATATCCTCGTCATCAATTTTTAAGTTCCCCAGCAATTTAAACATAGGCGCCCCGATTTTAAGTGTGGTTACCCCCTTTTTACCTTGGTATTGCTCGAAAAGTTTATCTAACTTGGAAATCTGTGCATTTGCCATACTTGCTACAAGTAATAGGCAAGCTATTAATAATCCCTTCATATTATTTTAGTTAATCGATATTGACATTTGTTTTATATTCATTGCTTTATCTACTCCATTTTCCAGATTACTCGCAAGCAGTCCCAATGACCTCAGTGTCAATTCTACGGCTTCCTCTTCGTTGGAAACGGGCTTACCATTTAAAACAACATAATCTGCTTGATACGTATCCTCCATATGCTGTAAAGACTGGATGACCATCTGCTTTTTCTCTAACATGCGTTTTGATGGAACTTGATGCTTAAAAGTCTTCGTTCTGAGCATCGCGCTACTGTTTTTGTCTTTCTTAATTGATATTTCCGCATTGGACTGGACGTTTGCTTTATTGTTCGCTGTAAGCTCCTCTGCAGGAGATTTTTGAGCATCTTTGTCCGCTCTATTAGCAATGACTGATAGCTGTACTGCCTGCTCCTGATTCAGGTAAACGGATAATCCTACAATCATCAAAAGAATTGCTGCCGCAGCATATTTTATCCAAGCATTGTTCCACCAGCGGATGACTTTCTTATCTCCTATGACCTGACTTTCAAAATCTTCAAAGGACCAGTCCATTTTCACCTTCTTTTCCTCATCCAATAGCTGAAAGAATAGCTCATCCGATTTTTTCAGTTCCTTTTCTTCCTCCGATGACGACTGGCCATCAAAGTATTTATCTTTCAATTCCTCTATCCTTCTATTTTTCATTAGTATAAATTTGATTTCCGATACTGATGATGTTCTCCATTTCTATTTTCTATTCGAATTAATCCGGACACGCTCATAATCAAATAATTTTATCAACTGTTCCTTCACTTTCTGTCTGGCCCGCATCAAATTGACTCGGACGGCTGACTCTCCCATTTCCAAAACCTCCCCGATCTCGTCGATATCGTAATCTTCGACGTCACGAAGATGCATCACGAGACGTTGTTTCTCAGGCAACGAATTGATCATTTCCAAAATGATCTCTTTCGTGTTTCCAACTGTATTTTCTGTACTGGAAACAAACTGATGCTGATCCGCAAAATCGGTTCGTACCTTATCTTTTTTAATCCGGTTCAATGCTTCATTTTTTACACTTTGCATGCAGAATGCTTCTAAATTCCGATACTGATGTAACTTATCTTTCCATTGCCATAAACGCATCATTACATTTTGAACCGCATCAAATGCCTCATCATCATCAACCAAGATCCGTTTCGCAAAGCGAAATAGCTTATCCTTATGGACGAAAACGGTATTTTTAAACTGCTCTTGGTTCATTTAACTATTAGATTTTACTTTAGGGCTCGTATCATACAAATTGCAAGGATCCCCACCTTTTTTAATTTTAAATAGGCAATGAATAATTTCATTTGCCTTTTTGTATTAGTAAGACAATTCGAGGTTCTTATTTATTACATCTAATATGATTATTTTTTTGAAATATTTATTTGTGCAAATAACAGGTTCTGGCCGTTGACTCTATTCATGCACATGAAAAATAGATGTACACATTTCATTTCTGCTGAATACCGCATTTTATCAAGATCATCCTATTCTTTTATTATTATTACAAACAAAACAGTCCTGGCTGTTGTTAATTAAGATGCTGAGTGATAAAAATTTAAATATAAAAAATTATGAACTACTACAGAATTACAGGTATTACTGCCGCATTGGCCTTGTTGATCGGGGCTGTCGGATGTAATAATTCATCCAATAAAGGTGCTGACCAGAAGGATTCAATGAGCGATATCGATACGAGTACCGCACAGAAGATGGACTCGATTACGGTTAGTCCAATTGCTGATTCAAAAGAATTTCCTGGTGCGAACCTCGAAATAGCTTCCATAACAGCTGAAAAAGTAGGTGCAGACTCCGCAAAAGTTTCAGTGAAGTATAATGTTAAAAACTTTAAGCTGACTGAAATGACAGATGATGCACATGCAAGCCATATGGCCAACTCACATGATGGGCAGCATATTCACTTTATCTTAGATAACAAACCTTATACTGCATTATATAAACCTGAACATGCTGTTACTGTAGCATTAAATTCAGAGCACTATTTACTCTCGTTTCTGTCCCGGTCTTATCACGAATCGATTAAAACAACCGAAGCATCAAAATTGGTTAAATTTAAAATAGATGCAACAGGGAAATTAACACAAGAGGCTGCAGTCAAAGAACCATCTTTGTTTTACTCACGTCCGAAAGGAGAATATAAAGGTGATGAAACCAAAAACTTATTGCTGGATTTCTATTTGGTCAATACTAGTATTGCCCCAGACGGAAATAAAGTTACTGCAGATATTAACGGGCAAACTTTTACATTGGATAAATGGGGTCCTTATGAAATTAAGGGCTTGCCAATGGGAAATAACAAAGTGAAGCTAACATTGGTAGATAAAGAGGGCAATGCCATTACAGGAGATAACGTATCCGTAGAACGAGATATTAAACTCACTGAGAAATAGAGGTTAAGAAATAAAAGAGTCGCATTTTGATGCGACTCTTTTGCTTTTACCAATTATTACTATTAGTTGATGCAATTTTTTCTTTCAACGAATGAATAAATTCATTTATATTTTTGTCAATTAGAAGCACCTCTCTTTTACTAATTATTTTTCCTTTTTCAGTAAAAAGACCGCTTGCCCCTGATCCGAACGTTTTCTTTCCAACTAAACTTAACGTTGTATTTGGGCCATACTTTAGACAATCAAAAATGGGTTCAAATCGAATTTTGCCATCTCTAAATTGCAGATCATATTTATAATGATATTGGGCATCCAACGCGCCTGTAAGCAGCCCCTGTTCAACTTTAATCCAATCACGCCCATTGATGACAATCTGTTCATTCTGTATAACATTTGTAACCTCTTCAGGTCTTTCATAGTTTGCATTTATAAATTTAATTGCTCCAATGAAAAGCTGTTCCTTGGAAAGACCCGGAAAATCAAGAACAACAAATTTATTTGTTATTTCATTTGTATCAGCAAAACCCTTTTGTGTGATTTTCATGGACTGACCAAAAGTATGAAAGCCACAGAGCATAAATAGTGCAAAAACAAGTTTCCTCATATATAATATCTATTAATCGTTATCAAATTACTAAATATTTAAAAGAAAATTAAACATAAGTTTTAAGGTAATTTATCAAAGTCAATTTTTGGAGCTTTTCCCTTATTGACAAATTCAAATTTGCTACCTGGTTTAACGATTTCATTAAAGAAGCCACCATTTTTCAGAAAATAACCATTTTTTGTTATCCCGCCAATGGCGTCAATACGTTGCTGTGCCCGATACGTGTTGTCAACACTAAAGGAGGCAGATTGGACAGGGCGCCATTGTCCATCGTAAACCCATTGATTCTTAAATTCTACTTGTCTTCCCAGGTATCCCTGATTTGGGCTAAAATTCTCTAAAAAGCTATGAAATCGCTTTAAATAGGTATTTGTTTGCGGTCGTTTGAAACTTGCAATTACATTCCATGCATTTTCCTCAGGCACAAAAAACCAAGCTGTATAGTCGGTGTTTCCCTTTCCATCAGGAACGCCTTTCAACAAAAATTTATAGGTTTCGCCAGCTTTCCAGAAATATTTACGATAACTCTGTCCACCTGATCCTTCATTTCCAAATTCTCCTGTCTGTACATCTTTTCCTTTCTTTAACAAGTGGATTTTTTGTTCATCGGGGATACTTTTCGGATCATCTGTATGAAAGGGGCTCCATACTGAAAATAGAATACGCCGTTCTGTTTCGGAATTCACCTGTATACCAAAATACCCTTCTCCAAAACCATTCGCCATAAAGTAAGAACCTATTTTATCTTCTCCTTTTGGTACTGTTACTTCATTGTAATAATAGCTGACATTCTCCGCACTTGGAATCGTGTAATTTAGATGACAAGATGGACCACGACGTGACCAATAGTAATAGTCCGGGTCATTGGAGTAAGTGAGCCCTGTAGACGCAGCATCCCCACTAACGATCAATTCTGTTACATCGGCAAAGTAACTACCTGACTTATTTATTCCTTTTAAGTTCACCTGCACATACCCAGGTTCTTTGACTGCTAGTGAAAACGGAGCTGTTTCTGATAATTCAGTTCCCTTTACTTCCACGGATTGCGTGTTGCCCATTGCAGAAATTTCTATTTTGGAACTACTGCCAGCGGTATTTTTTGCTTTGAGTTTCAATTCAAGTTTGCCAGCCTTCTCCACTCTAAAATATACAGAGGCGATGGTGCGATCACTCGACCATTTCACTAATCCATTACGTCCAGAGATTTCTCCGGTCCCATTTTGTCCCGCAGTAATAAAAGCATTCCCGGCCAGCGGAATGGAATATGTTGTTGCAACTGTTTGAGCCCTACTTCCCAATGAAAGGCAAGACAGCGCTCCTATAAAAAAATGCTTAATAAAGTGTTTTCTTTTCATTCGAGTATAATCTAATGGGACAAGCCCGTTTGTTTCATTATGCACATTATTCCGTCTGATCTGAGCACTGGGTTGAAGTCCAGATATGTTCAGGGTAAAACGGATTATTTTATGAAGATAAAACTTAGATTGTCCGGAAAAGAAACCAAATAGACATCAATCGATTGTGTAAAAAAAACAGCAACGAATGAGAAAAGATTATACAAGATGCAACTGTTATTTATTCATGCAGACCGAGTTCGGTAACCATCTGTTGATAATTATTCAAAAAATACTTGTAGAGTCGGAACTGTTCTGTTTCTTCATAATCCACCTGTTGTAAGCCAAATTGAGTTACAGTGTAAATCTCTGCATCTGGGTAAGCCAATAAAATGGGTGAATGGGTGGCAATAATAAATTGGGATTTATGATTAACCAATTGGTTTATTCTGGCAAGTAGTCGAAACTGACTATTAATAGAAAGTGCTGATTCAGGTTCATCCAGGAGATACAACCCACGTCCAGAAAAACGTTTATGCATTAAATTGAGAAAACTCTCTCCATGGGAGCATTCATGTAATGAGCCTCCATAGAGATTCAAAAGAACATTCTCTTTTCCAGGTGAATTCAAAAGTTGTTCTTTCTCTTCACTGAACAATTCATCAACCTGGGTAGCTACATTGTAAAAACTCTCCGCCCGCAAGAAAAAACCATCACTCTCACGGGAGGAGGTTCTAATAACTTGTAGATCATTAAAAAGCTCTGAATGTGATTCCTTGGTATGAAAATTAAAATTTTTGGTTCCACCTTCAGGATTGAAGCCCGCATTAATCGCAATCGCCTCAACCAAAGTGGACTTACCTGAACCGTTCTCACCAACGATAAAGGTCACTGCCGATCTAAAACGCAATTCATTCAAATTTAATATCGAGGGAATATTAAATGGATAAGCTCTTCGATCTTCGATTGGTTTTGCATTTCTTATGGAATGAATGTAGTACATAACCTGATTGCAATTTAGGATTAAACTTTTCTGAATGATTGTACGACATAATAGATCACCGGAATAGCAATACAGCCTAATGTCAACGGTAAAAACCAGGCACCCAATCCGTCAGAAGTCCCTGCTGTATTTGGAATGGTCTTGAAGGTGACTATCCCAAAAATAACAACGATAATAAATTTTAAATACAGTATTAAGCGGCATGCATCCGTATACTGCCTAAATGCATTGTCTTCGGTTATCTTCACTGGATAGTTGAAAATATGCGGAAATCTAGTCAATATGGTCATGCCGATAAAAATAACTGTAGCAATGACCGGAAGAAATAAAACGGTTTCCTTTCCGCCGAAATTATCCGCCTTTCCCAATGTGTTATAATGTACGGGAATAATCGCCGGAAGTTTATTATAATTAACAAAGATCAGACACCATAGTAAAAACAGGGTCAGCCAACCGAGCGATTCCAATATTTTATCCCCAAGAGTTGCTTTGAGTACTATTTGTGGCCTTTGTTCCATTTTAAACCCGGTATCTATTGTTTCAATTTGGCTAAGCAAGATTCAATGGAATCATGATGTTTTATACCTTCTAAGTTAATAAACTTACCGCAGTAATACAATGTTGTAGCAAGGTCCTGAATTGTCCTCTACCTACATTGCTGCTCGGTTATAAACCCAGTTTGAATAGCCGAGTAATTTGACACTATATTGAAAACAAAAAAAGTGAAGGCGCTTACCCTTCACTTTTCCACACAGTGTTAAGAACTATGTTAACAACTTTACATCTGAAAGGTTTTGTCTATGATAATTATTCACATGTTGTGTATACAGCTGTTGAATAACACACGAAATAGCTAAAAACCAACACTTTTCAAATTTAGCCCCAAACGCTCGTTGAAACCGAACATTAAGTTCATATTTTGCACAGCCTGCCCTGATGCGCCTTTCAACAAATTATCCGTGACATTTAAGATCAGTAACTTATTACCATGTTTCTCCAAATGAATGATACTTTTATTGGTATTTACCACTTGTTTAAGATCAATATTGTTATGACTGACCTGGGTAAATGGATGTGTTGCATAGTAATCTTCGTACAGTGCGTAAGCCTGATCTGCGGCCAAATCGGATTCAACATAAATTGCGGAAAAAATCCCCCTTGCAAAATCACCACGCTGTGGGACAAAATTTATTTTTTCGGCAGCACGTACCAATAGCGACTCATCAGACTGTGGCAAAAATCCATTTTGCAATTGATCCAAGGATTCTGAAATTTCCTGAAGGTGCTGATGTTCGAATGACTTATATGCTGACAGGTTGTTATTACGCCAAGAGAAATGTGTGGTAGCCCCCGGCTTTTGTCCCGCTCCCGTAGATCCCGTAGTTGCGTTGACATGGATCTGATCGGGCAACAGTCCCTTGCTCGCCAATGGCAACAAGGCCAATTGAATATTAGTCGCAAAGCAGCCCGGATTGGCTATATACTGTGCAGATTTGATAGCTTCTCTGTTTAGCTCTGGAAGCCCATATACAAATTGCTGTTCTTGATACATCGTATTTGCCCGGAGACGATAGTCTTGCGAAAGATCGATAATCTTTACAGATGCAGCAATTGGATTTGCATCTAAAAACTTGCGTGCATCACCATGTCCTACACATAGAAACAGGACATCAATATCAGTGTGAAAATCAGAAGAGAAAGTTAATTCAGTATCACCGAATAGATCATTGTGAACTTCATATAATTTATTCCCTGCATTGGAAGCACTATTGGCAAATACAATTTCTACTTCGGGATGATAGATCAACACCCGTAGCAATTCACCGCCTGTATATCCTGCCGAACCAACTATTCCTACTCTTATCATTTTTATAGATTTTAGTTTGTAGATGTCAGATTTAAGCACGAATCTTGGAGTCGCATCATATTATCTGATGCTATTCCAAGATTCGTGCTCAAAACACTGTTTATTTTTGATTTACTTTGTGCCAAATAATGGTTTGGTTTCCAAAAATTTTAGAGAAGCCTTTTACATCATCCCCCGTATAGCCTTTATTCATCTCTCCGTAACTACCGAATTTATTGGACATCAAATCATGCTCAGACTCAATACCAATAACCACAAAACGATAAGGGTGTAATTCAACAATTACCCGACCTGTTACAGTGTCTTGCGAAGATTGCAAAAACGCTTCAATATCGCGCATTACAGGGTCGTGCATTTGGCCTTCGTGCATATAATTTCCGTAGAAAGCAGCGATTTGATCTTTCCAGGATAATTGCCATTTAGTCAAGGTATGTTTTTCCAGGGTATGGTGTGCCTTAATTAAGATCACTGAAGCAGCAGCTTCAAAACCAACACGTCCTTTAATACCAATAATGGTATCCCCAACGTGAATATCACGGCCTATACCATAAGGTTGGGCAATTGCTTGCAGTGCTTGAATAACTTGAACAGATGTCATTTTCTCTCCATTCAAAGCTATAGGCTCACCCTTTTCAAAATCTATCGTGATTTGTTGCGGCGCTGAAGAAGTAACAGGAGTTGGCCATGCTGATTCTGGTAGATATTGATTGGATGTCAATGTTTCAGCACCACCAACGGAAGTCCCCCAAAGGCCTTTATTAATCGAATACTTGGCTTTTTCCGCTGAATATTCAACACCATGTTTATTCAAGTATTCAATTTCTGCTTCGCGGGATAACTGTAGATCACGAATAGGGGTGATAATTTCAACACCCGGTATCAAGGTCTGGAAAATCATGTCAAACCGTACCTGGTCATTTCCAGCACCGGTAGAACCGTGAGCAACACATTCAGCACCAATTTTCTTTGCATAATTTGCAATGGCGGTGGCCTGACAGACACGTTCTGCAGATACAGACAATGGATAAGTCGCATTTTTCAGCACATTACCAAAGATCAAATACTTAATAGTTTCGCGGTAGTAGTCTGCTGTTTCATCAATAGCCGTATGTGATTTCACACCTAAAGCATAAGCCCGTGCTTCAATATTTTTCAATTCTTCATCCGAAAAACCACCTGTATTTACGACCACGGAATGAACCTCCAAACCTAAATCTTGCGTAAGATAAATACAACAAAACGAAGTATCTAATCCTCCGCTGAATGCTAAAACTACTTTTTTCATTGAGATAAATTGTTTTTTATTGTAGTGAAACTGATGTAAACTGATTTGGCTCTAACCAAATCTTAAATTTATAGGAGTTTCAACCTCTATTCATTATTTATTTTCGATGGCTACTAGGCCATTTGACATACTATGTATTTATTTTGTAGCGCTTTCGCTATTTCAATTTATTAAAATCCTTTCGCTACTTTATTATGTTTTGGAAAATTGACCGCAATAAACTTGTTAGCCGATTTCCAGAATTTTGCCTGTATACGTTTTAATAACGATTGTTTTTGCGTGATTCTTTCTAAACGTTCTTTGGCTTCGTGTTTACGTTGGATTTTTTCTCTCAGTTCACGTTCCTTTTCCTCTGGATCCCAAAGCATAGCTGTACACATGCAATTTTTGCGATCCTTACTCATCAGGATTTCGTAATTTACACAACTCTGGCATCCTTTCCAAAATTCATCATCATTAGTCAGTTCAGAATAAGGAACTGGTTCATAACCCAATTCAGAGTTAATTTTCATAACAGCGAAACCTGTCGTTAAACCGAATATTTTTGCCTTCGGATACTTTTCACGGGACAGATCAAATACCCGCTTCTTAATAGCTTTTGCCAAACCAACTTTTCGAAATTCTGGATTGACAATAAGCCCCGAGTTTGCGACATAATCACCATGCCCCCAGGTTTCGATATAACAAAAACCTGCCCATCGGCCGTCTCTATGCAAAGCTATCACTGCTTTACCTTCATTCATCTTGTTGGCAACGTATTCTGGTTTACGACGTGCGATACCAGTACCACGAGCCTTTGCAGACTCGAACATTTCATTGCAAATAACCTCTGCATAGTGCACATGCTCAGGTTTAGCCGGGATAATTAAAAAATCTGATATAGTCATTGACTTACGACCCTAATAATAAAACAACAACTATCGTTGTGTTTTGTTACTGAATAAATAAAAATAATGGATTCAAAACCATCGGACAATCATGGTCTTGTTTGGAAAGATTCACTACCTCAAATCAAGCCCGAGGTAGTATGGGTCGTCGGAAGCGTAAAACAGGTATTTCTACGAAAATGAAAGCACAGAATACTTTTCTCATAAACTTTTCAAAAGTTTGAGTATAAGAATAATCGTTCTTTTTGCTCTGTTTCATTTTATTTCTCTGCCAATTGTTTCTGACGATGCAAATGTATAAAAATATTTTTTTCTTTTCCACAATATTATTGTGGATTTTTTGCAAAAATCAAAAAATTACAATCTATCCTTAAAAGGGCTTTGTAAGCTTCATTTTCAAGCAATTAATCCGCAATAACCCTAGTAAGGCGCTACACTACAACCGATATTAATTTGACAATAAAACCAATAAAGGTTTAAGGCTTTGTCAATTGAAAAAGGCAGTTTTTTCTATAGGTTCGTTATTTTTAGACAAAAACGATACTTTTGTATAGATCATTTAGAGGAAAATAGCATGTCACCGAGTTTAATTTTCTATATTATTTTTGCTGTACCGTATATCATCTTTATGTATTGGCTGGTCAAACAGGACAAACAAAAGTATGCTTGGGGACTTGCAATTATTACCGTAGTAGCCGTATTGGCAATCTACGTATCACAAAAAGCAAGCAAAGTTGCGATGGACAATTATCAACAGCATCAAATTGATTCCAGAGAAATCGAACGTGAGGAACGTTTACAAAAACAACAGGACAGCATTAATCATGCGCAACAATAAAACAGGCGGCAAATGCCGCCTGTTTTATTGTTTGTATCTTGCATTTTTTAATGACCAATTCCTTCCAGTTTAAATAAAAAAGCATATTCCATCGCGATTTCTTTTAAATAATCAAATCTGCCTGAGGCTCCGCCATGCCCATAGTCCATGTCCGTCTTCAAAAGTAAAATGGAATTTCCTGTTTCGACAGTTCGTAATTTTGCGACCCACTTCGCAGGTTCAAAATACTGAACCTGACTATCGTGTAATCCCGTTGTGACCAATAGATTAGGATATTCTTTGGACACAATATTCTCATAGGGGGAATAGCTTTTCATATAAAAATAGGCATCAGGCTCATTGGGATTTCCCCATTCATCATACTCATTTGTTGTTAATGGTATTGTCTCATCTAACATTGTATTCACCACATCTACAAAAGGAACCTGAGCGATGATACCTTGATATTGTGTCGGCGCAATATTAGCAACGACACCCATCAAAAGCCCGCCTGCACTCCCTCCTTGTGCATAAAGATGGTCTGAAGATGTATAATGCTTTTCAATCAGGTATGTCCCACAATCCACAAAATCATAAAACGTATTCATTTTATACATCATTTTCCCATTCTCATACCATTGGCGGCCCATTTCTTCACCACCACGGATATGAGCCAGCGCATAAATAAAACCACGGTCCAATAAACTCAATCTATTGCTCGAAAAAGTAGGATCCATCGATGCTCCGTATGAACCATACGCATATTGTAATAGTGGTGCCGTGCCATCTAGTTGAGTTCCCTTCTTATAGACAAGCGAAATCGGAACCTTTACACCATCTCTTGCCAGGGCGTAGACCCGTTCAGTCTTATACCCCTCCTGGTCGTAACCGCCCAAAATTTCCTGTTGTTTCAACAATAGTTTGCTGCGATCCGCCATATCGTATTCGTACACAGAACTGGGAGTGACTAAAGATGTATATCCATAACGTAGTTTGCCGGTATCGTATTCGACATTTATCCCAGGATAAACTGTGTAAGCCACCTCTCCAAAATCCAAGTAGTGCTGTTCTTGGCTGTCCAAATTATAGATGGCCAGCTGAGTCAGTCCATCTTTCCGTTCCGCAATAGCTAAAAATGACCTAAATTCCTCAACATCACTCACTAGGACGTCTGGTCGATGCGCAATGAAAGTAGTCCAATGTTCCCTACTTGTCTGGTCCAATGGGCATTGCATAATCTGGAAATTAATAGCCTCATCATTGGTCAATATTAGAAAACGGTCTGCCAAAGGTACTATACTATAAAGTACATCAGGCCTACGCGGTTGAAATACCTTAAAATCGCTATGTGGAAGATCAGCATCCAACAACCATATTTCCGACGACAAGGTCCCTTCTGAGCTTATAATAATATATTGGCCATTTTTTGATTTTCCAACAGCGATATAATTTGTGTTATCCTTTTCTTCATACACAGCTATATCTGCCGAAACCTCAGTACCCAATGTATGCCGCATAATTTTTTCACTAAGCAATGTAACCGGATTTTTAGCGGTATAAAACAAGGTCTGATTATCGTTAGCCCAAATTGCAGCACCTTCCGTATTGGCAATATGATCTGGATAGACTTCACCTGTCTCCAGATTCTTTATATATATGGTGTACTCCCTCCGGGAAACCGTATCTACGCTAAAGGCCAACAAACGATTATCAGGGCTAACAGAAAAGCCTTTTGCAGTGTAATAAGCATGCCCCTGTGCAAGATTGTCTATATCCAACAACAATTCCTCTTCAGCCTCCAATGTCCCCTTCTTACGACAAAACTTAAAATATTGATATCCCTCCTCCGTTCTACTGTAGTAGAAATAACCATTTTTAAAGTAGGGCACTGACTCGTCTTTTTCCTTGATACGGGATTTCATTTCCTGAAATAAATCATCCTGAAAAGATTCCGTGTCTTTTAACATGGTAGCGGTATACTTATTTTCCGCAGTCAAATAATCGATGATCTCCTCGGATCTTGGCCCCTTTTTAAAATAATCAATCATCCAGTAATAGTTGTCAACAACAGTATCACCGTGAATTTGTCTTTTGTGAGGATACGCCGCAGCTACTGGGGCTGAAACGTTAGGCCATTGTACATTGTTATTACGCCGCATATATGATATAAATTCTTTAAATGGTGCTTTTATGATTAAAAAATCGACCGACTATAGTTACTAATCTTAAGTCTATGATCAGTAAAAAATTCAATTTAACTGATTTCTCGAAAAATATCAAAACAATAGCTAAATACCAACAAATTGATTACCCCTAGCGCTGTGATCTTGTTATACTTCACAACTCCGATCCTTTCAATTTGTCCTTTATCTGTCCGAAAAGTCACTTTTAATAAAAATTAACAATTCAGCAAGTTCAATAATACTATCTTTGCTACTGTGCTAGGAGAAAATTTTATGAATTTAAAGAAATCATTATATTTTATTGCTTTGGGTATTTTACCGATAACCTCGTTTGCCCAAACTGAGGCTATTCCTGCAAACTGGTTTAACTTAGATTACAACACTGATGGTGTAATGGGTATCAGTACGGAAAAAGCCTATAAAACATTATTAAAGGGAAAAAAATCAACACCTGTGATTGTAGGGGTTTTGGACGGGGGTGTAGATGTTTTCCACGAAGATTTAAAGGATGTCGTTTGGATCAATCCGAAGGATAGTCTTTCCAATGGGAAAGATAATGATGGAAACGGATATATCAACGATAAATACGGCTGGAATTTTATTGGTAATGCCGACGGGAAAGATGTCCAATTTGACAATCTCGAACTCACCAGGCAACTCAGGATTCTAGATGAAAAATTTGCGCATATTACACCAACCACTGCGCTAAATGAGGCGGATAGACAAGCTTTTTTGGCTTATCAAAAGATGGTGGTAAAATACAAGAACAAGCTGGAGGAAGCCAAAATGGGCCAGTTTTCCTACGACGCGCTAAAACGTAATTTAGACGCGGTAGTTCGCGAAATAGGTAAAAAACCTGAAGAAATTACGTTGACCGATCTAGAAAACTTCAACCCAAAATCGAATAATCAACGTATTGCTCTTGGCTATGCAAAAGACGAAATTCAAACAAATGGCTTTGTCAAATTTTTTGATGATATAACCGAAGGAGCAAAATATTTCAACAACCAGGTTGAATACCATTTGAACAAAGACTATGATTCACGTCCTATTGTTGGCGACAATTATGAGGATGCCACTGAACGTCATTACGGAAACGCAGATGTCAAGGGGCCTGACGCATTACATGGTAGCCATGTAGCGGGAATCATTGGTGCGAAACGCGATAATAATATTGGTATCAACGGTGTAGCTGATAATGTCAGGATACTTACGGTCAGACTTGTTCCCGACGGTGATGAGCGCGACAAAGATGTGGCAAATGCTATTCGTTATGCGGTAGATAATGGTGCCAAAGTAATCAATATGAGTTTTGGTAAAAGTTACGCCTATAACAAACAGACTGTAGACGATGCTATCAAATATGCAGACTCAAAAGATGTATTGATGGTACATGCTGCAGGAAATGACAGCGAAGACAATGATGTAGAACCAAATTTCCCGATGAAATATTACACTGATGCCAGGGGAGATACCACAGGTATTGCAAATAACTGGATTACTGTCGGTGCAACAGGCTTACATTTAGACAACGAACTCTTAGCTGATTTTTCCAATTATGGCAAAAAATCTGTGGACGTTTTTGCCCCTGGTGTACGGATTAACTCGACTATCCCGGACTCACAGTATAAAGAAGAGCAGGGAACGAGTATGGCTTCTCCTGTAGTTGCTGGGCTTGCCGCTATGATACGTTCCTATTATCCAACACTTTCCGCCGCCGAAACGAAACAGATCATTCTAGCATCTGTGGAAAAGCCAGCGCAAATGGTTCAGATAAAAGTTGGCGAAGATGCCACTAAAATGGTCAAATTAGAAGATATTTCCGTCACCGGAGGAATTGTTAACGCATATAATGCGATCCTCAAGGCTGAAGAATTCAGTAGTAAAAAGAAAAAATAAATAATATTCTCATTTTTCATATACCAAAACCATCTTTTGTCCGTTTAATTAATTAACTTACAGGGACAAAACTCAAGATGCTTATGGTAGAAAACTTTACCCAATCAGAAAACGAAGTTCAAAATTTGCTAACCCAAAACGAAAAGGTAATGACTGATGAGGATATAGAAAATGAATTGAAACTTCAATTACCCAACATGTTGCTTAATCCAAGCAAAAAATGTATCGCGAATATCATGGCATATTCCAAACAAATGGAAAAAAGAAAGGCCTAATCTTGAGATTAGGCCTTATTTATTGGAATACAAACCGTTTTTTCGCCTATCTTCCCGACATAAGGGGATCGCTGCTGTTTTCCAAAACAGACTTTAGACCCAAATACCATTTCTATTATGATGATGACCAATTTATAGTGTAAAAATCAATCTGGTAACCAATGACTAAGCATCAAGTTTTCTTTTTTGATAGAAATTTTGGCTAGTTTTGGAGTGATGTTAAAACAAGAACGATACAAGGCTTTTGTGGAGTATTTTTCCAAAAATAATCCCGATGCGCAGACAGAGCTCAACTATAGCAACCCCTATGAATTACTTGTTGCTGTCATTTTATCTGCTCAATGTACAGACAAGAGAATTAATCAGGTTACGCCCAAATTATTTGAACGTTATCCAGACGCATACACCCTGGCTGCCTCCAGTGTTGATGAGGTATTTAGCTATATCCGCTCAGTCAGCTATCCCAATAATAAAGCGAAACATCTGGTCGGAATGGCACAAATGCTCATCGAAAAATTTGACAATGTAGTACCGGAACAGATTGAAGATTTGGTCAAGCTCCCCGGTGTCGGTAGAAAAACAGCGAACGTCATTTCCTCTGTGGTATACCACAATCCTGCTATGGCAGTGGATACACATGTATTCCGTGTGGCTAATCGGCTTGGCTTAACCTCCCGCGCTACAACACCATTAGCCGTAGAAAAACAATTAGTCAAAAATCTCCCCAAAGAGACCATTGCAGTTGCACACCATTGGCTGATCCTGCATGGAAGATATATTTGTCTGGCACGCAAACCGCTTTGCGAAAAATGCCCAATTACCTACATGTGCAAATACTTTGAGAAAACCCACCACATAAAGAGTGCTCCAAGCGCAATAGAAATAAAAAACTAATTTTTTTAGTGAAAAATAGTTGGTTTATTGTTTTTTATTTTTAATTTTGATAAATATATACTAAAAATATGAGCAACACGGATAAATTAAAAGCGTTACAGCTGACGTTAGATAAATTGGAAAAGAACTTTGGAAAAGGTTCAATCATGAAATTAGGAGATACAGCTGTTGAGCCAATTGAGGCAATTTCTACTGGATCTCTGGGTTTGGATATCGCTTTGGGAATTGGCGGTGTACCAAAAGGCCGTATCATAGAAATCTATGGACCTGAATCTTCAGGTAAAACGACTTTGGCCACACACATTGTTGCTGAAGCACAGAAAAAAGGTGGTATTGCAGCAATCATCGATGCTGAACACGCTTTTGATAAATATTATGCTCAAAAATTGGGCGTAGATGTAGAAAACTTATTGATCTCCCAACCAGATAACGGTGAGCAGGGCTTAGAAATTGCAGATAACTTAATTCGTTCAGGTGCAATCGACGTAATTGTTATTGACTCTGTCGCTGCATTAGTCCCTAAAGGAGAGATTGAAGGTGAAATGGGTGATTCTAAAATGGGTCTTCAGGCTCGTTTAATGTCTCAAGCATTACGTAAGTTGACAGGAACAATTGCTAAAACAAACTGTTGTTGTATTTTCATCAACCAATTGCGTGAAAAAATTGGTGTGATGTTCGGTAACCCGGAAACAACAACTGGTGGTAATGCATTGAAATTCTACGCTTCGGTTCGTTTAGATATCCGTCGTACGTCGCAGATCAAAGACTCTGATGAAGTATCGGGTAACCGCGTAAAAGTTAAGATTGTAAAAAATAAAGTAGCACCTCCATTCCGTATTGCGGAATTTGATATCATTTTCGGCGAGGGAATCTCCAAAGTCGGTGAAATCATTGATTTAGGTGTTGAATATGGCATCATCAAAAAAGCAGGTTCTTGGTTTAGCTATGGTGAAACCAAATTAGGACAAGGTAGAGATGCTGTTAAAGCCTTATTATTTGATAATCCAGATCTAATGGATGAGCTAGAGGCTAAAATCCGCGCTGAAGTGACAGGAGAAGATCCAATGCTTCACGGAGAAGAAAACGAAGACTAGTTGCTGTAAAAATTAGTATAATGTAGGTAGCCATTCTGTAAAGAATGGCTATTTTTTTGCTCATATCCCAACATGATCGCAATAAGCTTAAATGATTATTTTGTTACAACTTCAAACTTTCGATGTTGTACTCCAAGATTTTAGTACTTTTAACGGAGCGAACATAAAGCGCTGACTTCATTCTAAACTTAACTTTCAACAATGAACCGTAAACTACTTCTATTCTTTTTTATCCTGCTAGGATCTGTATTTCATCTAAATGCGCAAACTGTCCGGATACTTTCCTTTAATATCCACCATGGAAATCCGCCTGCTGAAAAAGAATCCATTATCAATCTCGATACCATTGCCCAAATTATTAAAAATTCAAAAGCGGACCTCGTTGGACTTCAGGAAATAGATGTTAACCTCGGTCGATCCTATTTTGAAAACCAAGCAAAAAAATTAGCGGAACTCACTGGTATGCACTATATATTTTCTAAAGGAATCGACCTTGAAAAAGGAGAATACGGCACTGCCATCTTATCGAAACAACCGATCGAACGCGTAGAGAAACATTTTCTTCCATCCCCAGTAGAAAGTGAGCGCCGTAGTCTATCTATTATCGAAGTGACAATTCACAACAAGAAACTCCTATTTGCCAATACTCACCTTGATCTTAGGGACAAAAATAAAATCGAACAGGCGAAATTTATCACCAATCGTTTTAAAAATGAAAAATTACCCGCAATACTTGTTGGCGACCTAAATTCGGAGCCCAAAGATCCGGCCATCACCGAACTTGGTAAAGTATTCTCCAAAAGCAGCATTAGCCATGGATTTACATTTCCTCAAGATGAACCTACTACTGAAATCGATTATATCATGGTCAATAAATCCTCCGCAGCCAAATTCTCCAACCACCGTATTCTGGATGAAAAATACGCTAGTGATCATCGGCCATTATATGTCGAGATAAACATTAAATAACCACTTGTGACCTTTAAATATGAATTTTAACAGAAGAAGATTCCTAGAATCCCTGGCTCTGGCTGGGTTTACATTACCTAATATAAGCCTCGCGCAAGAAAAAGGCGCAAACGAAGCAGAAGGCGAGTTCAGTTTTGTCGTACCTGCCTATCTACAAAATCAAACGGAAACAGGAGTCAGTGTGTTTACAATTTTGAGCAGAGAAGCTTTTGCTTGGCTCGAGATACTCGACAATGGAGGGAATGTTCAAAAAAAGATCTACCAATCCGAAGATGGGATGATCAACGCCAATACTGACTTTTTCCATTTTACAATTGCGGATGCACCGCGGTCGTTTCGTTATCGCATCAAGGCAAAGGAAGTCCAAAAATTCGATCCTTATAAAATCGTATATGGCCAAGAAATAGAAACTCCCATCTTCGAGGCCAATTTACCCAAAAATAATCAAGAGCAGATTCGCTGCCTCGTATACAATGATGTACATGAGGAAAAAAGCAGCTATCGTGATCTTATTCCGCATCAGGATATTTCACCCTACGATTTTTTTGTATTGAATGGTGATTCCTTTCATTATGTCACCAATCAGCAAGATATTACGGAGAAACTGCTAAAGCCAATTGAATTTTTCGCAACAAGCAAACCTTTCATCATGAATCGGGGAAACCATGAGACAAGGGGATCTTTTGCACGTAATTTCAAACGATATTTTGGCTATCCTGACAATAAATACTACCAAGCTTTCAAAAGAGGTCCTATTTTTTGGATCATGTTGGACAGCGGCGAGGACAAACCCGATAATCATGAGGTATACGCCGGAACTGTTGACTACGACAACTACAGAAAAGAACAGGCTAAATGGCTGGAAAAGGTATTACAGTCCGAAGAAAGAAAACAAGCTCAACATACCGTTGTCATTAGCCATATTCC
>JAITLV010000063.1 GCA_031277685.1 Sphingobacterium sp. | reverse complement strand
AGATTCTCGACAATCACAAGTTGAGCCTGTTATCATTAGCTTTACTCATTACAAGTACACATAACTCAGCTAATGCTAATGGTCTTACATTTACAGGCGACAACATATTGTTGAATAGCACTGTTTATCAACAAAAAGTGAGCGGAACAGTGCGGTCTGTAGACGGACCCTTGGCAGGTGCTACCATTAGTGTGAAAGGTAGTGCTAAATCGACATCCGCAGGTGTAGATGGACGATTTACAATTGATGCTAAAAATGGCGATGTATTGGTCATTACAAGTGTTGGATATAAGGCGCAAGAAGTGATAGTGACAGGGTCGGTTGTTAACATTAATCTTGAGTCCAATAGCGAAGCACTCCAGGAAGTTGTCATAGTTGGTTATGGAACACAACAGAAAAAAGAAAGTTTGACCGGTGCTCTTCAGGCTGTGAAAGGTGACAAATTGCGTGACGTAACAACTCCGTCTGTCGAGAATATGTTAAATGGTAAGGCCGCAGGTGTCTATGTGGCACCAGGAGCTGGTAAACCGGGATCAAATGGTGGAGTTGTGATTCGTGGTCAGGCAACAATAAGTGGTACAACAAGTCCACTATGGGTTATTGACGGCGTCATTGTTGGTTCAAGTCCAGGTGATATCAACCCTAACGATATTGAATCTTTAACGATATTAAAGGATGCTGCCTCAACATCTATTTATGGTTCTCAAGGTGCAAATGGTGTTGTTGTCGTCACAACAAAAAATCCTTCAGCTTCCAAGACCAGTATTAGTTTTTCTACCAAAATGGGGGTTAACCAACTTTCTAATGGACACATGAAGATGATGGATGGAGCTGAACTTTATGACTACTTTGCTTCATTCTCAAATCCAGCTGATATCAAATTTCCACGTTGGAATTCGGACTTACGCAATAGTAATTTCGACTGGTGGAAGCTGGCTACTAAAACTGGATTTGTACAGAATCATAATCTTTCTATTCAAGGTGGTACCGATAAATTGCAATCTTATTTGTCTTTGGGGTATTATAACGAAGCTGGTGCAGTAAAAGGGTATGACTATGATCGTTATAACTTTAGATTGCGTACCAATTATAAACCTTTTGACTGGTTGACCATTAAACCATCAATTGTCGGTTCTAAACGTTCTGTTGATGATCGTCAATATGATGTCAATGCGATGTATGGTAATCTACCATGGGATAGCCCTTACGATGCTAATGGAAATTTAGTGCCACACCGCTATAGTGGCTGGGTCAACAACGCAAGCACAAACTACTTGTATGACTTGCAATGGAATCATAGTGCCAATACCAATTATGAATTTATGGGTAACTTAGATTTCGATGTCAAATTAACAGATTGGTTGACCTTCTCCTCAGTCAACAATTATCGTTACAATAGTTATTCCGATAGCGGGTATCAAGATCCACGATCAAACAGTGGCGAAAGTGTAATTGGTCGTGTGACAGATTATCGCATGGAATTTGCCCGTCGATATACCAACCAGATTTTACGTTTCAACAAGACTTGGGATAAACATAGCCTGAATGGATTGGCTGCATACGAATTTAACGACTATTGGACAAAAACCTTAGATGCTTATGGGACGGGTATTGTAAATGGTTTCGAGGTATTGGATGTTGTTGCAAAACCAGAGCGGACCAGAGGCGGAATTTCCGAATGGGCAGTACAGTCATTTTTGTCTAATGCAAACTATGCATACGATAATAAATATTTGGCACAGGTATCGTTCCGCCGTGATGGAGCATCCAATTTTGGTACGAATGCAAAATATGGAAACTTCTTTTCAGTCAGTGGTGGTTGGAATATCAATAAGGAAAACTGGTTTAAGGCTGATTGGGTGGATAACTTGAAATTGAGAGTTGCATATGGATCGGTAGGTAATAGACCGAGCTCATTATATCCACAGTATAGCCTTTATTCGGTATCGGCATCATCAAGTTATAATGGTATACCAGGGGCGTTAATTAGTCAAATCGGTAATAAAAATCTGACTTGGGAAAAAACATACACAACAGGTTTTGGGGTGGATGCAGCCTTGTTAAAAAATCGACTAAGATTTAATGTTGATTATTACGACAAGAAAACAGACAATGTACTTTATCAAGTTCCCATCAGTGGTCTGACCGGTGTTACCTCTATTTGGAAAAATATTGGTAAGATGCAAAACCGGGGGATTGAATTGACCATCGGTGGCGACATCGTTCGAAATGACAATGTGCAATGGAGTCTGGATGTTAATTTAAGTCACAATGTGAATAAACTGACAGAACTTTTCGCCACAAAAGATGCTGATGGCAATCTTGTATCCAAACGAATTATAGCGGGAGATGGTTCAGGAATCGCTGGATCGGCGCAACGCCTGCTTCAACCTGGTTATCCGGTAGATACCTATTACTTAAAAGAATGGGCTGGCGTTAACGTAGATAATGGGGCACCTATGTGGTATCAATATTCGACTGATGCGGATGGTAACGAAACGCGAACAGCAACATCTAATTATTCAGATGCCACATTCCGTAATGTAGGGAAGGGAAACCCAGATCTTTTTGGAGGTTTCAGTACGTCCTTAAATTATAAACAGTTTGACTTAAATGCTGTCTTTGGTTTCTCGTTGGGCGGGAAATTGTATAATTACTCACGTCAGGAATTTGATTCGGACGGAACATATACAGATCGTAATCAGATGAAACTACAAGATGGATGGAGTCGTTGGGAAAAACCGGGCGATGTAGCTACTCACCCGATAGCGAAATATGATAATCAAGATAAAGGTAATTCGCCGTCAACACGCTACTTGGAAAGTAACAATTTTTTAAAGATGAGGTCGTTGACTTTGGGCTACAACTTCGATCTGAAAAAGTATAACATCAAAAATTTACGCGTATTCTTAGCTGGAGAGAACTTGTTTACAATTACGAACTACTCAGGTGTTGATCCGGAACTTCCGTTGACTGAGCCAGATGGCAAAGGTGGAGGCGGTCAAATGATCAGATCTACAGGTGTTTCTGTATATCCTATGGTTCGCAAATACATGTTCGGCGCAAGTGTGACATTTTAATTTTAACGTTTAGAAAATCAATAATGAAAAAGATATTAATCGGACTTTTAATCGCAACGGCAGTATCCTCTTGCGATATAGATCGACTTCCTTATACTTCAATGGACGAAGATAATATTGCAACTAATCCTGATGCAATGGTAACCGGTACTTATGCACAGTTAAAAGCTTGGTCCGACCCTATGCACCGTTTAGGTGAATACGCTGGTGATAATATGATGATCCGCGGTTCATCGACAGATGCGTTTTACGAATTTATCTCCTATGCGAGAACTCCAAACAATTATCGTTTACAGGATTTTTGGGACAGCGGCTATAAAGCTATTGCACAATCCTCGAACGTCATCAAGATGTTTGCAGAAGGTCAAAGCAAAGAAATGGACAACAAACTGGGGGAGTGTTATTACATCCGTGGAATGATGTACTTTTACCTTTGTCGTGCATTTGGAAAGCCATACTATCAAAGCCCAGAAACAAACTTAGGTGTCCCTATTGTCAATGGTACACCTGATGATGTTTTCAATAATTTGAATCTGCCGGACCGTTCTTCTGTCAAAGATACGTATGCACAGGCAATCAGCGATCTAAAAAAGGCAGAAGGTTTACTGACACTTGATAAAGGGGCTACATATGCATCCAAAGGTGCAGCGCAAGCGATGCTTTCCCGTATATATCTGTATATGAGTGGTACCTATAAAAATCCAAATGCAGCATATGCTCGTCTTTCGGTTGAATATGCAGATAAGGTGATTAATTCAGGTAAATATGTGCTGTTGGCCCGTGAGCAATTCATGAAATATAATACCTTTAGACCAGAAGATAACAAAGAGACCATCTTTGCGGTGAAACGTGTCGCTTCTGAATTTTCGGGCGATGATCACTATTATGGTATTGGTGGTATGTACTCCAATATCGGTGGTATGGGCTGGGGTGAGATGTATTCCAGTGCCAAGTACATTGATCTATTGAATGAAACTGGTCGTAATGATTGGAGACCTGATCATTACAACATTGTCGATGCACGTGCTGCATTTATTGAACCAACATATGCCAAAGATGATAAGGACAACTATTCAACAGTAATTCGATTTATCAAGCAGGACGTCCCAGCGAAGGCCGGTGACCCTAAAACAGTGAGCTATGTACAGATTCCAGTTATAATTAGTGGAAATAATGTTATTGCGAGAGAAGTCAAAAAGGTCGGTGATAAGGAGGTTGTTAAAGAATATACATTGTCAGCAATTAATGCTAATCAACAGACCTATTCAATTACCTATGAGGATGGCAATACCTATGCGGGTATGATAGATTACTATATTTCCTTAAACCGCGCTTATCCCCAATTCTATATTGTGAAATGTTCACGTGAAGGGGAGGAGTCTCAACTGCACTCGCCTGTAATCAGTCGCTTGGGTGAAATTTATTTAAACCGTGCCGAAGCTAATGCAAAATTAGGTAACTATGGTGCTGCATTAAATGATTTGAATACCATCAGAAATCGTTCTATCGTCAATGGAGGATATACTTCGATTGATGCGGCCAACGCAAGCAAACTGATCGATAAAGAGCGTCAGTTGGAATTGGCCTATCAGGCCGAACGCAGCTATGATGTGTTCCGTAATGGGTTACCGTTGAATAGAACTTATCCTGGACCACAAAAACAATTTGAAGATATTCTACCAACAGATTTTAGAGTGACTTATTTTATTCCACAGAACGCAATAAATTCTTATCCAGGTAAATTGACGCAGAATCCAACGTCTAATTAGACGAATATTTATAATTTAGACCCGATAAATGGCTTTACTTCACGGTAAAGCCATTTTTGTTTTTGTGTCGCGATAATCCCTTTCGAATCCGTATCTTTGTTCCCTTAAGTATATTTTTAGCATAAAAGTGCCATCTGCTGTGAGAGCGGGTGGATCAAATAAAATAAATATGGCAAATATTGTTGCAATTGTTGGTCGTCCAAATGTTGGTAAATCTACCTTATTCAATCGTCTTACAGAAAGTAGAAAGGCGATTG